>CAZDVL010000006.1:0-43141 GCA_964508745.1 uncultured Anaerolineaceae bacterium | reverse complement strand
TTCAGGCTGCAAACTGCTGATAAGCGGAGTCGGCGCGGGCCTGTCACGCGAAAAACGGCGTTTGGGCCGTGCCCAAAGCCGGTTTGCACATGACAGGTGTGTGAGCGACCATAGACTGCGTATTGTAAGCCAGTTGGGGCGCCGAGTCAAGCCTTTTCCGGGCTGCGCCGCCGCCCGCGCACCAGCGTCTCCAGCTCCACCACCCACAGCACCAGCGACGCCAGCGCCAGCGAGATGAGCAGGTCGCGCGGGCTGAGCGCGGCCGTCTCAAAGGCGCTTTGCAGGAACGGTATGTAAACCACGGCGAGCTGCAGCGCGAACGTGCCCACCACCGCCCACAGCAGGAAGCGGTTTTTCTTAAACCACGCCTGGAAGAAGGACCGTTCGACGCCGGCGTGGATGGCCGACACGTGGAAAATCTGCCCCAGCGCCAGCACCGTGAAGGCGATGGTGCGGGCATAGCGCTCGGCGTGGTTGAGCAGTGGGTTGGCGGCGGTTTCCTCCAGCGTGAGCTGCGCGCTGGCCTCGTTTTCGCCCAGCAGCGCGCTGCGTTCCGCCAGCGTCAGGCTGTCCCAGTTGGCCGGCACGTCGTCCGGGCCGACCAGCGCCGCCAGCTCGTCGGCGCTGAACGCCTCCAGGTTCAGCGTCGCGTCGTTGATGTCCAGGTTGAAGGCGCTGAACCCCCACCAGTAGCCGGCCAGCGTGACCGCCGCCAGCACCACCGCCATCCAGATCACGCGCGCGCCCAGGCCGCCGGCGAAGATGCTTTCCTGCGGCGAGCGCGGTTTGCGTTTCATCACGCCCGGCTCGCCCGGCTCGAAGCCGAGGGCGATGGCGGGCAGGCCGTCGGTGACGAGGTTGACCCACAGAATCTGGATGGCGAGCAGGGGGATCGGCCAGCCCACCAGCAGCGCCAGGAACATCACCAGGATTTCGCCCACGTTGGAGCTGAGCAGATAGCGAATGAACTTGCGGATGTTGTCGTAGATGGTGCGGCCTTCTTCGACCGCCGCCACGATCGAGGCGAAATTGTCGTCTGTGAGCACCATGTCGGCGGCGCCCTTGCTGACCTCTGTGCCGGTGATGCCCATCGCCACGCCGATGTCGGCCTGTTTGAGCGCGGGCGCGTCGTTCACGCCGTCGCCGGTCATGGCGACGACGTGGCCCTTTTCCTGCAGCAGCCGCACCAGCCGCAGCTTGTGCTCTGGCGAGACGCGCGCGTAAGCCGACGTGGTTTCGAGCGCCTGGCGCAGCTCGTCGTCGGACATCTGATCAATCTGCACGCCGGTGATGCCGTGCTGCTCAGGCTGAAGGATGCCCAGGTCGCGCGCGATCGCCTCGCCGGTGAGCAGGTGGTCGCCGGTGATCATCACGCTGCGGATGCCGGCTTCGCGCGCGGTCTGGACGGCGGCCCGCGCTTCGGGCCGGGCCGGGTCCATGATGCCGACCAGCCCGATCAGGCACAGGTCGCGCTCAAGCTCTGGCCTGACCTCTGCCGGAACGCTTTCCAGCGGGCGGTAGGCGACGCCCAGCACGCGCAGGCCCTGCGCCGCCATCTCGTCCACTTTGGCCTGCCAGACGCCCCGGCGCTCGTCGGTCAGCGGGCGCGGCCCGTCGGGCGCGTGCTCGTGCGCGGCCCAGCCGATCAGCCGGTCGGGCGCGCCTTTGGTGATGGCGACCACCTCACAGTCGCAGAACAGGCCGTGCGCTGAAGCGCCCACGACGCGGTGGACGGTCGTCATGGCCTTGCGTTCGCTGCTGAAGGGCAGCTCAGCGACGCGCGGCATATCCTGCTCAAGCTGCTGCCGCGTCCAGCCGACTTTCTGCGCGGCCACCAGCAGCGCGCCCTCGGTGGTGTCGCCAACCACCTGGAAGCCGTTGTCGCCGCCGGTTGGCTCCAGATAGGCGTCGGTCGAGAGCGCCATCGCCTTGAGAAAGCGCCCGACGATCGGGTCGTTGATCGGGTCCATCAGATCACCGTCCGGCTCGCGGAACTCGCCTTCGGCCACGTAGCCGATGCCGGACACGAGCACGTCGTCGCGGCCGGGCAGCGCGAGCTGGGTGGTGGTCATTTCGTTTTTGGTGAGCGTGCCGGTTTTGTCGGAGCAGATAATCGTCACCGAGCCGAGCGTCTCGACGGCGGGCAGGCGGCGGATGAGCGCGTGGCGCTGCACCATGCGCGCCGCGCCCAGCGAGAGCGCGACGGTGATCACCGCGGGCAGGCTTTCCGGGACGGCGGCGACAGCCAGGCCGATCGCCGTAATCAGCATGTCATTGAGCGCGATGCCGCGGGCGATGCCCAGAATAAAGACGGCGATCACCACGACCACCGCGCCGATCACCAGCACCTGGCCCAGCCGGTTGATGCGCTTTTGCAGGGGCGTTTCGGTTTCCGCGACGCCCATCAGCATGGTGGCGATCTTGCCCAGCTCGGTTTTGAGACCGGTCGCCGTGACGACCATCTCCGCGCGCCCGAAGTTGATGGACGTGCCCATGTAAGCCATGTTGGTGCGCGCGCCCAGCGGCACCGGGTCGCTGCCGGGGATCGGCTGGGCAGACTTGCTGACCGGCACCGATTCGCCGGTCAGCGCCGCCTCCTCGATCTGCATATTGGCCGCTTCGATGAGGCGGCCGTCCGCCGGGACGCGGTCGCCCTCGCCCAGCAGCACGATGTCGCCCGGAACCAGCTCCTCCGCGCTCACCTCATGGACAGAGCCGCCGCGCCGCACGCGCACGCGCGGGACCTGCATGGCGCTGAGGGCCGCCAGCGCCTGCTCAGCGCGGTATTCCTGGTACGTGCCCAGGACGGCGTTCAGGATGGCGATCACCAGGATGATGATGACATCTTTAATATCGCCCAGGAAATACGAGACGGCGGCCGCGATCAGCAGGATGACGACCATCAGGTTGGCGAACTGGCGCAGGAAAATCTTCAGCACGCCAGGGCCGGCGTCGTGAGGCAGCGCGTTGGGGCCGTGCTGTTTCAGCCGGAGGGCGGCTTCGTCAGATGTTAGCCCGGCGGGGGTGGCGTTCAGTTCCGCGAGCGCCGACTTGGCGGAGAGCTGATAATACTCGGACATGCTCTGACCTCTCTGGTGACGCTAGACGCGCAGTGGCGGATTAGACGTGTTTCGCTATAATTCTACCTGAGGTTAACGCCTCGCGGAAAATCGGTCGAATTTTTTAAGGAGCTTTTCTATGCGATACAGATGGTTGTTTGTTGTACTGGCGCTGCTGTTGGTGTTTTCAGCCAGCGCACTGGCGCAGGACGAGCCGGTTACCCTGACGATGGGGTCCTGGCGGGTGGACGATGTGGCGCAAATACAGGTGCTGCTCGACGCTTTCCACGCAATTTATCCTAACATTACGATCAATTTTGACCCCACCAACCCGCCGGACTACAACGCGACCCTGCGCACGCAGCTTGAGGGCGGCACCGGGCCGGACCTGTTCTACCTGCGATCCTACGCGACCTCGCGCCAGCTTTTTGAAGAGGGCTTCCTGGCGCCGCTGGACGACCTGCCGGGCCTGATGGAGAACTTCACGGCCGAGGCGCGCGCGCCCTGGGCGACCGACGACGGCCTCCCCTACGGCGTGCCGTTCATCGCTGTGTCGCACGGCATTTACTACAACCAGGACCTGTTCACCGAGCTGGGCCTGGAGATTCCGCAGACGTGGGAAGAACTGCTGACGACCGCGCAGGCCATCAAGGACGCGGGCTACGAGCCGTTCGCCAACGCCAGCGGCGATGAGTGGACGATTGCCGAAATCGTGTTCATGAACCTGGCGCCGACGTTCATCGGCGGCTACGAGGGCCGGCAGGCCTACCTGAGCGGCGAGCGCTGCTTCAACGACCCGCACGCCGTGGCTGCCTTCCAGGCGGTGGCCGACATCGCGCCCTTCCTGCCCGCGGGCCAGGAAGCGCTGACCTACTACGACAGCCAGCAGTTGTTCCTGCTGGGCGACGCGGCGATGTGGATGGGCGGCTCGTGGGACATCCCGTTCTTTGAGTCGCAGGAGCCGGATTTCGAGTGGAGCGTTTTCGCCGTTCCCGCGCCAGAGGGGCAGGAACAGGGCTTCGTGACGTTCCACATGGACGCCGGCATGGGCCTCAACGCGGCGGCGCCTGACGCTAACAAAGAGGCGGCGCGCAAATTCCTGGAGTGGATGACCACGCCTGAGTTTGGTGTGCTGATGGGCAACAACCTGCCCGGCTTCTTCCCGCTGATCAACCAGACGGTTGAGCTGGAAAATGCCCACGCAAACGCTTTCCTGGCGCTCAACGAAGGCCGGGGGCTGGACGTGCGCTGGGCGTGGGAGAAGCTGCTGGACGGCACGCCTGACGGCTACACGCTGATGCAGAACGGCGCGCTGGCGGTGATCGCCGGCACGCAGACGCCGCAGGAAGCGGCGGACGCGCTGCAGGCCGGGCTGGCGGAGTGGTTCGAGCCGGCGCAGACCTGTGCGGCGCAGTAAAGCGGCGGCGCGCGCACTGAATTAGACCCAGGAGAGGGCGATCAAGAACCCCTGATCGCCCTCTTTGTTACCTGAATGGAGGCACGATGACTGACACTGTTCTTTCTGCGCCGCGCGCGCGCGGCGGCGGCCTGTACGGGGCTGCGCAGCGCCGCCGCGCCTGGATTCTGTTTCTGATCCCGGCGCTGGTGATTTACACCGTGTTTATGGCCTTTCCGCTGTTTAATTCGATGCGGCTGAGCCTGTACACCGGGCGCGGCCTGACGCCTGACACTTTTGTTGGCTTCCAAAATTACGTGGAGTTGTTTACAAACCCGCTGTGGCGCGACCGTTTTTTTAACGCGCTGGGCAATACGTTTGTTTTTTTCGCCATTCATATGCTGGTGCAAAACACGCTGGGGCTGTTGTTCGCTGTGCTGCTGAGCAACACCGCGCTGCGCGGGCGCAGCGTCTACCGGGCGATTATCTTCCTGCCGGCGACGCTGTCGGTGCTGGTGACCGGCTTCCTGTGGACGCTGATTCTGAACCCGCGCTGGGGGATGCTCAACCAGCTTCTGGAGATGATCGGCCTGGGCGCGCTGGCGCGCCCCTGGCTGGGCGACCCGCAGCTAGCGCTGCCGGTCATCTCGCTGGTGTCGTCGTGGCAGTGGGTGGGCCTGCCGACGATGATGTTCCTGGCCGGGCTGCTGACGATCCCGGAGGAGCTGAACGAGGCGGCGCGCGTGGACGGCGCCTCGCCCTGGCAGACGTTCCTGCACATCAAGCTGCCGCTGCTCAAACCGGTGATCGGCATCGTTTCGGTGCTGACGTTCGTGGGCAACTTCAACGCTTTCGACGTGATTTTCGCGATGGCCGGGGCGCGCGGCGAGCCAGGCTACGCGACCGACCTGCTGGCGACGTTTTTCTACCGCACTGCGATCGCCGGCGAACACCCGGTCGCGCAGCCGAACATGGGCATCGGGGCGGCGGTGGCGACAATCATGTTCCTGATTTTGCTGGCGGGGGTCTCGCTGTGGCTGGTGCTGGGCCGCGAGCGTGACAGCCAGCGGCTGTATTAAGGGGGCGCGCGATGAACCGAGGCAATGTGGTGCGGTCAGCAGCGGGCCATGGGGTGCTGCTGTTCTGGTCGCTGGTGGTGTTGATCCCGCTGTGGACGATGCTGATCAACTCGGTCAAGCCGAGCCGCGAAATCTTCCGCAACCCGTTCGGCCTGCCGTCAACATTTACGTTTGAGGGGTATATCAACGCCTGGACGACTGGCCGCTTCGACCTGTACTTCCGCAACAGCATTTTCGTGAGCGTGGTGTCGCTGACGCTGATCGTGCTGGTGGGGTCGCTGGCGGCGTATGCCCTGGCGAGCTGGCGGTCGCGCATTTCGGGGCTGCTGTACATTTACTTCATCGCCGGGCTGATGATCCCGATCCGCCTGGGGACGATCAACCTGTTCCAGATCATCCAGCAGTTGGGGCTGACGGACAGCCTGGCCGGGCTGATACCGGTCTATGTGGCGATGGGCCTGCCGATTGCCACGTTCGTGCTCACGTCGTTTATCCGCTCGGTTCCGTTCGAGCTGACGGAGGCGGCGCGCATTGACGGGGCGGGCGAGTGGCGCATCTACAGCGCGATTATCCTGCCGCTGATCCGGCCGGCGGTGGCGACGGTGGTGGTCTTCAACGTCATACCGATCTGGAACGACCTGTGGTTCCCGCTGGTGTTCATTCGCAACCAGGACGCGCGCACGGTGACGCTGGGCGTGACGCTGCTGTTCGGCCAGTATCAGACGGACTGGACGCGGGCGCTGAGCGCGCTGTCGCTGGCGGCTGTGCCGGTGCTGCTGGCCTATCTGCTGATGTCCAAGCAGTTCATCCAGGGCCTGACCGCCGGGGCGCTGAAGGGATAAGGGGCGCCCGCGCGGCGCTCAGGCGTCGTCGGGGTCGTCCGTGTCCAGGTCGCTGCCGCGCCGGATGATGTTGTCGCCGAAGCGGTCGCGCAGCCGGTCGAGCGTCTCCAGCAGGCGGCGGTCGTCCTGCGGGGCGGGCGCGTCCCACAGGCTGAGCTGGACGGCCTGCCCCTGGAGGCCCGCCACGCCGACGCCGATCAGGCGCACCGGCTGGCCGGGCGTCCACGTCTGTTCGAACAGGCGCAGCGCCGCCTGGTAGATCGCGCCGTCCTGGTCAACCGGAGCTGTGACGGTCGTCTGGCGGGTGAGGGTGGTGAAGTCGGCCCAGCGCAGCTTGAGGCGCACCGTGCTGCCGCGCAGCCCTTCGCCGCGCAGGCGGCGGCCCACGTCGTCGGCGAGCTGGCGCAGCGTGTGGCGCAGCGTGTCCGCGTCGCTGACATCGCGGGCGAACGTGGTTTCGCGGCTGATCGAGCGCGTTTCATGTTCGGTGACAACCGGGCGGTCGTCAACGCCCTGCGCGCGCAGCGCCAGCTCTGCGCCCAGCTTGCCGAAGCGCTGTGCCAGGAAATCTGGCGGCAGGCGCGCCAGGTCGCCGACGGTGTGGACGCCGAAGCTGGCCAGCTTCTCGGCGGTTTTGGGGCCGATGCCCCACAGCTCGCGCACCGGCAGCGGCGCCAGGAAGGCCGCCTCCTCGCCGGGCGGCACAACCGTGACTGCGTTGGGCGGGCCGTCGCCGCTGGCGCTGGCCTTGCCAACGTTGTTGGCGATCTTGGCGACGAGCTTGTTCGCGGCCACGCCGAACGAGCAGGGCAGGCCCAGCTCGGCGTTGATGCGCCGCTGAATCTGGCGCGCCAGGCCCGCGCCCGCGCCGGGCAGGCCGGTAACGTCCATAAAGGCTTCGTCAATGGAAATCTGTTCGAGCAGCGGCGTGACATCCTCCAGGCGCTGCATGACGGCGCGCGACGCCGCGCGGTAGGCGCCGTGGCGGTGCGGGACGATCAGCAGGCCGGGGCACAGGCGCAGCGCCTGCGCCATCGGCATAGCGGAGCGCACGCCGCAGCGTCGGGCGGCGTAGGAACAGGACGCGACCACGCCGCGCTCGTCGGCGCGCCCGCCGACGGCGAAGGCTGTGCCGCGCAGGGCCGCGTTGTGCTGTTCTTCGACCGCGCAGAAGAAGGCGTCCAGGTCCAGGTGCAGGATGGCGCGCGGCATCAGGCCCGCTTCCTGCCGGCCATAGAACGCAAAAGGCCCCGCTGAGGGGCCTTCGTGTGTGGTGATAGTTGGACTCGAACCAACGACCTGTTCATTATGAGTGAACCGCTCTAACCGGCTGAGCTATATCACCACGGTGAAACAAAATAGCGGGGATAGGATTCGAACCTATGACCTCCGGGTTATGAGCCCGACGAGCTACCTCTGCTCTACCCCGCAATATGTCTGGCATCTTATCAGCCGGCTGGGGCTTCGTCAAGGCTGAAACAAGCGGAATCTGGCGATGCTGGCGCGGGCGGCCATTTTGAGGCGCAGCACGGCGAGAATCCGGCTACGCAAAGGGGCTGACGCGCGCTATAATCCACATCCCGCTCTCGAACTGACGTTCGTAAAAAAAGGAGCCGCTATGCCCCCATTTGAAATCGTCGCCCCGTTCCAGCCCACTGGCGACCAGCCCGCCGCGATCGCCGGGCTGGTGGAAGGCGTTGAGAACGGACTCCGGCGCCAGACGCTGCTGGGCGCGACGGGCACCGGCAAAACTTACGTGGTGGCGCAGGTCATCCAGCAGACGCAGAAGCCGACGCTGGTGATGGCCCACAACAAGACGCTGGCGGCCCAGCTTTACGCCGAGTTCAAGGAGCTGTTCCCGCGCAACGCCGTCGAATACTTTGTGAGCTACTACGACTACTACCAGCCGGAAGCCTACGTCCCGCGCCACGACCTGTACATCGAGAAGCAGACGGAGATCAACGAACACATTGACCGGCTGCGGCTGTCGGCGACGGCCTCGCTGCTGTACCGGCGCGACGTGATTATCGTGGCGTCGGTGTCGTGCATCTACGGCATCGGCGACCCCAGCGCGTGGAGCAAGTCGGTCGTTGAGATTAAGGTGGGCGAGAGTGTGCGGCGCGACACGCTGCTGCGCAAGCTGGTCGTGATCCAGTACAGCCGCAACGACATGGTGCTGCAGCGCGGGACGTTTCGTGTGCGCGGCGACACGCTGGAGATCGTCCCGGCGTATGCGGAGAGCGCGTTCCGCGTGACGCTGTTTGGCGACGAGATCGAGCGCATTGTCGAGTTCGACCCGCTGACCGGCGAAATCTTCACCGAACACCGCGAGCTGGTGATTTACCCGGCGCGGCAGTTCGTGACCGACGACGAGAAGATGCGCCAGGCGCTCACGGACATCGAACGCGAGCTTGACGAACAGCTTCGGCATCTGCGCGGGCAGGGCCGGCTGGTGGAGGCGCAGCGCCTGGAGCAGCGCACCCGCTACGACCTGGAGATGATCCGTGAGGTGGGCTACACCTCCGGCATCGAGAATTACTCGCGCCATCTGGATCAGCGCCCGGCGGGCAGCCCGCCGTTCACGCTGGTGGACTATTTCCCGCAGGATTATCTGCTGGTGATTGACGAGAGCCACATGACGCTGCCGCAGATACGCGGCATGTATAACGGCGACCGGCAGCGCAAGGAAACGCTCATTGATTACGGCTTCCGGCTGCCCAGCGCGCTCGACAACCGCCCGCTGAAGTTCGACGAGTTCCAGCAGCGGATGGGGCAGACCCTGTTCACCAGCGCCACCCCCGGCCCGTTCGAGCGCGAGACCAGCGAGGCGGTGGTGCAGCAGATCGTGCGGCCCACCGGCATCCTTGACCCGCAGCTCAGCGTGCGCCCGGTCGAGGGGCAGATTGAGGACCTGCTGGGCGAGGTGTCGCAGCGGGTGAAGCAGGGGCAGCGGGCGCTGATCACCACGCTGACGCAGCGCATGGCCGAGGACTTGAGCGAGTACCTGATCGAGATGGGCGTGCGGGCGCACTACCTCCACGCCGAGATCGAGACGCTGGAGCGCGTCGAGATTCTGCGCGACCTGCGCCTGGGGGTATACGACGCGATTGTGGGCATCAACCTGCTGCGCGAGGGCATTGACCTGCCGGAAGTCTCGCTGGTGGCGATCCTGGACGCCGACAAGGAAGGCTTCCTGCGCTCGGAACAGGCGCTGATCCAGACGATCGGGCGCGCGGCGCGCCATGTCGAAGGCTTTGTCATCATGTACGCCAACACGATCACCGATTCGATGCGGCGCGCCATTGACGAGACCAACCGCCGCCGCGCCATCCAGGAGGCGCACAACGCCGCACACGGCATCGTGCCGACCTCGATTGTCAAAGAGGTGCGCGACCTGACCGACCGCGTGCGCACGATGGTCACCGAGGAGCTGAAGGCCGACGTAGGCGGCGCCGTCGCGCTGGCCAGCCTGCCCACCGAGGACCTGAACCGGATGATCAAAGAGCTGGAAAAAGAGATGCGCGGCGCGGCGCAGGCGCTGGAGTTCGAGAAAGCGGCTGTCCTGCGCGACCAGATCACCGAGCTGCGCGGGACGCTGGTGGAGCGCCGGGCGCTGGAAAACCCGCTGGTGAGGTGAGCGCGGGCCAGCGCCGCGAACTGCTTGACAGCGGTTGTGAATGTGGGTACGCTAAGGCGTGTAAACACATATATAACAGCGTTGATCTGGAAGAGTACGCACCGAAGCGGGGTTCAGAGAGCCGCCGGAAGCTGTGAAGGCGGCACAGGCGCGGGTGCGGAATGGGCCAGGAAGCTGCGCGGGCGAACGACAGAGTAGCCCGCGCCGGAGGCGCACCGTTAGCAGAGCGCAGGGTATCGGCGTGAGCGCGCCTGTACCTGATCGAGCGCCCGCGGCCTGGCCGCGGGAAGCAAGGTGGCACCGCGGGAATCCCTTCTCGTCCTTGATTGGAGAGGGGATTCTTTTTTGTCTGGCGACCCGGAGGGAATGATGGCTCTTTCGCTGAGTGCCACAGGGACGCGGGCGGATGTCCGCCCCGACCGCGAGACGGCGCGCCGCCTGTTCGGGCGGGGCGACCTGGTGCCCGTGTACCGCACGCTGCTGGCCGACCTGGACACGCCGGTGTCGGTGTACATGAAGCTGGCGCAGGCCGGGGCGCTCTCGTTTCTGCTGGAGAGCGTCGAGGGCGGCGAGCAGGTGGGCCGCTATTCGTTTTTAGGGGTGAACCCGAAAGGGTTGATCACCGTTAAGGGCGCGACGGTCACGCGCACGCTGCACGGCGAGACCGTCTCGTGGACGCTGGCGCCGGGCGAGAACCCGCTGCTGGCGGTCAAGCAGGAGTTCGCGCGCGTGCGCCCGGTGAAAGTGGAGGGCCTGCCGCGCTTCATCGGCGGGGCGGTGGGCTTCGCCAGCTATGACGTGGTGCGCCACTTCGAGCGCCTGCCCGCCACTGCCAGCCAGGACCTGGACGTGCCCGACGCGGCCTTTATGCTGCCCGACACGCTGGTGATTTTCGACCACGCCAAGCACCAGCTTCTGCTGCTGGCGAACGCGCACAACACTGGCGACCCGGACGCGGCCTACGACGACGCGCTGCGCCGCATTGACCAGCTTGAGGAGACGCTGCGCCGCCCGCTGCCGCCGCTGCCGGTGGCCGGGCCGGCGCTGGGCGCGGAGCTGGCGTCCACGCACACGCGCGAGCAGTTTGAGGACAATGTGCGCCGCGCCAAAGCGTACATCGCGGCGGGCGACGCCTTCCAGATCGTGCTGTCGCAGCGGCTGAGCTGCCGCACCAGCGCCCAGCCGCTGACCATCTACCGGGCGCTGCGAGCGCTCAACCCCTCGCCGTACATGTTCTTCCTGCGCTTTGGCGACGATTTCACGCTGATGGGCGCGTCGCCAGAGATGATGGTGCGCCTGGAGGACGGCGCCGCGACGGTGCGGCCGATCGCCGGGACGCGCCCGCGCGGGGCCAGCGCAGAGGAAGATGAACAACTGGCGCGGGAGCTGCTGGCGGACGAGAAAGAGCGCGCCGAACACGTCATGCTGGTGGACCTGGGCCGCAACGACCTGGGCCGGGTGTGCCGGTACGGGACGGTCAAGGTGCCGCGCATGATGTACATCGAGCGCTACTCGCACGTGATGCACATCGTCAGCCAGGTGACCGGGGCGCTGGCCGGCGAGATGGACGCTTTCGACCTGCTGGCGGCCACGTTCCCCGCCGGCACGCTCAGCGGCGCGCCGAAAGTGCGCGCGATGGAAATTATTGAGGAACTGGAGGGCACGCGGCGCGGGCCATACGGCGGGGCGGTGGGCTACTTCAGCTTTGACGGCTCGATGGACACCTGCATTACAATTCGCGCGATGCTGATGCAGGGCGACCAGGTGTACATGCAGGCCGGCGCGGGCATCGTGGCCGACAGCGACCCCGCGCGCGAGTATGAGGAAACGCTGAACAAGGCGCGCGCGCTGTCAGTGGCCATGCGCCGCGCCGAAGATGGGCTGTTGTGATGGAGAACAGAGAGCGATGACCGTTGGCAGATTAATTCTAATTCGCACCGGGGAAACAGACTGGAACCGGGACGGGCGCTGGCAGGGGTGGGTCGCCAACCCGCTGAACACGCACGGCCGGCAGCAGACGCTGGCGCTGGCGAACTATGTGCGGCATATCGGCATGGGGGCGCTTCTCGCCAGCGACCTGCGGCGCAGCGTTGAAACCGCGCAGTTGATCGCCCAGCAGGTGGCGCTTGAGGTCGCGCTGGACGCGCGCTGGCGCGAGCGCGACATCGGGCGCTGGCAGGGCATGACGCTGGAGGAGATCCGGCTGTGGTATCCGGCTGAGTTTCAGGCGCTGCAGGCCGACATTGACGGCTTTCGCGTGCCCGGCGGCGAGTCGCGCGCGGATGTGCGGCGGCGCGCGCTGGATGCGCTGGCGAGCGCGCTGAAGCTGGAGCAGGTGGAGACAGTGGGGATTGTCACCCACAGCACGGTTATCCGCGCGCTGCTGGACACGCTGGCCGCCGGCCACGCCCTGGGCGGCGCGGTGATTGGCAATTCATCGGTAACGACGCTGACGCGCGCCGGGGAGCAGTGGCAGTTGGTGGCGGCGGGCGACCGCGCGCACCTGGAAGGGCTGGCCAGCGCCTCGGTGGCAGAGCTGGGAGGCAAGGGATGATCCTGGTAATCGACAACTACGACAGCTTTACGTACAACATCGTGCAGTTGATGGGCGAGCTGGGCGCTGATCTGCGCGTCGTCCGCAACGACCAGATCACGCTCGACGAGGTGCGCGCGCTCCACGCGGACCGGATCGTGATTTCCCCAGGGCCGGGGACGCCGGAAGACGGCGGCGTGTCGCTGGAGGTCATCCGCGCGCTGGGCGCGGAAACGCCGATCCTGGGCGTGTGCCTGGGCCACCAGTGCATCGGCCAGGCTTACGGCGGCGTGGTCACGCGCGCGGGCCGGCTGATGCACGGCAAGACCAGCACGGTGTACCACAAGGGCGACCGGCTGTTCACCGGCATCCCCAGCCCGTTTGAGGCGACGCGCTACCACAGCCTGATCGTGGAGGACGCCTCGCTGCCAGAGGCGCTGGTGGTCACGGCGTTTACCGACCGGGGCGAGATCATGGCGCTGCGCCACCGGACGCACCCGGTGTACGGCGTCCAGTTTCACCCGGAAAGCATCCTGACAGCGTTCGGCGCGCGCCTGCTGCGCAACTTTCTGGAGCTGAAAGTGCCCGCCGCGCAGCAGCAGATCGAGGGGTAAGCGTATGGACATTCAGCGCGCGGTGGATGTGATCAGCCGCTTCGGCCACCTTCAGCTTGAGGAGGCCGAGGCGGTGATGAACCAGATTATGGCCGGGCAGGCCAGCGAAGCGCAGATCGGCGCTTACCTGATGGGCCTGCGCATGAAAGGTGAGACGCAGGACGAGATCACCGGCAGCGCGCGGGCGATGCGCGCCAACGCGCACCACGTCCCCACGCGCTATAACGGCGAGCTGCTGGACACCTGCGGCACCGGCGGCGACCGGTCGGGCACGTTCAACATCAGCACGACGGTGGCGTTCGTGGCGGCGGGGGCCGGCGTGCCGGTGGCCAAGCACGGCAACCGCGCCGCCAGCAGCAAATGCGGCAGCGCTGACGTGCTGGCCGAGCTGGGCGTCAACCTGGAGCTGACGCCGGAACAGGTGGGCCGCTGCGTGGACGAGGTCGGCATCGGCTTCCTGTTCGCGCTGAAGCTGCACCCGGCGATGAAGAACGCCACCGGCCCCCGGCGCGAGATCGCCGTGCGCACGATCTTCAACATCCTGGGGCCGCTGACCAACCCGGCAGGCGCGCGGCGGCAGTTGATGGGCGTGTTCACGCCGGACCTGACGGACACGCTGGCGCACGTACTGAGGGCGCTGGGCGCAACGTCGGCGCTGGTGGTCAGCGGCTACGGCGGCCTGGACGAGCTGACCACGACCGGCCCGAACCGCATCAGCCACTACCAGGGCGGCGCGATCTCGACGTATGAGCTGGACCCGCGCGCCTACGGCTTCGAGGGCGCGCACATTTCCGACCTGCTGGGCGGCGACGCGCCGGCCAACGCGGCCATCCTGCGCGGCGTGCTGGGCGGCACGGTGGACGGCCCCAAGCGCGACGTGGTGCTGCTCAACGCGGCGGCGGCGCTGATCGCCGCCGGCAGGGTGGACACGGTCGCCGACGGCGTCGCGCTGGCGCGCGACACGCTCGACAGCGGCGCGGCGCTGGCGAAGCTCGACGCGCTGATTGACTACAGCCGCGGCCTGGCGCAGTGAGGGGGCCAGCATGACCGGCGCGTTTGTGCAGACGGGCACGATTCTTGACCGCATTCTGGCGCACAAGCTGGACGAGATCGCGGCGGCGCAGCGGGTGCGGCCCCTGGCGGCGGTGATCGCGGCGGCGCGGGCCGCGCCGCCCGCGCGCCCGTTTGCCGCCGCGCTGCGGCGCGAGACGGTTGCGCTGGTCGCGGAGGTGAAGCGCGCCTCGCCCAGCAAGGGGCTGCTGGCGGCCGATTTCGACCCGGCGGCGGTGGGCGCGGTGTACGCCGCCGGCGGCGCGGCGTGCATCTCCGTGCTGACGGACGAACGCTTCTTTCAGGGCAGCCTGGCCTGTCTCCAGGACGTGCGCGCGGCGGTGCAGGTGCCGCTGCTGCGCAAGGATTTCACGCTGGACCCGTATCAGGTGTACGAGGCGCGGGCGGCGGGCGCGGACGCGGTGCTGCTGATCGCGGCGGCGCTGGCGGACGGCGCGCTGGCGGAGCTGCACGCGCTGGCGCTGGAGCTGGGCCTGGCGGCGCTGGTGGAGGTGCACGACGCCGGCGAGCTGGAACGGGCGCTCAGGCTGGGCGCGCGGCTTGTCGGCGTGAACAACCGCGACCTGAAAACGTTCCACGTGGACCTGGAGACGACGGCGCGGCTGGCGGCGCTGATCCCGGCGGAGGTGACGCTGGTGGCCGAAAGCGGCCTCGCGTCGGCGGAGGACGTGCGGCGCATGGGCGCTGTGGGCGCGGACGCCGTGCTGGTCGGCGAGGCGCTGATGAAGGCGGCGGACATGGCGGCGGCGGTGCGCGCGTTCAGCGGCCAGCCGCGCGCGCGGCGCTGGCCGGCGGGGTGAGACGCCGGTAACATTGCTGGCGCGGTTAAGACGGACGGGCCATTGTGGGGGCGGGCATGACCAGGGTTAAAATCTGCGGCGTGACGACTTTCGCGGACGCGCTGGCGGCGGCCGAGGCGGGCGCTGACCTGCTCGGCTTCAACTTCTACCGCAAAAGCCCGCGCTATCTTGAGCCGCAGGCGGCGGCCGGGATCGCGGACGGCCTGCGAGCGCAGCTTGGCGCGGCCTGCCCGGTGCTGGTGGGCGTGTTTGTCAACGAGCCGGTGAGCGCCATTTCGGCGGCGCTGGCGCTGGCCGGCGTCGGCTTCGCGCAGTTGAGCGGCGACGAGTCCGAGGCGCTGCTGCGCGAGCTGCGCGGCATTGGCTACAAGGCGGCGCGCGCGGCGGCGGTGGCGCAGGCGCTGGACGATGTGCAGTATTTCAGCGCCAGCTTCCCGGCGGACGAGCGCCTGCCGTCGCTGCTGCTGGACGCGCACCACCCACAGCTTTACGGCGGGACCGGCGCGCAGGCCAGCGACGAGATCGCGCTGGCGGTGCGCGCGCGCGTCCCTCGGCTGATGCTGGCCGGCGGGCTGACGCCGGAGAACGTGGCGGCGCGCGTGCAGACGGTGCAGCCCTGGGGCGTGGACACGGCCAGCGGCGTTGAGGCGCAGGGCCAGCCAGGCGTGAAGGATCACGCGAAGGTGCGGGCGTTTATCGAGGCGGCGCGCGGTGGCTGAGCTGCTCGACATCTACGACGAGAACCTGGCGTGGCTGGGCGTCAGGGAGCGGGCGGCGGCGCACCGCGACGGCGACTGGCACCGCGTGTTTCAGTGCTGGGTGATCTACCGGGACGGCGCCGGGCGCGATTTCGTCGTGCTGCAGCGGCGCGGGCCGCACAAGGATTTCTTCCCCAACCGGCTGGACGCGAGCGCGGCGGGGCATTACGCGGCGGGCGAGACGGTGCGCGACGGCCTGCGCGAGCTGCGCGAGGAGCTGGGCCTGGACGTGGCTTACGACGACCTGATTCCGTTGGGGATGCGCGTGGCGGTGGCGCGCAGCGGCGCGCTGGTTGACCGCGAGTTCGCGGACGTGTTTCTGCTGGTGGACGGCCGCCCGTTGGCCGCGTACAGCTACCAGCGCGACGAGGTGGCCGGGCTGGTGGCGCTGGACGTGGACGCGGGGCTGGCGCTGATCGAGCGCGGCGGCGCGGCCACGGCGGCGGCGGTGGGGCAGGGCGCGCCGGCGGTCACGCTGACGGCGGATGACTTTGTTCCGACGCGCGACCGCTACCTCTACAAAATTCTGCTGCTGGCGCGTCGCTGTCTGGACGGCGAACGGCGGCTGGCGATCTGAGGGGGTTGTACCTGGCGCGATGCCGTCCTGCTGGAGCGCCGCAGCCGGGTGACAGGTGTGTAAACTTCGGAAGAACAATGAACGGGATGGTGTCTGTCATGGGTGCATATATTCAAACGGGGCTGACCAACCTCCCCGACGCGCGCGGCTATTTCGGCGAGTTCGGCGGGCGCTTCGTGCCGGAGACGCTCATCCCGGCGCTGGATGAGCTGACCGCTGCCTACCGCGACGCGCTGGCCGACCCGGCGTTTCAGGCGCGGCTGGCCAACCTGCAGGCGACGTACACCGGGCGGCCCACGCCCATCAGCTACGCCGCGCGCCTGACCGAACACCTGGGCGGGGCGCGTATCTACCTCAAGCGCGAGGACCTGGCGCACACCGGCGCGCACAAGATCAACAACGCGCTGGGGCAGGCGCTGCTGGCGCAGCGCATGGGCAAGCAGCGCGTGATCGCGGAAACCGGCGCGGGCCAGCACGGCGTCGCCAGCGCGACGGCGGCGGCGCTGCTGGGCCTGGACTGCCACGTGTATATGGGCAGCGTGGACATCGCGCGCCAGGAGCCGAACGTCTTTCGCATGAAGCTGCTGGGCGCGGAGGTGATCCCGGTGGAGAGCGGCAGCCGCACGCTGAAGGACGCCATCAACGAGGCCATCCGCGACTGGGTGACGAACGTGCGCACCACGTTCTATCTGCTCGGCTCGGCGCTGGGGCCGCACCCGTACCCGATGATGGTGCGCGACTTCCAGAGCGTGATCGGCGTCGAGGCGCGCCAGCAGATGCTTGACGCGACCGGGCGGCTGCCGGACGTGTGCATCGCCTGTGTGGGCGGCGGCAGCAACGCGATCGGCCTGTTTCACGCCTTCCGCGACGACGAGAGCGTTGACCTGGTCGGCGTCGAGGCGGGTGGGCGCGGCATCGCCAGCGGCGAGCACGCGGCCCGCTTCAACGACCCGGCGGTCGGGCGGCCCGGCGTGCTGCACGGCACGCGCTCGTTCGTGATGCAGACGCCCGACGGCCAGATCATGAACACGCACAGCGTCTCCGCCGGGCTGGACTACGCCTCGGTCGGGCCGGAGCACGCTTACCTGCGCGCCAGCGAGCGCGCCTACTACACGCTGGCGACCGACGCCGAGGCGCTGGCCGGCTTCCAGATGCTGTGCAGGCTGGAGGGGATTATCCCGGCGCTGGAGAGCGCGCACGCGGTGGCCGAGGTCATCCGGCGCGCGCCGGCTATGCCGCGCGACGCTGTGATCCTGGTGAACCTCTCCGGCAGGGGAGACAAGGACCTCAACACGGTGATGGCCGAGCTGGGCGACAGCCTGTAACACAGCGCAGGCGGGAGGTGTGTGTGCAGCAGGACAGAACGATAAGCCGCGCCCGGCGCGGCGCCCTGGCGGCGTATGAGTGAACGGGCGCGGTCAACCGGCGCGCTGCTGGTCAACGCGCGCGGCGCGCTGCTGCTCCAGCAGCGCGACAACAGCCCGGCGCTGCTGTATCCGGGCTGCTGGTCAACGTTCGGCGGGGCGGTTGAGCCGGGCGAAACGCCGAACGAGGCCATTCGCCGCGAGCTGCTGGAGGAGATCGAGCTGGAGCCGGCGCTGACGCTGTGGCAGACGTTCACGCACGAGTACGTCCGCCAGGGGCGGCTGACCGCCGTCGAGCAGTATATGTACTACGGGGCTGTCAGCGGCGAGGCGGACCAGATCGCGCTCAACGAGGGGCAGGCGCTCGGTTTCTTCGCGCCGGACGAGCTGGCGGCGCTGCCGGTCGCGTTCGGCTTCAGGCCGGTGTTCGAGGCGTTTTTCGAGTCCCGGCCTGACCGTCTGGGGCTGCGGTTCACGCGCGCGGCGCTGGCAGACGCGCCGCTTGTGCGCGGCGTGATGCGCGCGGCGTTCGCCGAATATGAGCATGTTCTGACGCCGCCGTCCAGCGCGCTGAGCGAGACGGTGGACGACGTGGCGGCGGCCATGCGCCAGGGCGGCGCGGCGCTGGCCTGGCTGGGGGACACGCTGGCGGCGTCGGCGCGCTACCGGCTGGACGCGGACGCGCTGTACGTCGGGCGCGTCGCGGTGCTGCCGGGTTTTCGCCGGCGGGGCGTCGGCGCGGCGCTGATGCGGTACATGGAGACTGTCGCCAGGGAGCAGCGGCGCGCGCTGCTGCGCGTGAGCGTGCGGATGCAGCTTCCGCAGAACATCGGCTTTTACGAGCGCCTGGGCTACAGCCTGGACAGCGTCGCCGACCACCCGCGCGGGCCGGACCGCATCGCGTCGCTGGTGAAGGCTGTCAACGGCGGCGCCTCATGAGCGTCGCGCTGGCGGCCACCTATCACCCGCGCGGCGAGATCGCGCGCCTGGAGCGGCTGTACCCCACGCTGCGGGCCGCGTACAGCGCGCTTGTCCTGTCGCTGCCGCCGCAGGCCGCGCCGGAGGACGTGTCCCGGCTGCGCGCGCTGCCCGGCGCGCAGGTGTTCGTGAACGCTGAGTGGTCGCACGGGCGCTACATGGCGCTGAAAACTGCCCTGGCGGGCGGCGCTGACCACATCCACTACGCCGACCTGGACCGGCTGATCCGCTGGGTGGAGACGCGCCCGGCGGAGTGGCGCGCGGCGCTTGAGCAGGTGCGGCGCTGCGAGTGCCTGGTGATCGGGCGCACAGAGGCCGCCTGGGCGACGCACCCGCGCGTGATGATTGACGTGGAGCGCGTCATCAACCGCGTGTTTTCCGACGCGCTGGGGCAGGACCTGGACTTCGGCGCCGGCGCGAAGGGCTTCAGCCGGGCGGCGGCGGCGTTTATCGTCGCCAACAGCCAGCCGGGGCGGGCCATCGGCACGGACGCCGAGTGGCCGGTGCTGGCGCGGCGGGGCGGCTTTCGCGTCGCGGGGCTGCTGGTGGACGGCCTGGACTGGGAGATTGCCGACCAGCACCAGCCCGCGGCGGCGGACGCCGAGCGCCAGCGGCGGCTGGCGGCAGCTTATGACGCCGACCCGGCGCACTGGGCGCTGCGCGTGGCGACGACGATTGAGGTGATCGAGGCCGGGCTGGACGCGCTCAGGCGACCGCTTGACGCGCCAGGGACGGCGGCGAAAGGGGAGTAGAGCGCATGGCGGCACGCACACACACCGGCCTGGACGCGATCGCGGCGATGTTCGAACGGGCGAGCGCCGCCGGGCACGCGGCTTTTCTGCCGTACTATCCGATTGGCTACCCGACCTACGACGACTCGCTGGCCGCCATCGGCGGCATGGCGGCGGCGGGCGTGGACGGGTTCGAGATCGGCATCCCTTTCAGCGACCCGCTGGCCGACGGCCCGACGATTCAGGCGGCGTCGCAGATGGCGCTGGACAACGGCATCACGCCGGCGGACTGCCTGCGGGCCGTGCGTGAGCTGCGCGCGCGCGGCGTGCAGCAGCCGATGCTGCTGATGGGCTATCTCAACCCGCTGCTGGCCTACGGGCCGGAACGGTTTGTGCAGGACGCGCGCGCCGCCGGCGCCGACGGGCTGATCGTGCCGGACATGCCGCCGGACGAGGCCGACGCCCTGCTGCGGCTGTGCCGCGAGGCGGGCCTGGCGCTGGTGTTTCTGCTGGCGCCCAACAGCAGCGACGAGCGCATCGCGCTGGTCGCCGCGAAGGCCAGCGGCTTTATCTACCTGGTGTCGGTGACCGGCATCACTGGCGCGCGGGCAGAGCTGCCGCCGGGCGCGGCGGATTTCGTGGCGCGGGTGCGGGCGCGCACCGGCCAGAAGCTGGTGATGGGCTTCGGCATCAGCACGCCGGAGCAGGCGCGCATGATGGGCGCGCTGACGGACGGCTTTATCGTCGGCAGCGCGCTGGTGCGCGCGGGGCGGGGCGGGCCGGCGGCGGCGGTTGACCTGGCGCGCCGTTTGCTGGCGGCGCTGGGGTAGCTCGTGCCGATTGCACAGGGCGCATGGTGTAGGACCAACGGACTTCGCGGCCGCGCCCGCGGGCCTGTTGACAGCGCGGCCAAACGGCGCTATGCTCTCGCTATCGTTTCTGCCGACAGGACAGCACGGTGTATCATCTGCGCCGCACCCGCTCCAACTTTTATTACCGTTACTTTACGGGCGTTACAGCGGGCGGTCGGGCGTTGCCGGTTGTGCGGGCGCATCCTGTCGGGTAGAAGCAGTACCGGGAGAGGCGCAAAGGCGCAGGGCATAAGCCCCGCGCCTTTTTTGTTGAACAGGGAGGGAGGACGCATGGTGATGATGCTGCGGGGTGTGCGGGGGGCGACGACCGCCGACGCCGACAGCGCCGAGGCGATCTGGGCGGCGGCGCGCGAGCTGCTGGCCGAGATGATCACGGCGAACAGGATTCACGAGGACGACGTTGCCAGCGTGATCTTCACGACGACGCCGGACCTGACGGCGGCCTACCCGGCGCGGGCCGCCCGCGACCTGGGCTGGACGCGCACCGCGCTGATGGGTATGCAGGAAATGGCCGTGCCGGACAGCCTGGAGCGCTGCATCCGCGTGCTGATTCACTGGAACACGATGCGCGACCTGGGCGAGGTGCGCCATGTGTTTCTGCGCGGCGCGGCGGTGCTGCGGCCCGACCTGAGCGCGCAGCCGGACGGCGCGAACGGGAGGGACAACGCATGATCGTGGTGATGGAGGCGCAGGCCAAGGCCAGGGCGATTTCGGAGATCATCGCGCGCATCGCCGCCGACGGCTATGAGGCGCACCTGTCGGAGTTTGAGGGGCGGACGTTTATCGCCGTCGTGGGCGAAAGCGCCGTGCGGCTGGACCTGGCGGCTTACGGCGCGATGGCCGGCGTGGAGAAGATCGACAGCGCGTCGCCGCCGTACATGCTCGCCAGCCGCGCCGCCCACCCGCAGAACTCGCTGGTGCCGCTGAACGGGGCGCAGATGGGCGGGCGGCGGGTGCTGGTGATCGCCGGGCCGTGTTCGGTGGAGGGCCGCAGCGAGATTATCGAGGCGGCGCACGCCGTCAAAGAGGCCGGCGCGACCGCCCTGCGCGGCGGCGCGTTCAAGCCGCGCACGTCGCCCTACAGCTTTCAGGGGCACGGCGAGAAGGGTTTACAGTGGCTGGCCGAGGCGCGCGAGCAGACCGGCCTGCCGGTCGTCACCGAGGTGATGGACCCGGCGCTGGTCCCGCTGGTGTGCCAGTACGCCGACGTGCTCCAGGTGGGGGCGCGCAACATGCAGAACTTCACGCTGCTGAACGCCGTCGGCCTCAGCCAGCAGACGGTGCTGCTCAAGCGCGGCATGAGCAGCACGATCGAGGACCTGCTGATGGCGGCGGAATACATTCTGGCGCACGGCAACATGCGCGTGATGGTGTGCGAGCGCGGCATCCGCACGTTCGAGCGGGCCACGCGCAACACGTTCGACCTCAACGCGATCCCGGTGCTGAAGCACCTGACGCACCTGCCGGTGCTGGCTGACCCCAGCCACGCGGTCGGCATGCGCGAATATGTGCCGGCGCTGGCGCTGGCGGCGGTGGCCGCCGGGGCGGACGGCCTGATTGTTGAGGTGCATCCAGAGCCGGAGCGGGCGCTGTCTGATGGGCGGCAGAGCCTGACGCCGGCGGCGTTCAAAAGCATGGTTGAGCAGGTGCGGCTGGTGGCCGAAGCAGTGGGAAGGACAGCGTAAGATGACAAGCGGCGGCTTTCACTGCCGCCACCTCGCGGTGGTTGGCCTGGGGCTGATGGGCGGCTCGGCGGCCCTGGCGCTGCGCGGGGTGGCGGACACAATCACGGGGATGGATGTCAGCGCGGAAACGCGCGAGGTCGCGCTGGCGCGCGGCATCGTGGACCGGGCGACGGACGACCTGCGCGCGGGCGTCAAGGACGCGGACGTGGTGATTCTGGCATCGCCGGTGCGCGAGATCGTTGAGGTGCTGCGGCGGCGCATCGGCTCGTACCTGCGCTCGAACACGCTGCTGATTGACCTGGGCAGCACCAAGCAGGACATCTGCACCGCGATGGCGGAGCTGCCGATTGGCATCCAGGCGGTGGGCGGCCACCCGATGACCGGCAAGGAGAACAGCGGCATCCGCGCCAGCGAGGCGGCGCTCTACCGGGGGCGGCCGTTCGTGCTGTGCCCGACGCGGCGCACCACGCCGGCGGCGCGGCTGCGCGCGCTGATGCTGGTTGACGCGCTGGGCGCGGTGCCGATCGAGATGGACGCGGCGCGCCATGACCATGTGGTGGCGGCGATCAGCCACCTGCCGTACCTGCTGAGCGCGGCGCTGGTGGCGACGGTGGCGCAGGAAGGGCAGACCGACGCGGCCGTCTGGCAGCTCGCGGCGGGCGGCTTCCGCGACATGTCGCGGCTGGCGGCCAGCGATGTGCAGATGATGGGCGACATCATCAGCACGAACACGCAGGCGGTGGCGACGCTGCTGGCGCTGTTCCGCGTGCAGCTCGCGCTGCTGGAGGCCAAGCTGATCGCGCGGGACGAGCAGCACCTGGCGGAGGCGCTGCGGCCCACGCGCGCGGCGCGCATTGACTGGATGGAGCACTACGGCAGCGGCATACAGAACGGAGCGCAGCATGGCAGCGGCAGGTAAACGCGGCGACCTGGTGGTTGCGCCGTCAGCGGGGCTGCGCGGCAGCGCCAGCGTGCCCGGCGACAAGTCCATTTCGCACCGGGCGGTGCTGTTCGGCATGCTGGGGCAGGGGCCGACGCGGGCGCGCCGCTGGCTGGCCGCCGGCGACACTGAGGCGTCGCTGCGCAGCGCGCAGGCGCTGGGTGTGCGGGTTGAGCGCCACAGCGCCGACGACCTGACTATCCACGGGGGGCTGCTGCGGCCCGCCGCCGGGCCGCTTGACCTGGCAAACGCCGGCACGGGCATCCGACTGCTGGCCGGGATTATGGCCGGGCAGCCGTTCGCCAGCGTGCTGGACGGCAGCGAACAGCTTCGCCGCCGCCCGATGCGGCGCATTGTCGAGCCGCTGCGGCTGATGGGCGCGGACATCAGCGCCAGCGACGAACGCGCGCCGCTGACGATCCGCCCGGCGGCGCTGCGCGGCATCCGCTACCCGCTGCCGGTCGCCAGCGCGCAGGTCAAAAGCGCGCTGCTGCTGGCTGGACTGTTCGCGCGCGGCGAAACAGCCGTCAGCCAGCCCGGCCCGGCGCGCGACCACACCGAGCGCATGTTGAGCGCGATGGGCGCGGACATTATGACCGAGGGCGACACGGTGACGCTGCGGCCCGGCGCGGCGCTGCTGCCGCTGGACTTCAGCGTGCCGGGCGATTTTTCGTCGGCCGCCTTCCTGCTCGTGGCCGCCTGCATCGTGCCGGGCAGCGACATCACCATCACCGGCGTCAACCTCAACCCGACGCGCACCGGCCTGCTGGACGCGCTGCTGGCGATGGGCGCGGACATCGCCGTCGCTGAGGGCGACCAGCAGGCCGGCGAACCCGCCGGCGCGCTGCGCGTGCGCCACAGCGCGCTGCGCGGCGTGGAGATCGGCGGCGACCTGGTGGTGCGCATGATTGACGAATTTCCGGCGCTGATGGTGGCCGCGCTGCACGCCGAGGGCCAGACGGTCGTGCGCGAGGCGCAGGAGCTGCGCGTCAAAGAGACCGACCGCATCGCCGTGATGAGCGCCGAGCTGGGCAGGATGGGTGCGCGCATCGGCGAGACGGCGGACGGCTTCGTGATTGACGGGCCGCAGGCGCTGGCCGGCGCGCTGGTGGACAGCCACGACGATCACCGGGTGGCGATGAGCCTGGCGCTGGCCGGGCTGGCCGCGCCGGGGCGCACGGTCATCGCCGGCGGCGCGTGCGCTGGCGACTCGTTCCCCGGCTTCGCGGCGACGCTGGCGGCCCTGGGCGGCGCGGTGGCTGAGCAGGAAGCGACGGCGTGATCGCTTATTCAATGGTATGATGCCGTGAGCAGCGCGGCAGTTGATGGGCATGGCACACGGTGGGGGCGGCGTATGGATGAAAAGCGGGTGGGCGTGATCGGCTGGCCGGTGACGCACAGCCTCAGCCCGGCGATGCACAACGCGGCGTTCGCGGCGCTGGGGCTGGCGGGCTGGCGCTACGATCTGCTGCCGATTCCGCCCGACATTCTCGGCCCCGGCCTGCGGACGCTGCGCGACGAGGGCGGCTATCTGGGCGTAAATGTGACCGTGCCGCTGAAAGAGGCGGTGCTGGCGCACATCCGGCCGGACGCGCTGGCGCAGGCGCTGGGCGCGGCCAACACGATTGACTTTCGCAGCGACACCGCGACCAACACCGACGTGGGCGGTTTGATCGAGGACCTGCGCGCCAACGACATCGCGCTGGACGGCGCGCGCGCGCTGGTGATCGGCGCGGGCGGCGCGGCGCGGGCGGCGGTCTATGGGCTGGCGCAGGCCGGCGCGGAGGTGCTGGTCGCCAACCGCACGCCGGAGCGCGCGCAGGCCATGCTGGCCGCACTGGCGCTGAACGCCGGCCTGCGCGGCGCGGCTGCGGTGACATTCGAACAGGCGGCCGCGGCGGCGCCGGCGCTGCTGGTCAACTGCACGCCCGCCGGCATGTGGCCGCGGGTGGACGGCTGTCCCTGGCCGGACGGCGTGCCTTTTCCGGCGGGCGCGGCGGTCTACGACATGGTGTACCGGCCAGCGCGCACGCGCCTGATGGCGCTGGCGGAGGCGGCGGGCGGGCGCGCTGTCGGCGGGCTGGGGATGCTGGCGCGCCAGGGGGCGGCGGCGTTCACGCTGTGGACGGGGCAGGCGGCGCCGGTAGAGGTGATGCTGGCGGCGGCACAGGCGGCGCTGGCAGAGGCGGAGTAGCTTCGCATAGTCAGAATGGAGCGCGTATGATACGGTTGTTAACCGCTGGCGAAAGCCACGGGCCGGTGCTGACGGCGGTGCTGGAGGGCGTGCCGGCCGGCCTGCCGCTGGCCGCGGCGGCTGTCAACGCTGAGCTGGCGCGCCGCCAGCAGGGGTACGGCTCTGGCGGGCGGATGCACATCGAGCAGGACGAGGTGCAGATCACGGCGGGGGTGGTGGCCGGGCAGACGACCGGCGCGCCGATCGCGCTGCTGGTCGAAAACCGCGACTGGAAGAACTGGAAGGACCGCGACATCGCGCCGATGACGACGCCCCGGCCCGGCCACGCCGACCTGACAGGGGCGGTCAAGTATGGCTACCGCGAGCTGCGGCTGGCGCTGGAGCGCGCCAGCGCCCGCGAAACGGCGATGCGCGTGGCGGCGGGCGCGGTGTGCAAACGGCTGCTGGATGAGCTGGGCATTGTGGTCGGCGGGTACACGGTGCAGATCGGCGGCGTGAAGGTGGAGCTGCCGGAGGCGCTGCCCTACGCCGAGCGTTTCGCGCTGGCGGAGGCCAACGACGTGCGCTGCCCCGACGCGGGCGCTGCCGAGCAGATGCACGCCGAGATCCGGCAGGCGATTATTGATAAGGACACGCTCGGCGGCGTGTTCGAGGTGGTGGCGCTGAACGTCCCGCCGGGCCTGGGGTCGCACGTGCATTACGACCGGCGGCTGGACGCGCGCATCGTGGCGGCGCTGGTGAGCATCCACGCCATGAAGGGCGCGGAGGTTGGCCCGGCGTTCGAGAACGCGGGCCTGCGCGGCTCGCAGGTGCACGACGCGATCGCGCGGGGGGCGGACGGGCGGCTGGCGCGGCGCGGCAACCGCGCCGGGGGCATCGAGGGCGGCATCACGACCGGCGAGCCGATTGTGGCGCGCGCCGCCATGAAGCCGATCTCCACGCTGCTGCAGGGCATTGACTCGGTTGATCTGGCGTCGGGCGAGCCGGCGCGCACGACTTACGAGCGCAGCGACTTCTGCGCGCTGCCGCGCGCCGTGCCGGTCGGGGAGGCGATGCTGGCGCTGACGCTGGCCGACGCGCTGCTGGAAAAGCTGGGCGGCGACAGCCTGGACGAGATCCGCCCGCGCTTCGCGGCGCTGCGGCGGGCGCACCTGGACGACCTGCCGATGGACGGCCGGGAGTGGCGCTTTGGCTATCAGGTCTGAGCAGAACATCGTGCTCACCGGGTTCATGGGCACGGGCAAAACCACCACCGGCCAGCGCTTGGCGGCGCGGCTGGCGCGTCCGTTTATTGACACCGACGCGGAGATCGAACGGCGGGCGGGCCGGCCCATCGCGGACATCTTCGCGCAGGACGGCGAGGCCGCCTTCCGCCGCAGCGAGGCGCGGCTGTGCCGTTTTTACGCCGGCCAGCGCGGGCTGGTGATCGCCACCGGCGGCGGGACGCTGGTAGACCCTGGCAGCCGGGCCGTGATGCTGGCGTCGGGGTTTGTCGTGTGCCTGGACGCCAGCCCGGAGACGATCCGCGCGCGGCTGGCGGGCGAGACGGGCCGCCCGCTGCTCAGCGGCGACTGGGAGGCGCTGCTGGCGCGCCGCCAGCCCGCCTACGCTGAGATACCTTATCATGTGAACACGGACGGCCGCACGCCAGAGGCCGCTGCTGAGGAGGTGCTGGCGCTGTGGAAACAGTGGGCGGCGGTCGAACAATCCGGGTAGAGGCGCCGGGCGGCGGCTATGACATCGTGATCGAGGCGGGCCTGCTGGCGCGCGTCGGAGCGCTGGTGGGCGCGCTGGAGCCGCCGCCGAGCCGCGTGGTGGTTGTTACCAACACCGCGCTGGCGCCGCTGTACGGCGCGGCGCTGGCGGAGGCGCTGGGCGCGGCGCTGGCGATCACGCCCGACGGCGAGGCCTTCAAGACGCTGGACACGGTGGCGCAGCTTTACGCTGAGTTCGTGCGGGCGCGGCTCGATCGCGGCGGGCTGGTGATCGCGCTGGGCGGCGGCGTGGTGGGCGACAGCGCCGGGTTCGCGGCGGCGACGTACATGCGCGGCGTGCGCCTGGCGCAGATGCCGACCAGCCTGCTGGCGATGGTCGACTCAAGCGTGGGCGGCAAAACGGGCGTGGACCTGCCGCAGGGAAAGAACCTGGTGGGCGCGTTCAAGCAGCCGGAGGCGGTCTGGATTGACCCGGACGCGCTGCGGACGCTGCCCGCGCGCGAGTGGCGCTGCGGCATGGCCGAGGTGCTCAAGCACGGGCTGCTGGCAGACCCGGCGCTGCTGGACGCCGCGCTGCACCGGCGCGAGCGCGCGGCTGAGCTGGTGCGGCGCGCGGTGCAGGTCAAGGTGGACATTGTGGCGCAGGACCCGTATGAACACGGCGTGCGCGCGCATCTCAACCTGGGCCACACGTTCGCCCATGCCATCGAACAGGTCAGCGGCTACCGCTGGCCGCACGGCGAGGCGGTGGGCGTGGGCCTGCTGGCGGCGGCGCGGCTGTCGGCGGCGCTGGGGCTGTGCGGCGACGACGTGCCCGGCCAGACCGAGGCGGCGCTGGCGTCGGTCGGGTTGCCGCGCCACCTTGACGGGCTGGACGCGGCGGCGCTGTATGCGGCGATGGCGACTGACAAGAAATGGCACGCCGGGCGCTCGCGCTTTGTGGTGCTGCGCGGCGTCGGCCAGCCGGACGTGGTTGAGGACGTGCCGCAGGAGGCAGTCATGGCGGCGCTGGCCGGGCTGGGGTAGCGCGCAGGGCCGCGCAAACTGCGCTATACTGGCGGGTATGGGCGGGATAAAAACTGGTGCTTTTATGAAATACATCCTTTTGCTGCACGGGCCGAATCTTAACCTGCTGGGGACGCGCCAGCCGGAAATCTACGGCAGCATGACGCTGGAGCAGGTGAACATGCTGGCGGCGGCGCATGTGCGCCCGCTGCGCGTCGAGCTGCGCGCCGAACAGTCGAACCACGAGGGCGCGCTGGTTGATATCCTGCATGTGGCGCGCAACTGGGCTGACGGCGTGGTCTTTAACCCTGGCGGCTATACGCACACGTCGGTGGCGCTGCGCGACGCCATCAGCGCGGTGGCGCTGCCGGTGGTCGAGGTGCACCTGTCCAACATCCACGCGCGCGAGCCGTTCCGCCACACGTCGCTGCTGGCCCCGGTGTGCATCGGGCAGGTGGCCGGCTTTGGCTGGCGCAGTTATCTGCTGGGCCTGGACGCGCTGCTGGGGCATCTGGGCCTGCTGCCGCAGCCGGAGTTGTAGAAAACTGCCAACCAGCGGGGCTGGCGATTCGGCGATGTGGCCGGTGGCAGGCGCGTCTGCCCGCCTTTATGATCGTGTCAGCGGACTTTAGCAGCGCCAGCGCAGGCGGTTCCTATGACGAAAGACGCGGTTCTGGCCGCCATTGACGAGCAGGCGGTCAGGTTTATCAACCTGTGGTTCACCGACATCACCGGGCAGGTCAAGAGCGTGGTCGTGCCGGCGCAGGCCGCCAGCGCCGTGTTCGACGGCGGCGTACACTTCGACGGCTCGGCCATCGAGGGGTTCGCGCGCGCGGCGGAAAGCGACATGCTGCTGGTTCCCGACCCAGGAACGTTCACTGTGCTGCCCTGGGACGCGCCGGAAGAACGCACCGCGCGGCTGATCTGCACGGTGCACACCCCGCAGGGCGAGCCGTTTATCGGCGACCCGCGCATCGCGCTGATGAACGCGCTCCGGCAGGCCGAAAAACACGGGTTCGCCTACAAGACCGGCTGTGAACTGGAGTTTTTCCTGTTTCGCCCGCACGCGGACAGCGGCGTGCTGCCGCTGGTTCCGCACGACGAGGCCAGCTACTACGATTTTTCGACCAGCGCGACGCAGACGGTGCGGCGCAGGATGCTGGCGGCGCTGCTCGACCTGGGCATTGGGGTGGACTCGGCGCACCACGAGATCGGCGCCGGGCAGCACGAGATTGACTTCCACTATGCCGACGCGCTGGTGTCAGCCGACCAGATTCTGACGGCGCGCGTGGCGCTCAGGACTGTCGCCCAGCGCGGCGGCCTGCACTGCACGTTTATGCCGCGCCCGCGCATGGACCTGGCCGGGTCGGGGATGCACACGCACCAGAGCCTGCACGACCGCGCCAGCGGGCGGAACGTGTTCGCCGACACCGGCAGCGAGTACGGCCTTTCGGAGACAGCGCGCTATTTTCTGGCCGGGCAGCTTCACCACGCGCGGGCGATGTGCGCGGTGCTGGCGCCGCTGGTCAACTCGTACAAGCGCCTGGGGACCAGCGTCGAGGCGCCGGTTTACGTGACGTGGGCGCACATCAACCGGGGCGCGCTGATCCGCGTGCCCAGCGTCCCCGCCGGCAAAGAGCAGCACACGCGCCTGGAGCTGCGCTGCCCTGACCCCACCAGCAACCCGTACCTGGCGGCGGCGGTGATGCTGCTGGCCGGGCTGGACGGCATTCAGCAGCGGATGGCGCTGCCAGAGCCGGTTGAGGAATCGCTGCTGGGCCAGGATCGGATGCGCCTGCGCCGGGCCGAAACCCTGCCCAACTCGCTGGGCGAGGCGCTGGACGCCCTGGCCGACGACGAGGTGATTCTGGCGGCGCTGGGGCCGCACATCAGCGACCGCTACCTGGCGGCCAAGCGCCAGGAATTTGACGAGTACAACCGCCAGGTTACACAGTGGGAACTTGAGCGCTATCTGAGCGTTTACTGATGATCGTGGCGTGAATCTGGCGCAGCGCGCGGTCACCGTCTTCGGGCGGCAGCACCAGCGACAGGCCGCAGGACGCCGGCCCCTGCGACATGCCCAGGATGTGGATGTCGCTCAGCGTTTGCAGCACTTCCGCCGCCGCGTAGGTGGCGATGTTGAAGTGCTTGCCGATGATGGTGATGATGCTCACCGGGCGCGCCTGCCAGTCCGCCCCGACCTTGCGCTCGCGCAGGGCCGCCTCCAGCGCGGCCTGGACGGTGTACGCGGCCTCTGGCCCGGCGCTGGTGGGAATGACAAAGCACACGAACGACTGGTAGGACGACTGGGCCGAGATCATGACTTCTGTGTGGCTGCTGACCGCCTGGAACAGGGTTTCGTCAATCAGATCGGCGATGGCCGTCAGCGGGCCGCTGTAGGCCGCCGTCAGCCCCAGCCCGCTGATGGCGGTCACGGCCTTGATGGCGTGCGCGGCAGTCGGCTCGGTGTCGCGCACCAGCGTGCCGGCCTCGCGGGGGCGGAAAACGTTCTTGACCCGCAGCGGGATGCGGTGTTCGCGCAGCGGGCCGATCATGCGCGAGTGCAGGATGCGCGCGCCGAAATAGGCCAGCTCGGCCACTTCCTCATACGACAGCAGCGGAATCACGCGCGCGTCGGCCAGCTCGTTGGGGTCGGCGGTCATGATGCCGTCCACGCCGGTCCACATCCACACCTCCTCGGCGTCCAGCGCCACGGCGATAATCGAGGCCGTGTAGTCGCTGCCGCCGCGCCCCAGCGTGGTGGGCTGGCCGGTCTCGGTGGCGCCAATGAAGCCGGTGATCACCGGGATGATGTCGCGGCCGAGCATGGGCAGCAGGTTCTGGGTGATGCGCTGGCGCGTAAGCTGGGTGTTGGGCACGGCGTTGCCGAAGGCCGCGTCCGTCACGACCAGGTCGGTGGCGTCAATGGCCACGCCGCGCAGGTTGTTCTGGCGCAGCAGGGCGGCCACGATGCGCGCCGCCAGCCGCTCGCCGACGCTGATAATGCGGTCCACAACCGCCAGGAGGCGCGGGTTGGCCGGGTTGTCGGCCAGGCTCTGGCAGGTGTCGAGCATGTCGAACAGCAGGCGGTCAATGTCGGCCTGGAGCGCGTTGCGCTCGGTCACGCCCAGCGGGAGCTGTTCCACCAGCGACAGGTGGCGCAGGCGCAGGGTGGCGACGATGCGCCGGTAGCCCCGGCGGTTGCTGAGCTGCGCCAGGTGGGCGGCCTCAAGCAGCGCGTCGGTCGCGCCGTCGAGGGCGGACACCACCAGAACCAGGCTGTCCCAGCGCTCGTGTTCCTGCAGCACGATGCTCAAAACCTGGGTGAGCGCCGGTGTCGCGCCCACCGATGCTCCACCGAATTTCATCACCAGCGTTCCCATGATGTTGATGTCCTCGATGCCGGTTGTGCGCGGGGCGGCCCGCGCCAGGGAGTGCGGCTCTGGTAGTTATTAGCAGTAGACTATACAATATAACCCTGCGCTTCGAAACCGGTTCTTTTGCGGGGCCGGCGTTTCGTGACTATGATTGTCAGGTTGGAAGCGAATTCCCGTTGATTGAGTTGTGAGAGTGTATGTGATGGCAGCCGAGGCACAGATACAGCGGGCGGCGCCAGTAGCTGGCGTGCGCTTCAGCAAGGTGGGCAAGCTTTATCACTTCGATTATGGCGCATACCCGGACCTGCGGGCCGGTGATTACGTGATTGTGGAAACGGTGCGCGGGCGGCAGATGGGCCAGATTATGGGCTTCACCGTCCCCGACGGCGGCGAGCGCGACCTCAAGGCCATTCTGCGGCCGGCCACCCCGCGCGACCTGGCCCTGCGCCAGCACTGGGAGGCGCAGCAGGACGAGGCGCTGGAGGTGTGCCGCAGCAAGGCGGCGCAGTTGGGCAGCTATAAGGACGTGAAATTCGTCGCGGCGCAGTACAACTATGACGGCAGCCTGCTGACGATCATGTTCACCGCGGAGGACAAGGTCAACACGGGCCGCCTGTTCGGCGAGCTGAGCCGCCTGTTTCCGGCGGCGCAGATCGAGATCCGCCAGGTGGGGCCGCGCGATGTCGCCAAGCTGCTGGGCGGCTATGGGGCCTGCGGCGAGCTGCGCTGCTGCAGCACGTTCCTGACGGACTTCAGCCCGATCTCGATCAAGATGGCGAAGGTGCAGGGCATCTCGCTGAACCCGACGGAGATCACCGGCATGTGCGGCCGGCTGCGCTGCTGCCTGGTGTACGAGTATGAACAGTATGTGCAGGCCCGCCAGCAGCTTCCCAAGCGCAATAAGCGCGTGGGCACGCCGCACGGCGAGGGCAAGGTGCTGGATGTCTACCCACTGCAGGACGCGGTGCTGGTGCTGGTGGAGGACGCGCGGCACGTCGTCAGCCGCGAGGACCTGGTCCCGCTGGACGAGCTGCGCGCGCTGGAGAAGAAGGCCAAGGAGCCGTGCGGCAAGCACGGCGACGGGCCGTGTGACTGTGGCCGGCCGCCCGGCGAGCGCCAGCAGGACCGGCACAACCAGCAGGATGATGACCAACAGTAATTCGACATTGTAGCTGCGCGGCGGAGAACGAATGGCTGACAACGAACCAACAACGAAGCGGGTGATGGGCATCTTCGCGCACCCGGACGACCCTGAATTCTTCAGCGGGGCCACGTTTGCCCGCTGGGCCGCCGAGGGCGCGCACATTACGTTTGTGCTGGCCACCAGCGGCGACAAAGGCAGCGCCGACCCGGAGATGACATCGGAGCGGCTGGCCGAAATCCGCGAGGAGGAGGAGCGCCGGGCGGCGGCTGTGCTGGGCGTGAAAGAGGTGATCTTCCTGCGCTACCCGGACGGCGAGCTGACGCCGGGCCTGGAGCTGCGGCGCGACCTGACGCGGCTGCTGCGCCTGAAAAAGCCCGACGTGGTCGTGACCTGCGACCCGATGAGCTGGTACGACGACACGCATATCAACCACCCCGACCACCGCGCCATCGGCGAGGCGGCGCTGGCGGCGGTCTACCCGACGGCGCGCGACCGGCTCAACTTTATCGAGCTGGAGCGCGACGAGGGGCTGGAGACGCACAAGGTGCAGCAGGTGTATATCGCCGGCGCGGCGCGCCCCACGCGCAAGGTGGACGTGACGGCGCACGTTGAGACGCAGATCGCGGCGCTGCGCGAGCACAAGAGCCAGATCGCCGACATGGAGCAGATGGCCCAGCGCCTGCGCGAGTGGAAGCGCGACCCGGAGGCGCCGGAGGACGCGCCGCGTCAGATCGAGAGCTTCAGGGTGATTACCCTGCGCTGAGTGGTGAGATCGCGCGATGGCAGGTAAGGCGGGGCTTTACTGGTTGGACGGCCGGGGCTGGATCGTGCTGGCCGGCGGCGGCCGCGACGCGGTGCGCGCGCACGCGCTGAGCGTGGCGGCGGCTGATGGCGGCGTCGCTTACGTGGCCGTGGACGACGCGGCCGCCGCTGAGCGCCTGATGCTGAACCTGGACGATCTGGGCGCGCCGTCCGGGTATCTGGTGAACGTGCGCGCAGAGGACGCGGCCACGGTTTACGACCGGCTGGCAGAGGCGAGCGTGATCGTCATTGGCGACCTGGCGGACGTCGAAACCCTGTCCGCCCGCCTGGGCGGCGCGGCGGCGGCCGGCATGCGCGCGGCGTTTGAACACGGCGCGGTTGTGCTGGCCGAGGGGGCCGGCGCGGCGGCGCTGGGCGCGTGGGTCGCCGCCGCGGACGGCGAGCTGATTCCGGGGCTGGGCTGGCTGGAGAACGCGCTGGTGCTGCCGGGCGCGGTCAGCGCCGGGGGTTCGGAGGCGGCGCGCGCGGCGCTGCGGGCGCAGCCGGCGGCGCTGGCCGTTGGCCTTGGGGCGGGGTCGGCGCTGGCGCTGGGGCCGGACGGCGAGGTAGAAAGCTGGGGGGAAGGGCAGGTCACTGTCGTGCTGGGCGCGCAGTACGGCGGCTGACCCGGCCGGCGGCCCGCCCGGCATTGAGCGGCTTTTGCGGAAGGACGTGAGTGGATGCCGGCAACCATACTGGTGGGGGCGCAGTGGGGCGATGAAGGCAAGGGCCGCGTGGCCGACTGGCTGGCCGCGCAGTCTGACGTGGTGGCGCGCTACGCCGGCGGCGACAACGCCGGCCACACCGTCTACGTCAGCGACCGCCTGTACAAGCTGCACCTGGTTCCGTCGGGAATACTGCACGCGAACGTCGTGTGCGTGCTGGGCAGCGGCATGGTTATTAACCCGGTGAGCCTGGTGCGCGAGCTGGACGAGCTGGCGGCGCTGGGCGTGGACGCGGCGCCGGGGCGGCTGCTCGTCAGCACGCGCGCGCACCTGATCACGCCGGCGCACATCGCGCTGGACGCGGCGGCGGAGGCGGCGCGCGGGGCCGGGGCGATCGGCACGACGCTGCGCGGCATCGGCCCGGCTTACCTGGACAAAACGGCGCGTCTGGGCGTCCGCGCGGGCGAGATGGCCAGCGCGGAGGCGTTCGCCGCCGCGCTGCGCGCAGCTTTCGAGCGCGCCAACCGGGCGCTGGCGGCCCAGGGCGCGGCGGAGGTGGACGCGCCGGCGGCGGTCAGCGCCTGCCTGGCGGCGGCGGAGCGGCTGCGGCCCTACCTGTGCGACACCAGCATGTACCTGAACGACCGGCTGCGCGCCGGCGCGCACGTGTTGTGTGAGGGCGCGCAGGGCACGTTCCTTGACCTGGATCACGGCGATTACCCGTATGTCACCAGCTCGTCGCCCACCGCCGGCGGCGCGCTGACCGGGCTGGGCATCGGCCCGCGCCAGGTGGAGCGCGTGCTGGGCGTGGCGAAGTGCTACAGCACGCGCGTCGGGGCGGGGCCGATGCCGACCGAACTAAGCGGCCCGCTGGCCGACCGGCTGCGCGGGACGGGCGAGAATTTCTGGGACGAGTACGGCACGACGACCGGGCGCCCGCGCCGCTGCGGCTGGTTCGACGCGGTGGCGGTGCGCTATGCGGCGCGGCTGAACGGCTTTACCGGAATGTTCATGACGAAGCTCGACATCCTCAGCGGGTTCGACACGGTGCAGGTGGCCGTCGCTTACGAGGTGGACGGCCAGCGCCTGGACACGCCGCCCGCCGCCCTGAACGACCTGGCGCGCGCGCGGCCCGTTTACGAAACGCTGCCCGGCTGGCAGGCGGACATCAGCGGGGCGCGCGCTGTGGCGGCGCTGCCGGCGGCGGCGCGCGCGTACATCGCGCGGGTGGCCGAGCTGTGTGAAACGCCGGTGACGGCGGTCAGCGTTGGCCCGGCGCGCGACCAGCTTATTCACCTGAGCTGACGCGCGGAGGCATCGTGAACAGCGAAACGTCGCGCTACTATTACACGATGGACGCGCCGGTCAGCGCGCCGCCGCGCCGCGTGGTGTCGCTGGTCCCCAGCGTGACCGAGTCGCTGTTCGACCTGGGGCTGGGCGGCCGGCTGGTGGGCGTGACCGAGTACTGCGTACACCCGGCGGCACAGACCGCGCCCCTGCCGAAGGTGGGCGGGACGAAGAACCCGGACATTGCGCGGATTGCCGCGCTGCGCCCGGACCTGGTGATCGTTAACCAGGAAGAAAACCGGCGCGAGGACGCCGAGGCGCTGGCAGCGGCGGGCCTGGCGCTGTGGGTGACGCACCCGCGCACGGTGGCGGATGCGCTGAACCTGCTGTGGAACATCATGTACGTGTTCGAGGAAACGGCGATGGTCCCGCGCGTGCGGCTGATCGAGCAGACGCTCGACTGGGTGCAGGGCATCGGCGGCGCGCTGGCGCGGCGCCCGCGCGTGTTTGTGCCGGTCTGGTGGCGGCCGCTGATGTCGTTCAACGCCGACACCTACATTCACGACCTGCTGCGCGTGTGCGGCGGCGACAACGTCTGCGCTGGCCGCGCGGGGCGCTATGAGCCGGTGGCGCTGGCCGACGTTGAGGCGGCCCAACCGGACATCATCCTGCTGCCCAGCGAGCCGTTCGCCTTCGGCGCGGCGCACCTGGCGCAGTTCGCCGCGCTGGACGTGCCGGCGGCCCACAGCGGCAGCATCCACCTGGTTGATGGGTCGCTGCTGACGTGGCACGGCACGCGGCTGGCCTACGCGCTGGACACCCTGCCGGCATTGTTCAACCCGGGATCGGAGTTTTGAAATGGACTTTGACCAGAAGCTGCAAAAAGACCCTGGCAGCGTGATCGCGCACGACATCAAAGTGCCGCTGGCGGCGATTAAAGGGTTCGTTGAACTTATCCAGCAGTCGGGCGAACTCAACGCGAAGCAGACGAAGTTCCTTGAGCGCGCGCTGCTCGCGGTGGACAAGACGGCGCGCATCATTGACGCCTGGCTGGACCTGGCGAAGATCGAAGGCGAGAACGGCCTCGCGCAGCCCGTGGACTGTGACCTGGGGCGCATCATCTACAGCGCTGTTGATCTGCTGGAACATGCGGTGGCACAGCACAGCCTGAGCATCAGCGTCAGCCTGCCTGACGACCTGGAGCCGGTGCGCGGCGACCCGACGCGGCTGGGCCAGGTGATGAATAATCTGTTGGGCAACGCCGTGAAATACAACCGGGACGGCGGCGCTGTGTGGGTCGAGGTGAAGCTGGAGCCGGATGCCGTGCAGGTGAGCGTGCGCGACACCGGCGAGGGCATCCACCCGGACGACCTGCCGTATGTGTTCGACCGCCTGTACCGGGGGCGCCGGCGCAGCCACGTCGAAGGCACGGGGCTGGGGCTGGCGATCGCGCGGATGATTATCGTCCGGCACGGCGGCGATATCTGGGCGGAAAGCGAGCTGGGCAAGGGCAGCGCCTTCCACTTTCACCTGCCGCGCCAGAGCGGCCTGCGCGACGGCGTTGAGCGCGACCGGCGCGACGCGCGGGCCGGCAGCGACGGCGGCGGGGTCGCACAGCACGTGCTCTGGGAAGCGGCGGCGGAGACGCCGGACGCCGTGGACGACGACCTGCAGGAATCGTCGGTCGCGTCCGACACCGACTCAAGCAGCGATCTTGTCTGAGGCGCTTGCCGCGCCTTGTGCGAGACAGTACAATCACGGCCCTGCGGCTGAAGGGCCGTTTTTTATCCAGCGGGCGAACGGTTATAATGGGCTGCGTGGGACGTGAAGCGCGCAGGGTGAGGGAGGCTTGCGGTGAAACAACTGCTTGTGGTGTTCGTGATTCTGGCGGTGCTGGCGGCGGGCGGCGCGCTGACGGCGGCGCTGATCTCCAGCGGCGGGACGCCGGACTTTCTGCCGTTCCTGAAACAGGTTTCCAGCCCGGAAGGCTCGGTGCTGGTGGCGACGCCGGCGCAGGCGCAGGCGCTGGTGCTGTTCATCGGCTTTATCCTGGTCAACCTGGTGGGCATGGCGGTCACGATTGGCGTGGTCCTGTGGCTGCTGCACCGGGGCGTGAAGAGCGTGGAAGGCCAGCGGAAGCCGGCGGCGGGCGCGGAAGTCGTGCCGGCGGAGGAACGCAAAAAGGCGGTGGCGAAATCGTAGCGTCGGCGGCGGTTTACGGGGGGCGCGGGCGGTGAACGCTGAGCGGGCGGAGTTCAGGCCCCGGCGCGGGTTCGCGCGGCTGGCGCTGGCGACGGCGCTGCTGACGGCGGGCCTGATTGTCTTTGGCGCTGTTGTGCGCGTGACCGATTCAGGGCTGGGCTGCGGCAGCAGTTGGCCGCTGTGCAACGGCACGGTTGTGCCGCCCCTGGACAACCTGACGGCCTGGATTGAGTGGCTGCACCGGCTGTTCGCGATGCTGATCGGGGTGATCGGGGCGGTGACGCTGGCGGCGGGCTGGCGGCTGCGGCGGGCGCGCCCGCTGGCGTTTGCGGCCGTCGTGGCGGCGGCGCTGCTGTTCGCGCTGCAAAGCGCGCTGGGCGCGCTGGTGGTCATCCTCGACCTGCCGCCGACGATGGTGGCGCTGCACCTGGGCACGGCCATGCTGCTGCTGGCGGCGCTGCTGGCTGCCGCGGTCGGCGGGGTCTACCAGCCGCGCGCCCGGCGCGCGGGCGACCACGTGACCGGCCTGGTGTATGTCACGGCGGCGCTGTCGCTGGTGATTATCCTCACGGGGGCGCTGGTGCGCGGCAGCGGCGCGACGCTGGCGTGTGTGGACTGGCCGCTGTGCAGCGGCGCGCTGTTCCCGGTCGGACAGGGGCAGCTCGCGGTGATCCACATGTTTCACCGGGTGGCGGTGCTGGCGCTGGGCGTCAGCCTGGCGCTGCTGGTCTGGCAGACATATCAGACGCGGGGCGCGTGGCCGCGCCGGCTGGCCGCGCTGGCGCTGGCGGTGTACCTGGCGCAGGGAGGCGCGGGGGCCTTGTTTGTGCTGACGAGCGCCGCGCCGCTGTGGGGCGCCGCGCACGTCGGGCTGGCGGCGGCGGTCTGGGCGCTGCTGGTGACGCTGGCCGCGCTGGAATTTATTGACACCCGTGAGCCGCAGAACGAACAGAGCGTATGGAATCAGCAGCCCGAAACAGCATCGAACTGAAGACTAACCTGCGCGTTTACCTGGAGCTGGCCAAGCTGCGGATTGTCCTGCTGCTGCTGTTTACCACGCTCACGACGATGGTGATCGCCGCGGACGGCGTCCCGCCGGTGGGCGTGCTGCTGCCGGCGCTGGTGGGCGGCACGCTGGCCGCCGCCGGGGCCAGCACGCTCAACCATTACCTGGACCGCGACCTGGACGCCAGGATGGCGCGCACGGCCCGCCGCCCGATTCCGTCGGGGCGCGTCGCGCCGCTGCACGCGCTGGCCGCCGGCCTCGCGCAGATGGCGGTGTCAGTGCTCATCCTGGGCGTGTTCGTCAACTGGCTGACCGCGGCGCTCGCGCTGATCGGCGGCGTGTACTACGTCGTGGTGTACACGATGCTGCTCAAGCGCAACACGGTGCTCAACATCGTGATCGGCGGCGGCGCGGGGGCGATCCCGGTGCTGGTCGGCTGGGCGGCGGTGACCGGCGGCCTGGCGCTGGACGCCTGGATCCTGTTCGCGATCGTGTTTTACTGGACGCCGCCCCACAGTTGGGCGCTGGCGCTGCTGGTGAACGCGGACTATGCGCGCGCGGGCGTGCCGATGATGCCGGTGGCGCGCGGCGAGGACGCCACGCGGCGCCAGATTCTTCTGTATTCGGCGCTGCTGCTGGTTGTGTCGCTGCTGCCGGCGCTGACGGGAACGCTGGGCGCGCTGTATCTGGTTTCGGCGGCGCTGCTGGGCGTGGGCCTGGTGTGGTACGCCATCCGCCTGCTGCGCGATGCGTCGAAGGCGATGGCGCGGCGGACGTACAAGTACTCGACCTTTTACCTGGCGCTGCTGTTTATGGCGATGATGCTGGACGTGCTGCTGTCACGGGTGCTGTCGTGACTGAAAAACCACCCCGGCAGGCGGCGCGCTGGCCGCTGTACGTCGCCGGCAGCCTGCTGGCGCTGACACTGCTGGCCTTTGCCGCGCTGTTCGTGGTTGACTCCGTCAACTACCAGGAAACCGTGCAGGGCGACGTGCCGGCGGAAACGCTGACCGCGACGACCTATCTCAATCTGGTGGAGCCGCTGCTGGCGCAGGCTGACCCGGCCAACGGCGGCGCGCTGCTGGCGCAGTTCGACTGTGCCGCCTGCCACCGGGCCGGGGCCGCGAACGGCATCGCGCCGGCGTTTACGGGCATCGCGGCGCGCGCCGCCGGGCGCCGCCCGCCGCTGGCCGCGCCGGCCTACCTGTACGAATCGATCGCGCATCCGCAGGCGTATGTCGTCGAGGGGTATGTCGGCGCGATGCCGCAGGACTTCGCCGTGCGCCTGAGCGAGCGGCAGTTGGGCGACATTATCGCCTACCTGCTGACGCCCGACGCGCACTGAGCGCGCCATGTATCTCGATGTCTTTACGCTGTCGGCGCTGGTGGATGAGTTTCTCGACACCCTGGCCGGCGGGCGCGTGCAGGACAGCATTGACACCGACGCCACCGGCATCGGGCTGGAGATTTACGCCGAACACCGCCGCCGCTACCTTTACCTGAGCGCCGACCAGCGGACGCCGCGCGTGCATCTGGTGGCCGAAAAGCTGCGGCGCGGCGTCACTACGCCCCGGCAGCTTGGCCTGCTGTTCCGCCGCTATGTCGAGGGCGGGACGGTCACGCACATCAGCCAGCCGCCCTGGGAGCGCATCATCCACCTGGACGTGGACGGGCCGGAAGGGGCCGTCACGATCATCGTGGAGCCGATGGAGCGCCGCGGCAACATCCTGCTGGTGCAGAACGGGGTGATCCTGGACTGTATGCGGCGCGTGGGGCCGGAAGAAAACCGCCACCGGCTGAGCCTGCCCAACCACGCCTACAGCCCGCCGCCGCCGCAGGCGGACAAGCTCGACCCGACGCGCCTGAGCGCGGCGGATTTTGACGCGCTGTTCGCGCGCGTTGACGACCCTAAACTGCCGACGCAGCGCCTGCTGACGGCGCGGCTGCTGGGCGTCAGCCCGCTGCTGGCAAAAGAGGTTGTGCAGCGGGCGGGCGCGCCCGCCGCGCAGAAGGCGGCCAGCGCCCCGCCTGGGCCGCTGTACGCCGCGCTGCGCGAGGTGATCGAGCCGCTGGCGGCGCGCGACTGGCAGCCCGGCGTCGTGGAGGCGGGCGGCGTGGTTGAGGCGTTCAGCGTCTATCCGCTGCGGTCGGCGGCGGGCTGGCGGCGGGTGGAGAGCGCGAGCGCGGCGCTGGCGGCGTTCTACGGCGCGCCGGCCGGCGAGGAAGCCTATGACGCGGCCAAAGGCCCGGTGCGGGCCGCCGTCGCCGAGGCGCAGGCGAAGCTGGGGGCCAGGCTGGCCGCGCTGGAGCTGGCGCTGACCGACGACGCCGAGCGCGACGCGCTGCGCATCAGCGGCGAGCTGATTCTGGCGTACCAGTACACGCTGACGCCGGGGCAGAGCGAGCTGCGCGCCCAGTATGACCCGGACGCGCCGGCTGTCGTCGTGGCGCTGGACCCGGCGCTGACGCCGCTGGAGAACGCGCAGCGCTATTTCACGCGCTATGACAAAGCCAAGCGCGCCCTGGAGGACGTGCCGCGCCTGGCCGAGGAAACGCGCCACGAGCTGGCGTTCCTGGCCCAGCTTGACGCCGACCTGACGCTGGCGGCGAGCTGGCCCGACATTGACGATGTGCAGCAGGCGCTGCAGGCGCGCGGCCACTGGCGCGGGCGGCGGGCCGGGCGCATCGGCGGCGGGCGGCCCGCGCCGCTGCGGCTGGTGACGCCCGACGGCTATGTGATCTGGGTGGGGCGCAACAGCCGCCAGAATGAGATCGTGACGTTTGACAAGGGCAGCGGCGAGGACCTGTGGCTGCACGTGCGCGACGCCGCCGGGGCGCATGTGATCGTCAAATTTGACGGGCGGCCGATTCCTGAGGGTGTGATCACGCAGGCGGCGGAGATCGCCGCGCACTACAGCGCCAGCCGGGGCGAGGCGCGCGCCGTGGTAGACGTGACGCAGCGCAAATATGTCAAAAAGATTAAGGGCGGCGGGCCGGGCATGGTGACGTATCGCAACGAGACCACGCGCACCGTCGTGCCGCGCGCCGGCGAGGCACAGCCTTAGAAGGTGGAGGGTGAACTAACGATGTCTGAACAGCGCCTCATTCCCGCGCCGGGGCACAAGGTCCGGCTGAAGGATTACGACCCTGACTACCGCGGCGACCACGACAAGGGCAGCGCCGCCAAGCTGGAGGCCGCGCTGGAGGCGCGCCTGTTCTCGCTGCAGGAACGGCTGTACGCGGAGCGCAGGCAGGCGCTGCTGGTGGTGCTGCAGGCGATGGACGCCGGCGGCAAGGACGGCACGATCAAGCACGTGTTCGACACGGTTAACCCGCAGGGGGTGCGCGTCGCCAGCTTCAAAGCGCCCACGCCGGACGAACTGGCGCACGATTTCCTCTGGCGGGTGCACCGTGAAGCGCCGCCGAAGGGCTACATTGGCATCTTCAACCGCAGCCACTATGAGGATGTGCTGGTGGTGCGCGTCAACGAGCTGGTCCCCGAAAGCGTGTGGCGCGCCCGCTACGAGGCGATCAACAACTTCGAGCGGCTGCTGGCCGACAGCGGCACGCGCATCCTCAAGTTTTTCCTGCACATCAGCAAGGCTGAGCAGAAGGAACGCCTGCAGGCGCGGCTGGATGACCCGTCGAAAAACTGGAAATTCTCGACCGGCGACCTGCCGGTGCGCGCGCGCTGGGACGACTATATGGCGGCCTACGAGGACGCCATTGAGCAGTGCAACACGCCCTACGCGCCCTGGCACATCGTCCCGGCCAACCACAAGTGGTACCGCAACCTGGTGGTGACGCAGGCGATTGTTGCGGCGCTGGAGGACATGAACCCGCAGTACCCGCCGCCTGAGCCGGGCCTGGAGAAGGTCGTTATCCCTGACTGAGCCGGCGCGCTGGCTTAATCGCCCAGGCTGACGCCGAGGGCGCGCGCCGATTCGACCCAGGGGTGGTCGGGCGGCACGGCCTTGCGCTTGTTCACCACATCGGCCAGCGGCACGGCCACCGCGCCGTCGCCGCGCGCCGCCACCATCACCCCAAAGAGGCCTTCGTGAATAAAGCGGGCGCAGGCGGTTCCCAGGCGCGTCGCCAGCAGGCGGTCGGCTGGCGACGGGATGCCGCCGCGCTGCACATGGCCCAGGATGGTCACGCGCGATTCCAGCCCGGTGCGCGCTTCCAGCTCAGCGGTGAGCGCGTGGGTGCTTTCCAGGCGTTCGGCCTCCAGCTCGACCAGGCGCGCTTTGGCTTTACGGCCGTCCTTGCCGCCGGCTTCCGCCTCTGCCAGCGTTTCCTGATAGCGCTGCGCCAGTTCCTTCGACATCGCGCCTTCTGAGACGGCCACGATGCTGAAGCGTTTGCCGAGGCGGCTGCGGTCCGTGATCGACTCGGCAATCCGCTGTTCGTCGTAGGGGATTTCGGGGATGAGAATCACGTCGGCGCCGCCGGCGATGCCCGCGCCCAGCGCCAGCCAGCCGGTGTTGTGGCCCATCACCTCCACCACGATAATGCGGTGGTGGCTGTGCGCCGTGCTGTGCAGGCGGTCAATGGCCTCGGTGGCGATGGTCAGGGCGGTGTCGAAGCCGAAGGTGACATCGGTCATCGCCACGTCGTTGTCGATGGTTTTGGGCAGCGTGACGATATTGAGGCCTTTTTCCATCAGGCGGAAGGCGTTTTTCTGGGTGCCGCCGCCGCCCAGACAGACCAGACAGTCGAGGTGGTGTTTGTGATACGTGTCCACCATCACGTCGGTCATGTCCAGCAGCTTGTCGCCGATGGGCATCTTGTGGGGCTTGTCGCGGCTGG
>CAZDVL010000005.1:0-45810 GCA_964508745.1 uncultured Anaerolineaceae bacterium | reverse complement strand
CGAAAATGTCGGACATGGTGATGATCTCGCCTTCCATGCCCTGGATTTCGGTGATCTTGACAATCCGGCGCGACCCGTCGCGCATACGCTCTTCGTGGCACACCAGGTCAACGGCGCTGGAGACCTGCTCGCGGATCGCGCGCACCGGCAGGTCCATGCCGGCCATCAGGCACATCACTTCCAGGCGGGCCAGCGTGTCGCGCGGGCTGTTAGAGTGGAGCGTCGTCAGCGATCCGTCGTGGCCGGTGTTCATGGCCTGGAGCATGTCCAGCGCCTCGCCGGAACGGCATTCGCCGACGACAATGCGGTCAGGCCGCATACGCAGGCAGTTCACCACCAGGTCCTGGATCGTGATTTCGCCCTTGCCCTCAATGTTGGCAGGGCGGCTTTCAAGCGTGACCACGTGTTCCTGGCGCAGTTGCAGTTCTGCCGCGTTTTCAACTGTGACGATGCGCTCGTCGTTGGGGATAAAGCCGGACAGCACGTTGAGCAGCGTGGTTTTGCCGGACCCTGTGCCGCCGGACACAATCACGTTGAGGCGGCCAACGATGCACGCATCCAGGAAGTCGGCGATCTCTTTGGTGATCGTGTGATAGCGAATCAGGTCATCAACGGTGAGCGGCTTCTTGGCGAATTTACGGATGGTGACGGTCGGGCCGCACAGCGCCAGCGGGCGGATGATGGCGTTCACGCGCGAGCCATCGGGCAGGCGGGCGTCCACCATCGGCTGGCTTTCGTCGATGCGGCGCCCCAGGGGGGCCACAATGCGGTCGATGACGCGCAGCACATGGTCCTCGTCATCAAAGGCGATCGGCGCGCGGCTGAGCCTGCCTTTCTGCTCGATAAAGACGTTTTTCGCGCCGTTGACCATGATTTCGGTGATGCTGTCGTCCGACAGCAGCGTTTCCAGCGGGCCAAAGCCCAGAATGTCCGCGACAATCGCTTCGAACAGGCGCTGCCGTTCAGCGCGTGAGAGCACCAGGCTTTCATCGGCCAGAATCTGGTTGAAAAGCTCCTCGATGTGGGCGCGCACCTGCGCTTTTTTGTTCACGTCCATCGCCTGATTGTCCAGCTCAGAGAGCAGCTTGTTCTGAACGCGGAGTTTCAGGTCCATATAGGAGTTTTCACGCCCGGCGGGCGCAGCGCCCACGACCGTCCGGCGCTGGCGGATGGCCGCCATCTTCGCCTCGTCGGCCTCACCGCCGGTGGGTTTCGCGGGTTCGCCTGAGGGGGTGCCGCCCGCGGTGTTTTTCTCAATACGACGTAGCAGCGACATATTTGACCTCCACAACTGTTTTCCGCTTACAGCTTAGCATACACGAGCTAACGGCAGATGTTCCTTTACGTGCATTCAGCGGCTTAAGCGCGAGCTGAAGACCCCCTGCCGCCGTTCCTTTTCGTGAGGCTCTTCGGGCGGGCCAGGCGGTTGTTCGCCGACCATCAGTTTGCTAAAGACGAGGTTGGCAAGGTCCAGCAGCTCGCGGATGGGCGAGCGGGTTTTGTCGCGTTCCAGCGCGACGACTGGCACGGCTTTCTGAACAGCGCGCAGCATGAACAGTTCGTCCGCCGGTATGCGCGCCACGATCGGGCGCTTGAGATACTGTTCAATGCGTTCCGGCGCGATGACGATCTTGCGCAGGTTGCGGTCTTCGGGAAGGCGGTTGAGGATGAGCAGCGCCTTGTCGGGCGGGTAGCTCATTTTGTCGAACAGATCGAGGACGAAGCGGATATTCTTGACACAGGGCAGCGTGGGCACGCCCACCAGAACGATCTTGCTGGCGATGTCCATCAGTGCCAGCAGTGTGTCGTCGAGCGCTGTGGCAGTGTCCACGACGATGAAGTCGTAACTGCCGGCCACTTTCTGCAGGATTTCTGCCAGCGCGTGCGGGTGGCTGAGGACCGAATCAGCAAGCTCAGGCCGTGACGGGCCGAGCAGGACCTTCAGGCCGCTGTCGTGGGTGGTGACAATGTTCTCGAACAGATCAATGTCAAGGTCGTCAACTTCCTCCACCAGGTCCACCATCGTGGATTGGGTGGGCAGGTTCAGGATCGCCGAGACATCGCCGAACTGGAGGTCAGCGTCCACCAGCAGCACGCGGATGCCTTCTTTCATCAGGCCGGAGGCCAGGCTGGTGGCGATCGTGGTGGTGCCAGCGCCGCCCTGCGGGCTGTAGACCACCACGATGTGGCCAGGCCGGTCCCCGGATGTTGCCGCGCCCACGCTCTGCCGCAGCTCATTGACCTGCGCGACGGCCGCGTACTGGGCCGCCAGCGCCCTGTACCGGTCGTGAACCGTGCGAATCGTGCTGTAAAGCTCATCCACAGCGATAGGTTTGGTGAGGAAGTCGCGCGCGCCGGCCAGCATGGCCCGCCGCATGTAATCCGGGTCGCTCTGAACGGACATGATGATGACGGCGGCGGTCGGCACAGCTTCATTAATGAACTTGGTTGCCTGGATGCCGTCCATGTCCGGCATGTTGATGTCCATAATGATGATGTTGGGCCTGTGCTCTTTGGCTTTCTCCACACCCTCGCGCCCTGTGCCGGCGGTGTCCACGACCTTGAAGTCAGCTTCGAAGCCCAGCAGTTTCTTGATATTCTCGCGCGTTTCAGGAATATCATCGACCAGCAGGATGGTGATGACTTCGCCCTCTCCGGGTTGGTTGGGTGTTTTGCTCATTATGGCGTATCCTGGCCGTTGGCCATCTCTAACCTGGCTATTGTGGCTGGTCAATGAAGCTCAACAGAACTTCTTCCGCGTTCAGAAGCTGCCGGATGCTGCGAATCGCTGGCTCGATGGTGTACGAACGCTTGGCCGGCGGGTCCAGGCGGAAGTTCTCGATGATGTAATCCATGTTGACCGACTGTGTGCTGACGACCGCCGTGTCGCTGGCCGAGCGCAGCGCCAGCGTGACGGGCAGGCGCGCCTCCATCGTCCAGGCCAGCACCACCGCATCCTGCGGCGTGACGCCCAGCGTGACGATGTCCGGGAAGGGCGGGGTTGAGGTCGGGACCGGGGTGCCCTGCTGGCCGCCGCCTTCCTGCTGCTGCGGCACCGCGGTCGGCGTGGCCTCTTCGCTCAGGAACAGGCGCCCATCGAGCGGGAATTCGCCGACGTGCAGCACCAGCGCGTTCTGAATGGTTCGCTGCGTGACCAGCCGGGGGCGCTGGCGCTCTGACGGGCCGATGATGGCCGGGCCAAGCGGCGTGTTATCGGGCCGCCCCTGGATCGTGTCGGTGAAGGTGATACCCTCTTCGGTGATCTGGAACAGGGTGATATTGTTCGGCGCGATCGTCTGGAAGGCGTCGTCAACATCCACAAAAAGCATGGAGAACAGCACGTCCACGCGGTCGCCAGGCTGGATCGCGTAGGCCACGCTGGTGCGCCGGTCAATCGGCAGCGAGATGGCGATCAGCCCGCGCGGCAGGATGGCCGCCGCGTCTGACCCGACCTCGTCCAGGCTTTGGAAATCGTCGGTGACCATGGTCGTCAGGATCGGCTGCTCGCGCGAGATGCGCGTGCGCGGAATTTTGCCGATCACGTCCTCAAGGTTGAAGATGGCGTTGACTGGCGTGGAGACTTCCGGCCAGGGGCGCAGCGCCACAGCGCCCTCTGCCGGGATGCGGAAGCCGCGCGGCAGGTCCTGAACGGCGATCACGATTTCGATAAACTGCATCGGCGTGGGTGTGGGGCCGGCCTGCTGCACGATCACCTCGCCGCCGTTGCTGTTGGGCGGCGGGGGAGGGTTGGTGATGGAAGGCAGCACGGCGACAACAATCAGCGCGCCCAGGATGATAATGAAGGCGATGATGATAAGCAGACGACCACGGTTCATAGATGATCCTCCGTCGGTGTAAGACAAGGCCTCAAACCAGGCTGTGCCTTGTGCCCAGGTGGGCACGCGGCGTGTTGTGGCGCACAGCGTTTAACCAGTGTAGCCGCTGTGCCGGGTGCGGTAAACATCCCGTATCTCCTAACCAAGATGCACGATGTTAGCTTTCATTGTAGACGCAGCCTGATTTTCGGACAATTTACGCTGCGGCGTGCGCCCAGGCAGGCGGTCACAGGCTGAAATCGCTGGTTGGCAGTTCCAGCCGCACAACGGTCCCCTCAGTTTCGCTGCTGATCACGCTCAGCCCGCCCCCCACCAGCTCGAACTTTTCCTTGAGCGTGGAAATGCTCTGCGAGCGCGCGTCGGCGTTGTGGGCGTCACCGTCGGCGCTCAGGGCCGCCTGCACGTCGAACCCGCGCCCGTTATCCTCAACCGTGACCTTGACACGTTCAGCCCCCATGTCGAGCTTCACGTTGATTTTGGTGGCGTTGGCAAAATCGCGCGCTTCGACCATCAATTCCTGAATGCCGCGAAAGAGGATCACTTCGCGGTGATTTTCCAGCCGGCGTTCTTCGCCGGTAAGGTCGAACGCAGCTTCGACTTCGTTTTTCTCGCGGAAGGATTCCACATACCGGCGCACTGTCGGAACCACGCCCAGGTCGTCGAGCATCATCGGGCGCAGGTCAAAAATGAACTCGCGCACTTTCTGGAAGGTGGCGCTGGCGCTGGACTTCAGGTTGTCCAGTTCCTCAGCGGCGCGGTCCGGGTTGCGGTCGAACAGGCGCTGGCAGATTTCGGCCTGGAGGATGAAATTGGTCAGCGACTGCGCCGGGCCGTCGTGCATCTGGCGCGCGAGGCGCTGGCGCTCGTCTTCCTGCGCCTGGACAATGCGGACAATATTCAGGCCGGCGCGCGGAATCGTGGTTTCGCCGGTGTGCGACGTGTCCGGCAGTATATCAACCCCCTGGAATTTGTTGAGAAGTTTGCTCAGCAGGGCCATTTCCTGTTCCAGGTGTTCGCGGTTCGCCTGGAATTTCTCAAGCTGGCCGCGCATGGTGCTGAGGCGGAAGCGGGCGTCGAGGGCTTCATCGTACTTGACCCGGATATCCTGGCGCGGGATGGTCTCCAGGTTGTCCTGGACGGTGCGCAGCTCGGTGGCGATGTCGGTGTTGCGCTGCTGCTCACGGTTTACGATGGTCTGCGTCTGGTCAATCTGCGCCCTGATCTCGCCCAGGGTGTCTTTAATGCGCCGCATCTCGGCAGTAATAAGCTCAATAATTTCTTCTCGCGGATCAGCTTGCACATCTCGGTTCATAGCGGCTTTATACCTTGCTTGCAGGGCTGCTGCCGACATCGGTATCCTGCATCCGCACCCAGCCATAGCGCAGCGCGGTGACCGCCGCCTGGGTGCGGTCCTGGACATTGAGCTTCTTCAGGATCGCGGTCATGTGGTTCTTGACCGTCTGGTGGCTGATGTCCAGCTCGTTGGCGATTTCCTTGTTGCTCAGGCCGCGCACCACAAACTGGAGAATCTCCATCTCGCGCGGGCTGAGGGGCACGTAATGCTCTTCAGCGTCAACAGCGTAAGGGCCGCTGAACGCCTCAACGCTCTGGTTGATCCAGTTCTGAATTTCTGCCTGATCCATGCGCCGGTCATTGACGATGTAAAGGCCGTCGGCGGCGTCGCGAATGATCGCCAGCAGCGTTTCCGAGTCGATATCCTTGGCGCAGTAGGCTGACGCGCCCGCGCGCATAGCGTGCAGCACCTGCTCGGAGTCGTGGTAGCCCGTGAGCACCACAACCGCCACGCCCGCTCGGTCGGTTTTGAGCTGGCGCGCCACCTGCAGGCCGTTCATCGAGGGCAGGTTGATGTCGAGCAGCACCACGTCCGGCTGTAATTCGCGCGCGGTGTGAAGCGCTTCTTCACCGTCGGCGCTCTGGCCGATCACGCGAATATCGTCCGCGAAGTCCAGCGCGCGCAGCAGCCCATCCCGAAAGAGCGGGTGGTCATCAACGATTAAGACAGAGACAGCACTGGACATTCGCCGCTTTTCACGCTTGAGCATAAGCACTTACTGGCGCGCGGGCCGGCCGAGAACGGCGCGCTTCGTTCCTTTCGTGCGTAGAAGCCCGACAACTGTAAGGCCAGCTTACAGCGAAACATGTACGCAGTATACATCTGATATGACGCACGCCGCAAGCAATGCTGTCTTTATGATTCGTTCCCCCTGAGTTAACGTTTCTGCCGGCGGAGCTGGCTGCCGGGCGGCCGCGCGTGAAAGAAGATCGCCGCTGGCTCTACAACAACGTCAGGTAAAATTATATTATAGACAGGCTGGTGTGAAGGTTTGTACTTCTTCATGGTTTGAAAGTTATTACCGGTCGGGCAGCGGGCGGAGGCGGAAGTTGAAGCGGGTCGCAAGCGGTGAGCTGGCCTATTATCAGTTTGACGTGTGGCCGGCGTTGCAGCACGGTGTGTTCACCCGGCACGGCGGCGTCAGCCGCGCGCCCTGGGCTTCGCTGAACATGGGCGGCAACGTTGGCGACGACCCGCAGGCTGTGCGGCGCAACCACGAGCTGATGTACGCGGCGCTGGGGCTGGACGAGGCGCGCGCCTGCACCGTCTGGCAGGTACACAGCGCCGACGTGATTCTGGCCCGTGGCCCGGTGCGCGGGCGGCGCTGGCTGGCGCTGGCCGACGCGCTGATCACTGACCAGCCTGGCGCGCCGCTGGCGATGCGCTTCGCGGACTGCACGCCGCTGTTGTTCTATGACCCGGTGCAGGGCGTCGTGGGCATCGCCCACGCCGGCTGGCGCGGAACGGTGCAGGGCATCGGGGCGGCGGTGGTGCGGGCGCTGGCGCGCTCGTTTGGCTGCAAACCCGCACATGTCGAGGTGGGCATCGGGCCGAGCATCGGCCCGCGCCGCTACCAGGTAGGCAGCGAGGTGGTGGCGGCTGTGCGCGCCTATTTCGGCAGCGCCGACGGCCTGATCAGCCGCAGCGAGGCGGACGGCACGGCTTATCTTGACCTGTGGGCCGCCAACCGGCTTGACCTGGAGCGGGCCGGCGTGGAGCGCATCGAGACCGCCGCGATCTGCACCGCTGAGCGCACCGACGAGTTCTACTCGCACCGGGCTGAGCGCGGGCGCACAGGGCGCTTCAGCGCGGTGATTGCCTTATGAGCATCGCCCTGAATATCGCTGATGTGCGCGCGGCCATCGCCGCGGCCTGCGGGCGCGCCGGGCGCAGCCCGTCTGAGGTGACGCTGGTCGCCATCAGCAAGACGCACCCTGTCGAGGCAGTGCTGGCCGCCGCCGCCGCCGGCGTGCAACATTTTGGCGAAAACCGCGTAGAAGAGGCACAGGGCAAAATCCCGCTGGCTAACCAGCGCGCGGCCTCGCCGCTGGTGTGGCACATGGTCGGCCACATCCAGAGCCGAAAGGCCCGCGATGTGCTGCCGCTGTTTCAGGTGGTGCACTCGGTTGACAGCCTGAAACTCGCGGCGAAACTGTCGCGCCTGGCCGTTGAATACGGAGCGCAGCTCGATATACTGATGGAGATCAACGTCTCTGGCGAAACCAGCAAGGGCGGGTTCGCCGCCCACAACTGGGCGGCGAACCCCGCTGTGCGCGAGCTGTTGTGGCAGGACACGGCCCGCGTGCTGGCGCTGCCTGGCCTCCATGTGCGCGGCCTCATGACGATGGCGCCGCTTGTGGCCGACATGGAGCAGGCGCGGCCCGTGTTCGCTGACCTGGCGGCGCTGCGCCGCGCGCTGGCCGAGTCCTTCGTGGTGGCGCTGCCTGATCTGAGCATGGGCATGACGGACGATTACCCGGTGGCGGTGGAGGAAGGCGCAACAATGGTGCGTGTGGGGCGCGCGATTTTCGGTGAGCGGTTGAATTAGGTTGAGGATTCCGATATGAATATCGTCTTGACCCTGATTTTCTTCGTGCTGCAGATCTTCCAGTTGATTCTGCTGGCGCGCGTGCTGATTAGCTGGTTCCCGAACCTGGACACCAGCAACCCGATCGTGCAGTTTCTCTATGACATCACAGAGCCGGTGCTGCGCCCGGTGCGCAATATGCTGCCCAACACCGGCATGGTGGATTTCAGCCCGCTGGTGGTGTTCCTGGCGATCACCCTGCTGATGCAGCTTATCCGCTTCTTCTGATGCGCCGCGCAGCCTGCTCAGCCCGCGCCCGGCGTGAATTGATGAGCGCGCAAGGTGAATTCAGGTACAATAAAGGCGTATGAATGCGTATACCCTGGCCCGCCGCGCGGCCGGGGGCGGGAGAGCCAAAGGATGAAGATGCCACCAGAGCACGAATACCGAATCACCGATGCGAAAAGCGGGGCGGCGTTCACGGTGCGGATCGTGACGCGCGCGGTCAACACCGAGATCGCGGGCGTTCAGGAAGATGGGATGCTGAAGATTCGCCTTAAGGCTACTCCGGCAGGCTCTGCGGACGCGAACGAGGAGCTGATCGGTTTTCTGGCGGGGGTGCTCATGGTGCCCGCGAAACAGATCGAGATCGTCGCAGGGGCCAATGGACGGGAAAAAGTGATCGCTGTCGAGGGAATTACGACGGCGGACCTGGAAAGTAAACTGGGTGTTGCCGACGAACGGCAGTAGGCTGCGCCTGCCGCTGCTGTGGTTCGGCGCGGCGGCCCTGCTGCTCAGCGCCGCCTGCTCAGATGAGGCGCTCCCCACCAGCATTCCGGCGCTGACGCTGGTTCCGGCGGCGACGCGCACGCTGCCCCCGGCCGCTGCTGCGTCCCCCACCGCCCCGCCGCTGCCTGGCCCTGACGACGTGGTGCCTGCTTCGCCCGCCGCGGCGGTCACGCCCGCGCCCGATGATGACCCGGTGGCGGCACAGCTTGCCGCGCTGGTGCGCCGCCGGCTGGCCGAGGAACTCGACCTGCTCGAAACGCGCATCCGCGTGCTGGAGATCACGGCGTTCACCTGGTCCGACAGCAGCCTGGGCTGCCCCGTCCCCGGCCAGGAATATGCCCCGGTGGTTGTCGAAGGCTACCGCATCGAGGCCGCCGCCGGTGACCGCACCTACGTGTTTCACACCGATTCAGAGCGCATCACGCCCTGCGCCGCCGGGCGCGAGCGCCTGCCCAAATGACCCCCGCCTATCCTGGCGCGGGCAGGTCCAGGCCGGACTGCGCCTGCAGAACCCCTAACCCAGCGTAAGCCGCCGTGCGCACATGCTCGTCGCGGTCGCGCAGCGCGGCGTAAAGCTGCGCCGCCAGCCGGATCTCGCCAAGCTGGCCGATGGTCGCGGCGGCCAGCGTGCGGATCTGCGGCTCGCCCTCGTGCAGCGCCTGCGTCAGCGTGCCCCAGGCGGCGTCGCCGGCGGGCACGTCCTCACCGCGCGCCGCCGTCCACGTTCCCAGCCAGGGGACCCACTCCACCGGCGGGTAAGCGCGCGGCCCGCGCTGCTCATCCTGCTGAATTTCCTGGAACGCCTGCTGCGCCGCTGAGCGCACATACCATTCCGGGTCTTCGAGAAAGGTGCGGTAGAGCGCGGTCATGGCCCAGGGCGCCTGGACCCGCTTGAGGCCGAACGTCGCCGCGCGGCGCACCATCATGTCCTCGTGGGCGATGGCCTCATAGAGCATCGGGTGGCCCTCGGCAGGGATGGCCGCCATCGCCTCTGTGACGGCCTGGCGCAGGCGCTCTGTGCCTTCAGTCAGGGTGATGACCATCTCTTCGAGCGCCGCTTCAGCGCCGATCACGCCCAGGCCCAGGCCGGCGGCGAGCTGCACGTCGGCCACCTGGTCGCCCAGCAGCGGCACCAGGTCCTTAATGCCATCTTCCATGCCCAGCGCGCCCAGCGCCAGGCAGGCCAGCCGGCGCACGTCGGCGTTCATGTTGCGCACCGCCTGCCGAAAGACGAACAGCACGTGCGGGTCGCGTGTGCCGATCAGCGCCGCCGTCGCCCGCTCGCGCAGCAGCGGGAACTGTGAGGGCGCGATGAGCATATTCCCCAGGTGCTTGAGCACCGGCCCGCGCCAGGGCGCGTCCGCCGGGGCGTAGGCCAGCCAGCGCGAAACGTCCAGCACGCTGCTGGCGAGCACGTCTGCCGGCGCGCTGAGGCGCGCGCGCACCGCCGCGTCAACGGGCGTGTGCATGGCCGCCAGCGCTAACGCCAGATCCCAGGCCGGGCAGTCCGCTTTTTCAGCCTGCGCCTCGTCGTCGAGCGTTTTCAGCGTCAGGCTGGCGAGATAAGCGGCGATCAGCGGGTGGCGGAACTGGTAGCGCTCCCCCTGGAAATGCACCAGCAGGCCGCCGCGCTGGAGGTCCTGCAGCAGGTCCTGCTGCGCCTTGATGAACGCTTCGCGCTGTTTGCGCTCCTCCGCCTCGGCTTTGCGCAGGTCAGCCGCCGCGCCGCTGGCAGGCACAGCGCTCCTGGCAGTCTGGCTGTCGTCGGGCTGGCGCATGCCCGGCTTATAGGTGCGTTCGACCAGCCGGTCCAGTGTGACATAGCCTGTGTCAAGCTGCAGCGCTGCGGCCTGCGCCAGCGCTGGCAGGGCGTCGTCAAGCGCGCGGCCGGCGGGCAGGCAGCGCGCCACCTGCGTGCGAAACCACGATTCAGGCTGTTCGGCGTCGCCGGTTTGGGCCAGCAGCGCCCAGGCCCTGAGGGTGACATCAACCGGCGACCGGGCGCGGCTGTCCTGCCGCAGCGCCTCGACGGCGGCGGCGGAAGGCGGCGGCGCGGGTTTGCGCTTGGTCCCCGCGATCTGCGGCCAGGCTTCCGCCCAGCGGCGCGCCAGCGTTTCGTGGTCCAGCGCGCTCCAGGGGCGCAGAAACACGGGCGTCAGGCCCAGGTCAGTGAGCGCGGCGTAGCCGCTGACCGGGCCGGCGACGATCACGAAGTTGTCGCCGTAGGCCTCGATAAACGCCTTCAGCCACGCCAGCCGGGCCGGGCGCTCGTCGGGCGGGAGGTCGTCGTAGCCATCCACCAGCACCAGGGCCTGCCCCTGGCTCAGCCGGCGGTAGAGGTTGGCGGGGATGGTGCTGCCGGTCACGCTGCCCACCTGATACTGCACGGCGCGCACCAGCGGTTCGGCCGGGTCCACCTCCTCGCCCGCCTCGATGGCCAGGTTTCCCAGGTGCAGATAGACCGGCATATAGCGGCTGAAGCGCGGCGACTGCCCCTTGCCTGGCTCGCGGGCGTCGGTCTCGAACGTGATGCCGTGCTGCTCGCGCAGGCGGTCGCGCGCGCGCTGTTCGATCGCCTTGCGCTCTTTGGCGCGGGCGGCGCGCTCTTTCTCGTTGAGCGTGGCTTCCTCGGCGTCGATCTGCCGCTGCACCCGGTCTTCGGGCTGTTCGAACTGGACGCGCTGCATGCTGCGCAGCGCGATAGCCAGCAGCGCGGTGGTGCGCCCGCTGCCGGGCAGCCCCAGCAGGGCGAGCGCGTTGGTGCCAGAGGCGAGATCGTCAATCGAAAGGGTTTCCAGGTTGTATACAGCGTGCAGATAAGGGTAGTCGTGCGCCTGCGGGACGATGTGAAACACGCTGTGAATCACGTCGTCGGTGGGGGGAGCTGGCAGCTCAGGCGCGGGCAGAAAGCGCGGTTCGACCAGCACCTGCGTCAGGCGAACGGCCGCGCCCGCCAGGTGTGCGGTCTCGCACAGCTCGATCAGATCATAAGCGTAGCGGCTGTCCGCCGTGCGCGTGGCCGAGCGGCGCGCGTCGCTGGCCCGCCCGCGCGTCGCGTCGAACGCGCCCGCGATGCGCCGGCGCGCGCGGTAGACGCCGTAGGCGCTGACCCACCCTGCCGCCAGGCCGAGGCCGAAGTTTTGCAGATCAAAGCCCATGCCTTCATCTCCTTACCGGCGGCAGCATTACGGTCTGGGAACAAGCACACGCCCGCAGTTCGTGCAGTAGGCCAGTTGAAACCCCTGCCGGGCCTCGCGTTCGACGGCCATGTTCTGCGCCACGCCGCAGATGCCGCAGGTCGCGCCCTGCATCAGCGCGATCGGCTGGTTATGTTTCTTCGCCTTCAGCGTATCATAGATTCGCAGGCTTTCCGGCGTCAGTTCGCTTAAGGCCCGTTCGCGCCGCTGGCGGTTGTGCTCCAGGCGCGATTTCAGGTCGGCCTGCTCGGCCAGCAGGCCGCGATGCGCGTTTTCCCACATCGCCGCGGCCTGTGCCAGCGCGGCCTCCGCCTCGCCCAGCGCGGCCTCCGCTTCTTCGGTGGCGAAAATAGTCTCAAGAAGCTGCGTCTCCAGCTCGCCGCGCCACTTCTTCAGCGAATCAATTTCCTGCTGTAAGTCCTGCATTTCCTTGGGGTTCTTGACTGCGCCGCTGTACAGGCGCTCGTCGGCGGTGCGCGTCTTTTCAACGTTCGACTGCGTCTCCAGGTCAAGGCTGCGCGACCGCTGTCGCAGCGGCAGCAGCGCCTGCCGGGCTGCCTCGGCCTGCGCCTGCGCCGCCTGTACCGCGCTGCTGTCGGTCAGCGCGGCGGCGATCTCCTGTAAGCGGCGGCGCGTCTGGGCTGTGTCCAGGTCAACCTCTTGCAGCCGGTATAACGCTTCAGCCTGGCTCATGGGCGCTGCTATCCTTAAGTGGCGTGCATACCTGCTCGTTGTACAATGGAGATAGTGCGATCTGGCTGCCCGCAGGCAGCACAGGCTGAATTATAGCACGGTGTGCGCCGCTTCAGGCAAGCGCGCCGTCCTGGCTGAGGAGTTAGCGCTTGATGCACTCAGGGTATAACGCGCACATCACGCCGGCAGAGTGGCGCTGGGTTACGGTTTTTGGCGTTGGGCTGGTGCTGCTGGCCTTCACGCCCTTCGTGCTGATCCTGCTCAGCGGGGTGGGGGCGTCGGACTGGCAGTTTATGGGCGTGCTGCACAATTACCGCGACGGCGCGACGTACCTGAGCAAGATGTTCCTGGGAACCCAGGGCGAGCTGCTGGTCCAGTTCCTGCACACGCCAGAGCCGCACAGCGGCGCCTTGATCCAGGTGCTTTACCCGCTGCTGGGGCGGATCGCCGGCTTCGCGAACGTCTCGACCATCGTGATCTTCCATGTGGCGCGGGTGGTGGCCGGGGTTTTTATGTACATGGCGCTGTACCAGCTTGGCGCGCTGATCTGGATGCGGCAGCGCGCGCGCCGCGTGTTTTTCGTGATCGTGGCGCTGGGCGCAGGTTTCGGCTGGGCCTATGCGCTGGCCTCCGGGGGGCGCGTGGACGCGCCCGACCTGTCAATTCCGGAGGCGTTTCCGTTTTACAGCACGGTCGTCAATGTGCATTTTCCGCTGACGCTGGCGTGTATCGCGCTGCTGGCCGGCGTGATTATCTCGAATTTTCGGCCCGGCGCGACCAGCACGCCGCAGCTCAGCAACGGCGGCGCGGCCGGCGCGCTGGCCAGCCTGGCGCTGGCGCTGCTCTACCCGCAGACGCTGGTTCCGCTTGGTGTGGCGCTGACCGTCTTTGTCGGCGCCGGCTGGCTGCGCCGCCGCCGGGTTGAGCGGCGTGAGCTGAGCTGGCTGGTGACGATCCTGCTGCCGGCTGTGCCGCTGGCGGCCTATTATGCGGTTGTGGTCCTGTACAACCCGGCGATGGCCGAATGGGGCCGCCAGAATGTGACCGGCGCGCCGCCGCCGCTGGCGCTGCTGGCTGGCCTGGGCCTGCCGCTGCTGATCGGCCTGCCGGGCATCTGGCGGGCGCTGCGCCGTTTCGAGGCCGACGGCGACCAGTTCATGCTGATCTGGCTGCTGGCCATGCTTGTGCTGATGTATCTGCCCACCAACATTCAGCGCCGTTTCGCCGCCGGCATGATGCTCCCGATCGCCTATTTCGCGACGCGGTCGCTGGAGGATTACTGGTTCCAGCACATTAACCGGCGCTGGCGCTACCGGCTGGCCCTGCTCGTCGTGCCGGTTATCTTTTTTACGCAGCTTTTTGTGCTGTTTATGCCCATTCTGCCGGTGCTGGCTGGCCGGCCCGCCGATTCGCATGGCCTGCTGCTTGACCGAAGCTACGCGGCGGCCTTCCGCTGGCTGGAAGATCGCACCGGGCTTGACGACGTTGTGCTGATCGGCCCGGTCGGCGGCGTGTGGCTGCCGGGCTGGGTCGGCGCGCGCGTGGTTTATGGACATCCTTACGAAACGCTTCAGGCCGATGCGCGCTACCAGCAGGTCATTGACTGGTATTCCGGCCAGGCTGCGGACTGCCGCGCGCTGCTTGACCTCTACCACATCAAATATGTGGTCGCCGGGCCGGACGAAGCGGCGCTGGGCGAGACGCCCTGCCTCGACGATCTGATGCTGGCGGCGCGCCTGGGCCGCGTGAGCATTTATGCGCCCTGAGCGCGCGGCGCTGCTGCTGGGCGCGGCGCTTATGCTGCTGCTGGGCTGGCGGCCTGACGCGCTGCCCTTTATCCCGCAGGCGCGCTTCTCCGACGCGGCGCTGGCGCACTGGCCGGCGGCTTATCACCTGCGCGAGTCGGTGCTGGCGGCGCGGGCGTTCCCGGTCTGGCAGGATGCCATCATGGCCGGGCAGCCGTTTGCTGCCAACCCGCTCAACAAGACCGCCTATCCGCTGCAATGGCTGGCGCTGCTGCTGGAGCCGGCGCCGCACCTGAACCTGCTGGTCGCGCTGCATCTGTTTGTGGCGGGCTGGGGGATGTGGCGCTGGGGGCGCGCGCTGGGCCTGTGCCCGCAGGCCGCCGCGCTGGCCGGGCTGGCGTATGCGCTGGCGCCGCGCGCGCTGGCGCACCTGGGCGCGGGCCACCTGGACCTGATCTACGCCCTGGCGTGGTGGCCCTGGCTGATGCGCTCCGCCGGGCTGCTGCCGCAAACGGACAGGGCGGCCCGGCTGACGCTGCAAACCGGCCTGTTCGCCGGCCTGCTGCTGCTGGCGGACGTGCGCCTCGGCCTGTTCGCCCTGACGCTGGCGGGCGCTTATGCGCTGTGGAACGCCGCCGCTGTGGGGCGCTGGCGCGCCGGGCTGCGGCTGCTCCCGGCGGCGGCGCTGTGCGGCGTGTTGACGCTGGCGGTGACGCTGCCGCTGCTGGCCTGGGGGCCGCACCTCAGCCGGGGTGACCTGGACCGCGCCGGGGCCGGGCTGTACTCGCTTGAGGTTGGCCAGTTGGTCGGTTTAATCCTGCCGCCGCGCGGCGGCACGCCGGAAACGTTCGCCTATCTGGGCCTGGGCACGCTGGCCCTGGCGCTGATCGGCCTGGCGGCTGTGCCGCGCCGCGCCCGTGTGTTCTGGCTGGCGGTGCTGCTGGCGGCCGCGCTGTACGCGCTGGGCGCGAATGGCCCGCTGTGGCCGCTTCTGGTTGACGCGCTGCCGCCGCTGCGCTGGTTCCGTGTGCCGGGCCGCGCCTGGCTGGTGGTGGCGCTGGCCGCCTGCCTGCTGGCGGGCTTCGGCGCGCAGTCCGTGCTGCGGCTGGCCGCGCGCCTGCGCGCCAATGAGAGCGTGCCCCGCCTGCGAGCGCTGCGGCTGGCCGCGGCGGGTCTGGCGGGCGCGGCGCTGCTGTGCGGCGGGCTGACGCTGGCTGTCGCCGGCCTCGACCCGCTGGTGGGCGCGGGCGCGGCGGCGGTCGGCGGGCTGCTGGGCGGCGCGCTGCTGCTGGCGCTGTATGGCCGCCTGGCTGCTGGCGGGCTGGCCGGCGCGCTGCTGCTGATTGTGGCGCTGGACAGCGGCCTGACCGGCGCGGCCTGGCTGGAATGGCGCGGGCCGGACGCCTGGCTGCGCCATCAGGATGAGCTGGCGGCGGCGCTCGTGGGCGCCGACCGGGTGTACTCGCCCAATTACGCGCTTGAGCAGCAGGTAGGGGCGGCGCACGGCCTGCGCCTGTTTGGCGGCGTGGACCCGTTCCAACTGCGCGGCCTGGTGAGCGCCATCGGGGCGGCCAGCGGCGTCGCAGCGGATGGTTACAGCGTGGTGCAGCCGCCGCTGGGCGGGCTGGCGGACGACGGCACGCTGGAGGGCGCGAACTGCGACGCCGCGCCTGACCTCGACCTGTTGGCGGCGTGGGGCGTCAGCCACCTTGTGTCGCGCTGCCCGCTGCCGCTGTTCAGCGCCGCTGACGTTCGTGTAGTCAGTGACACCTATCTGTATCGCAACCCGGCTTACGGCGGCCCAGCGGGCCTGTCGGACACGGGCTGGCCGCCGGGCTGGCCGGGCCTGCCTGGCCCGGCTGAGGTGGAGTCCCTGAACCGGCTGACGGTTGGCGCGGCGCTGTTTTCGGGCGCGGCGCTGCTGGCGTGCCTGCTCGCCTTAGCGTGGAGATTTGCCCATGAAACGTGATCGGCTGCCGGCGCGCGCGCCGCTGGCGGTGGTGGCGGCGCTGCTGCTGGCGCTCTATCACCGGCTGCTGCTGGGCGAGGTGTTTTTCTGGGGGCTGCCGGCGCTTCAGTTTTACCCCTGGCGCGAGTACGCGCTGGCGCTGCTGCGCGCCGGCCATCTGCCGCTGTGGAATCCGTACAGCGGCGCGGGCGCGCCGCTGCTCGCCAATTACCAGTCGGCGCTGCTGTATCCGCCGTCATGGGCCGGCCTGCTGCTGCCGCTTGGCTTCGCCATGAGCGCTGCCGCTGTGCTGCACCTGTTCCTCGCCGCCTGGGGCATGTGGGCCTTTGCCGGTCGGCTGGGGCTGCCGGCGCTGGGGCGCGGCGTGAGCGCGCTGGCCTTCGGCCTGTCGGGTTATCTGGTGGCGCGGCTGGGCACGTACCCGCTGGTGGCGGCAGCGGCCTGGATTCCCTGGCTCATGTGGGCGGCGTTAGGTATCGTGCGGCAGGGGCGGCGGCGCGACGCGGCGTGGCTGGCGCTGTTCAGTGGGCTGCTGCTGCTGGCCGGGCACGCCCAGACAGCGTGGTATGGCCTGCTGCTGGCCGGGCTGCTGGCTGTCTACGAAACCGCGCGCGCGCGGCCCGCCGGCTGGTATGGGCGGCTGGCGCTGGCGCTCGGCGGCGTCGCGCTGGGCGCGGGCATCGCGGCGCTGCAACTGCTGCCAACCGCCGAGCTGATGGGGCTGTCGCAGCGGGCGGGGGGTGTGGATGTGACGGTCGCCATGAACTTCAGCTATGCGCCCGCGCGCGCGCTCAACTTCCTGTCGCCGGATGTGTTCGGCAACCCGGGCAGCGGGACCTACATCACGCAGGGCGCGTTCTTTGAGGACGCGGTCTACGTCGGCCTGCTGCCGCTGGTGTCGGCGTTCGCCGCCGTGGTCGCCTGGGCGCGCCGCGCCAAGCGGCCGGCCTTCTGGGGCACGGTCCCGCTGTGGCTGGGCGTGGCTGTGGCCGCGTTAGTGCTGGCGCTGGGCAATTACACGCCGGTGTTCCCCTTCCTGTTCGAGCATGTGCCCACGTTTGACCTGTTCCAGGCCCCGGTGCGCTGGCACCTGTGGACGGTGTTCGCGCTCAGCGTGCTGGCCGGCATCGGGACGCAGGCCTGGGGCCGGGGCCGCTGGCTGTTGTTCGGGACGCGGCTGGCGACGGCGGGCGCTGCTGGCGCGGTGGCGCTGGCGCTGCTGGCCGCGCCGCGCCTGCTGCCGCCGGAGGTGTACGACACGCCGGGCGTGTCGGTGCTGATCGGAGCGGTCGTTTACACCGGCGTCGTCGGCGCGGCGGCGGGGGCGCTCACGCTGCTCCAGCCGGCGGCCGGGACGCGCCGCCACGCTTTATGGGCGCTGGCGGCGTTGATCGTGGTCGCCGCCGACCTGGGCTGGGCGGCGCGCGGCCTGAACCCGACCGTGCCCGCCGCGTTTTATGACCGGCTGCCCCAGGCGGGCGGTTACACCGGGCGCGCCTACTGGCCGGCGGCCGCCGCCGACACCGTGATGTTCGAGACATTTCTGCCGTTCAACGACTATCGCGTCGCCGCCGACAACTGGCAGGGATTCCGCGCCAGCGGGCTGCCCAACCTGAATCTGCTGGACCGCCGCCCGCTGCTGAACAACTTTGACCCGCTGCTGCCCGGCCATTACGCCGCCTATATCGGGCTGATCGAACACAGCGCAGCGCCCGCCGCGCTGCTGCAGGCCGCCGCTGTGGACGGCGTTTACGATGAAACGGGCGCTGTGCGCGCGCTGGCGCGCCCGGCGCGGTCGGCGTGGTTCCCGGCGGCGCTCTGCTGGCACGACAGCGCTGACAGCCTGTATGCGGCGCTGGCCGCCCCCGCGTGGGACTACCTGGCGCAGGCGCACCTGCTGGGGCCGGGCGGCTGCCCTGAGCCGCCGCTTGCGCCGGCCGCGTCGGGCCGCGTGGACAGTGTGCGCCCCGACGAGTCCGGCATGGGCGTGGAGATCGCCGTCACGGCGGAAGCCGGCGGCCTGCTGGTGCTGGCCGACACCGACTATCCCGGCTGGCGCGCGACCGTGGACGGCCAGCCAGCGCGGATTCTGCGCGCCAACGGCGCGTTTCGGGCGGTCGAAGTGCCCGCCGGGGGGCGGCTGGTGCGCTTTGAGTATCGCCCGGCGTGGCTGCTGCCGGGGGCCGTCGCCAGCGCGGCGGCGCTGCTGCTCACGCTGCTGCTGTTCCGCGTGCACAATCCCAATGCGGCGCGCGCGGAAACCCCTGTAGACTTGAAGAACTGATGATCTGAGACTGCGCCATGCTCTTTTCTCCCTCACCTCGACGGCAGCGCGTTCAACTGCGCCTCTCAGAGCGGCGCCTGCTGCTGATGGCCGGCGACGCGGCGGCGGTCGTGGTGGCGGTGTTCCTGGCGCTGCGCATCTGGGCGCTGGTGGGGCGCATCGCCTTCACGCTGGAGTTTGTCGCCGGGCAGGGCGCGTGGTTTGTGGCGTTCGCGGCCGTGTGGCTGCTGCTGGCGAGCGCCAACGACTTCTACGACCTGCGGCTGGTGGCGCGGCGCGGCGCGGCTTTTCAGCGGCTGCTGCTCATCACGCTGCAAATGCTGGTTGTGTACCTGGTCATTTTCTTTTTGTCTGAGCGCGACGCGCTGCCGCGCCTGTTTTCGCTGTACTACGGCGTGCTGTCGTTCGCGCTGATCGGCCTGTGGCGCTTTATTTATCCGGCTGTGACCGGCTGGGCCAGCGAGCCGCGCCGCGTGCTGATTGTCGGCACGGACTGGGCGGCCGAGTCCATCATTGGCGCTGTCGGGCGTTACGCCTACGATGAGTACCAGATCACCGGCATCATCGGCGAGGCTGACGAGGTGGGCGCGGCCATCTGCGGTGTGCCAGTCGTGGGCAGCGGGCGGGACCTGCTTTCGATCGCGCTGCGCGAGCGCGTGAGCGAGCTGGTCGTGACCTCCACCCGCGAGCTGAGCGGGCCAGTCTTTCAGGGCGTGATGGACGCCTATGTGCGCGGTCTGACGATTGTGCCGATGCCGCTGCTGTATGAGCGCGTGACCGGGCGCGTGCCAGTGGAGCATGTCAACAAGCATTGGGCTGTCGTGCTGCCGCTGGACAGCGCGTCGCCGCTGCGCCCCTATCCGTTTCTCAAGCGCGCGCTGGATGTTGTGCTGGCGCTGGCCGGGCTGCTGGCGCTGGCCGCGCTGTTTCCGTTTATCGCGCTGGCGGTGCGGCTCGATTCGCCGGGGCCGGTTTTCTACAGCCAGCGGCGCGTGGGCCTGAACGGGCACGTCTTCCACATCCTCAAGTTTCGGACGATGGTGCTGGACGCAGAGACGCACAGCGGAGCCGTATTCAGCCGCCAGGGCGACCCGCGCGTGACGCGAACCGGCCGTTTCCTGCGCAAAACGCGCCTGGACGAGCTGCCGCAGCTTCTGAACATCCTGCGCGGCGACATGAGCCTTGTCGGGCCGCGCCCCGAACGCCCGGAGCACATCGAGCGCCTGGTCAAAAAGATTCCGTTTTATCGCACGCGGCTGGTGATCCGCCCCGGCCTGACCGGGTGGGCGCAGGTGCGCTATGGCTACGGCGCCGACGACGAGGACGCGCTGATGAAGCTCCAGTACGACCTGTACTACATCCGTCACCAGTCGCTGGCGCTGGACATGAGCATTATTGTGCGCACAGCCGGCAAGGTTCTGCGCATGAGCGGCGTATGACCGGGGAGGGGGCGGCCGATGCGAACTGACCTGCTGGTGCGCGCGCTGGTGGCGCTGGCGCTGATCTGGGCGCTGACGATTGGCGGCACCTTTAACGGCCTGGTGGAGCCGCGCTTCCGCCTGATGTCGCTGGCCGGGCTGGCGCTGCTGCTGGCGGCGTGGCTGCTGGCGCGCTGGCGCGGCGGGTGGCGCTGGCACTGCACGCCGCTGGACGCGGCTGCCGTTTTGTGGGCGCTGGTTTTCGGCCTGTCGCTGTTCGCCAACCTGGACGCCTGGCGGCGTATCGCGATCGGCCTGTGGTATATGGGCCTGTACGCCGGGGTGTGGTTCCTGCTGCTCGACCTGCTGGCGAACCGGCGGCTGGCGCGCGCCGGGCTGGTTGACGCGCTGCTGCTGGCCGGGCTGATCGTGCTGATTTTTGGCTATCTGCAGGCCGTGGTTGTGCTTGGCGCGGGCGGCGGCGTGCCGCGCGTCGTGAGCACGCTGGGCAACCCCAACACGCTGGCGGCGGTGCTGGTTGTGCTGCTGCCGCTGGCCGCCGCGCGGGCGACAGCCGCGCGGACAGCGCCGGCGCGCGCGCTGCTGGCGGTTTATGCGCTGGCGGTGGGCGCGCTGCTGGTGATCACGCGCTCGCGCGGCGCGTGGATCGGGGCTGGGGCCGGGATGCTTGTGCTGGCGGCGCTGCTGCTGGCGCGCTATGGCCTGCTCTCGCCGCGCCGCCTGCGCGGGGGCTGGGCGGCGCTTCACCGGCGGGCGCGGCTGGCGCTGGCGGCGGGCGCGCTGCTGCTGCTGCTGGCCGCCGGCGCGGGCGCGGCTTATCTGCTTGATTCGCTGGACGACCCTGGGCGCGAGGTCGGGCTGCGAACGTATCTGTGGGAGGCGGCGCTGGCGATGGGCGGCGAGAAGCCGCTGGCCGGGCAGGGGCTGTTCACATTTGGGCGCAACCTGCCGCGCTACGATTCGATTCCGCCGCACCAGCCGCACACCCACGCGCACAATGTGCCGCTGCAAATTATCGCAGAGTTAGGGTTGGCGGGCGTGACAGCGGCGGCTGTGAGCCTGGCGCTGATTCTGGCGGCGGCGCGGCGCGGCTGGGCGCAGTCCGACGGCCCGGAGCGCGCGCTGCTGGCGGGCGCGGGCGGGGCTGTCGCCGCCTTCGGCGTGCACCATCTGCTTGATCTGCCGGCGATGGCCCCGGCGGTGGCGCTGGTCGGGCTGGCGGCGCTGGCCGCGCTGACCGCGCCGGTGCAGCCCGTTCCGCTGCGCGCGCGCGCGCAGCGCTGGGCGCGGACACTGGGCCTGCCCGGCCTGGCCGCGGCGCTGATCGTCAGCGGCGTGTGGGCCACAGCGGTTTACAGTGAATACCTGGACGCAATGCGCGCGGCGGTGCGCGATGGCGAGTATCGCGCGGCGGCGGCCCGCCTGGACCGCGTGACGGCGGCTGAGCCGGACCTGGCGCTGTATCACGGGCAGCGCGCCTACCTGCTGGGGCTGGCGGCGCGCGCCGGCGACAGCGCCGCCGCCGCTGAGGCCATCGCGGCCTACGGGCGCGCGTCCGAATTAGACCCTTATTTTGCGCCGTATCACGCCAACCTGGCCGCGCTGCTGTGGAACAGCGGGCAGTTGGAAGCGGCGTTCGCGGCGGCGCAGCGGGCAGCGGAGCTGGCCCCTGCGTCCTGGCAGCTCAACTACACGCTTGGGCTGTACGCCGAGGCGCTCGGCAGGGCGGATGTCGCCGCCGCTGCTTATGACCGGGCGTTGGCTGCCAACCCGGACGCTGATCTGTACCCCGCCTGGGGTGCGACCGCGCTGCAGGCGGCGCGCCGCAGCCGGTTTGACGACCGCGCGCCCCTGACGCAGGCCGCGCTGCTGCTGGCCGGCGGGCAGGTCGGCGCGGCGCTGGCCCTGTGGGAAAACGACCTGAGCGGCGCGGGCACGCCCGCCGCGCTCGTCGTCCGCGCGCTGCTGGACCTGGCGACGGGCGACCGCGACGCGGCGGCGGGCTGGCTGGCGCGGGCGGAGGCCGCCGCGCCGGAGGATGACCCCTGGCTGCTGTTCGGCGCCGCGCGCCTGGCCCGCTTCGACGGCGACGCCGTCCGCGGGGCTGAGCTGGCGGCGCGGGCCAGCGACGCGCTGCGCCCTGGTCCGCTGGCAACTGATGACCCGTTCGCCGCCAGCGTGGCCTACGCCCAGTACCACCGGCAGGCGCTTGAGCGCTATTTCCTGCCGCAGGTGTACTACCCGACGGCGGACCCTGCGCTCAGCTATCTGCTTGGCCGCGCTGGTCTGCCGTTAGGAAACCAGTAATCTTAAGCAAGCCTCAATCTTCCCACCGGAAAGTTCAGGCATGATAGAGTTCAGGGCTTATGAACGGGGCTGCTATGCGCCAGCTTACAATTGAACGCGCCGCCGCTGTGATTATTTTCCTGCTGCTGTTCGCGCTGGCGGTGCGCATCCCTGCCGATTCGGATATGTGGTGGCACATCACCAGCGGCGAATACACGCTCACGCAGGGCATGATCCACGCCGACCCGTTTTCGTTCACGATGGCCGGCCAGCCCTGGATTAACCACAGTTGGGGCGCGCAGCTTGTGTTGTATGGCGCGTGGACGCTGGCCGGCAGCGTTGGCCTGGCGCTGTACACGGCCGCGCTGGCGACCGCCGGCATGTACGTGATCTACCGCATGAGCAGCGGCAGCGTTTACCTGCGGGCGTTCGCGCTGGTGCTGGGCGCGGCGACGGCGGCCGTGTTCTGGTCGCCCCGGCCGCAGATGTTCTCCTTCCTGCTGAGCGCGGTCGCGCTGTATCTGCTGCGCGATTATGCCCGGCACGGCAGAGATCGCCTGTGGTGGATTGTGCCGCTGATGGTGCTGTGGGTGAACCTGCACGCCGGTTTCAGCATCGGCTTTATTCTGCTGGGCGGGTATGTCGCCGGCGAGGCGCTGACCGGCCTGTTTGTGCGCGATGCGCGCGCTTTCCACTGGGGCCGGGCACGGCGGCTGCTCATCGTAACGGCGGTGTCTGTCTCCGCGCTGGTGCTCAACCCGTATGGGCTGCAGATCTACGGCGTGCCGTTTCAGACCGTGAGCATCGGCGCGCTTCAGGAATACATCCAGGAATGGAACTCGCCCAATTTTCATGAACGTCACACGTGGCCGTTTATCGCGCTGCTGCTGGCGCTGCTGGGCGCGGTCGGGGCAGGGAGCCGCCGCCTCACCTGGGCCGATTTCGGCCTGCTGTCGGTCACGATCTTCATGAGCCTGACCGCTGGGCGCAATATCGCGCTGTTCGCGGTGGTCGCCACGCCGGCGCTGACCGATCACCTGGACGCCGCGCTGGCTGAGCGCGGCTGGGCGCTGCGCACCGTCCAGCGGACGACGCCGCGCATGGCGCGCCTTAATCTGGCGCTGGTGGCGCTGGTGGCGCTGGGCGCGCTGCTCAAGATTGTGCTGGTGCTGGACACCCAGGCTGTCCGCGCGGCGCAGGCGCAGTTTCTGCCGCTGGAAGCGGTGGCGTACCTGGAGACGGCGCGGCCTGACGGCCCTGTGTTCAACAGTTACAACTGGGGCGGCTACCTGATCTTCGCGGCGCCGCAGTATCCTGTGTTCGTTGACGGCCGCACCGATTTATACGGTGACGCTTTTCTCACGAAGTACCTGGCCGCCGCGACTGGCGCCCCGGCCTGGCGCGAGACGCTGGACTCGTATGGCGTCCGGTTGGTGATTATGGAAGCGGCCAGCGGCCTGGCGCGCGCTCTGCGCGCAGAGCCAGCGTGGACGCTGGCCTATGAGGACAGCCTGGCGGCCGTGTTTACGCGGGAGGCGCAGCCGTGAGCCAGCCGAGTGACAACCTCAAACTGGCCGCCCTGCTGGGCGACCTGCGCCTGCTGCTGGTTCTGTTTGTCGGCTTCCGCGTGGCGCTGCTGCTGGCCTATGAGCCGCTGGTGGTCAGCAGTCTTGAGCGCGGCCTGACGGCGCAGGGCGATTACGCCTATTATCACGCGCTGGCGCAGCTCACAGGGCGCGGCCTGCTGCCGTTCCGCGATTGGTGGAGCGAGTTCCCGCCGGTATGGGCTTACGTGATTACGGCCGTCTACCGCCTGCAGCCGGTTTACGGGGCTTTCGCCACGCTGCTCGGTTTTGTGCTGCTGCTGGCCGATGCCGGCAATCTGCTGCTGCTGCGCAGGATCGGCGGGCGTTTGTACGGGGCGGGGACAGGCATGGCGCTGGCCTGGGTCTACGCGCTGCTGGCCGCGCCGCTGGTGTTCGCCTGGTGGAACTTTGAGGTGCTGGTGGCTTTCTTCCTGCTGCTGGGGCTGTGGTGGCTGCTGCAGGGTCACCCGCTGCGAACCGGCGCGGCGGTCGCGCTCGGCGCGCTGACCAAGTTCACGCCGGCGCTGCTGCTGGGGGCGGTGTGGCGCTTCCGCGCGCCGCGCTGGGCGCTGCGCAGCACCGCCGCGGCGGCGGCGCTGTTCGCGCTGGCCTATCTGCCGCTGCTGGCGCAGAACGCCGCCATGACCGCCCCTTCGCTGACGGCACAGTTCGGCAAGGCCTCGTACCAGACCGTGTGGGCGCTGCTCGATGGCAATTACACGACCGGCAACTTCGGCTCGCTTGAGAGCCACCTGGACCCAGCGCAGGCCGGCGTGCTTCAGGGCCGCCCGGCGGTTGTGCCGGGCTGGCTGCGGCTGGGGGCGGCGCTGGCGCTGGGGCTGGCCGTGTTCGCGCGCACGCGGCGCTTCGACGACATCGGGCTGGTGGCGTTTACCGCACTGACGCTGCTGATCTTCTTCTTACAGGCCCAGGGCTGGAGTCCGCAGTGGCTCGTCCAGATCATCCCGCTGGCGCTGCTGGCTTTTCCGAACCGCACCGGCGTCATGGCGCTGGTGATGCTGACGCTGGTGACGTTTGCCGAATATCCGCTGCTGTTTATCCGCACGGGCAGCAGCGGTGGCCAGATCAGCGGCGCGCTGGTGGCGCCGTTCGCTGTGCTGGTGCTGGCGCGGACAGCCGTGCTGGTTGGGCTGGGCGTGGCCCTCTACCGCCGGCTGCGCCAGGAGCCGGCCCCCGCCGCCTGACACCGACTTTGATCGCAAGTGGCGATCGTTTCAATGTGCTTACCTGAAGGGACACACGATGGCGATTACCCCCATCACCGCCAATAACAGCGCGCAGGCGTTCACGCGGACGCCCGCGCAGTGGGAATACCTGACGCTCAGCTACAATTACGCTTATGGCTCCACCACCTACGAACTTAACGGCGAGAAAGAGGTACGCCTCAAAAACGTGGCGCTGCACGCCGCGCTGACGCTGCTGGGCCAGCAGGGCTGGGAGCTGGTGAGCGCGGCCGGGGCCGAGGGCCGGCTGTACGTGTTTAAGCGCCCGGCCAGCGGCTGAGCGTTCACCGCGCCGGGCTGATTGTTTCCACACCCCTCCGCTTGTGTTATGCTAGTCAGGTTAACAGACACAAACCTGGAGGGGAGCTGTGTTGGGAGATCAACTTCCTGATGAGCGCCTCAGCGAGGCGCAGCTCGATATGTACCGGCAGCACGCCCGCCGCCGGCTGCTGCGCGGCGGCTACAACCTGTTTGCCGAGATCACGCTGCGCGTGCTGGAAAGCTACGACGCGCAGGCGCGCGAGCTTGAACGGCTGCGGCGCTCACAGGCGGCGCGCCGCGACCGCGACCTGGAGACCGAGCTGCTGGCCCGCGAGAACGACGCGCTGCGCCTGCGTCTGCGCGACCTGGAAATCGAGCGCCGCCGCCTGCTGGAGCAGACGCGCCGGCAGGAGCAGAAGCTCGCCGCGCTCAGACGTCACACGCTCAGGCTGCCCCCTTCGTGGGAAAAGGAGTGAATTGGCCGCGCGGGAGTGTCTGTTGAGAGAGCCGTACACGCAGGAGGGTTCGCTTTGAATGCCAAGCTGGAAGCCGCGCGCGAGTTTATCCTGGCTGAACGTTACGATGTGGCCCGTGCCATTCTGGACAGCATGAAGGTCAGCCCGACTGCGCGCCGGTGGCTGGCGAAGCTGGACGAGATCGTGCCAGAGAGGGGCGACGTGGGAGCCTGGGAGTATCTTGAGGTTTATGTGCGCGCCGATGAGCAGCGGCCGCCAGCCGGCCTCGGCGTGGTGCTGGAGGAACAGCGGGCGACAACGGCTGACCATGCTTACGCGCGGCTGCTCAACCAGTACGGCGCTGCGGGCTGGGAGCTGGTTTCGGAGACGCTTCAGGGCGGCGATTTCGTGCGCCTGCTGTTCAAGCGTCCAGGCCGGCCCTGAACCGCCGCCTGGTTCACGGTGTTCGCCAGCGGGCGGCGCTCCCCGCGCCGGCATGCCCCGGTATCCGCGTGATTCTGTCAGAAGGGCAGGCGCGTGTCAGCCTTCCAACCCTCTGTTCGTGTACAGCCGCCGGCGCCGTTTGAAAGGGCGCTTTTCGCGCTGCTCGCCCTGGCGGCGGCGCTGATCGTCACGCGCGCGCTGGCGGCGCGGCCCGGCTTTACAGACGCCTTCTACCATTTCAACGCCGCCAACCGCCTCGTGGCTGGCCAGGGCCTCACCGACGCCTACCTGTGGAATTACATCTACCTGCCGGAGGCGCTGCCCGCGCCGTCGCATCTTTACTGGATGCCGCTAACGTCGCTGACCGCCGCCGCTGGCATGTGGCTGTTTGACGCGCCGGGCAGTTATGCCGCAGCGCAGGTCCCGCTGGCGCTGCTGCTGGCGGTCGCGGCCTACAACGGCTTCTGGTTGGGGGCGCGCATCGGCGGCGGGCGCCGCCACGCCTGGGCCGCCGGCCTGGTGACGCTGCTGGGCGGCTATTATCTGCGCTTCTGGGGCGCGACCGACACGTTCGCGCTGTACGCGGCGGTCGGGTCGCTGGCGCTGACGTTTATGGCGCTGGGCGTGAGCGCGGGAAAGCTCAGCTGGCTGGCGCTGGCGGGCGTCATGGCCGGGCTGGCGCACCTCACCCGCGCTGATGGGCTGCTGCTGGCGCTGGTGGGGTGGGCCGCTGTCGTCTGGTCGCGCTGGGGCTGGCGCAGAACGGCGGCGGCGCTGGCCGTGTTCAGCGCCGCTTACCTGCTGGTGATGCTGCCCTGGTTCGCGCGCAGCGCCGCGGCGGTGGGCACGCCGCTGCCGGCGGGCGGCGCGCAGGCGGTCTGGTTCACCAGCTACGATGACATTTTCAACTACCCGGCGGACGCCGGCCTTGCGCTGGCGCAGGCGGATTTCGGCGCGCTGCTGGCGGCGCGCTGGCAGGCGCTCACCCAGAATCTGGGCACGTTCGTCGCCGTCGAGGGGCTGGTGATTCTGTGGCCGCTGATGCTGCTGGCCCTGTGGCGGCGACGGCGCGACCCGTTCCTGCGCGGCTTCTGGCTGTATGCGCTCGGCCTGCACCTGGCGATGACGCTGGTGTTTCCGTTTCCGGGGATGCGCGGCGGGCTGCTGCACTCAGCGGCGGCGCTGCTGCCCTGGTGGGCCGCGCTGGCGCTGGCGGGGCTGGACGACGCGGTGGCGTGGGGGGCGCGGCGGCGGCGGGCCTGGCGACCGGCGGCCGCGCAGCGCGTGTTCACCGCGGCGCTGCTGATCTTTGTGGCGGCGCTCAGCCTGTGGCTGGCGCTGCCGCGCCGCGTGACCGGTGAAACGCCGCCGTTCTACGCGCGCCTGGGCGCCCTGCTGCCCGCCGACGCCCGTGTGATGGTCAACGACCCGGCGCAGCTTTACTATTTCACTGGCCTGGGCGGCGTGGTGATTCCCAACGAGGACCCGGCGGCGGTCGTGGAGATCGCGCGCCGCTACGGCGTGCGCTACCTGCTACTGGAGGAAGTTACGCCCGACGGGCGCGCCGCGCTGGGCGCGCCGCAGACTTTCTGGCCGCTGTTGGCTGCTCCGCCGGCCTACCTTGAGCCGCTGCCGCTGGCCGATTTCCCGGATAAACGCCTGTATGCGATCAATTACTGAGCGCCTGAAGCCTTACGACCTGCCGCTGATCGCGCTGGTGTGCGCTTTGGCGGCGTATTATGCCATCAGCGCCGGCGGCAATTTTCCGCTGGACGACAGTTGGATTCATCAGGTGTATGGGCGCAACCTGGCGCAGCGCGGCGAATGGGCCTTCGTCGCCGGCCAGCCGAGCGCCGCCTCGACCGCGCCGCTGTACACGGTGCTGCTGGCCGCTGGTTACGCGCTGGGCGTGCCCTTCCGGCTGTGGACGCACGGCCTGGGCGCGGCCGCGCTCGCGCTGACGGCGCTGCTGGGGGCGCGCATGGCCGAACGCCTCAGCCCAGGCCGCTGGACTGGCTGGGCCGCGGGCCTGGCGCTGGCGCTGGCGTGGCATCTGCTGTGGGCGGCGGTCTCCGGCATGGAGACTATAATTTTTTCGCTGCTGGCGCTGGCGCTGATCGCGCTCGCGTGGCGCGAGGCCGACGCGCCCGCTGCGCCCGCGTGGACGGCCGGGCGGCGCGGCGCGGTCTTTGGCGTGCTGGCGGCGCTGACGGCGCTGGCGCGCCCTGAGGGCGTGACGCTGGCGGCCTTGATCGGCGCGGCGCTGCTGCTGGCGCGCCCGCAGGGGTGGCGCGGCACGCTGGCCTGGGCGGGGGCGGCGGCGCTGGGCTTCGGGGTGGCGATCGCGCCTTACCTGCTGCTCAACCTTCAGCTTACCGGCGGCCTGCTGCCCGACACCGCCTCCGCCAAACAGGCGCAGGCCGCCCCGGTGCTGGCGGCGGCCAGCTACCCTGAGCGCGTCCGCGATATGCTGCTGCCGCTGCTGGCTGGCGGGCAGGCGCTGCTGCTGCCGGGCATGGTCTGGTACACGGCGCAGACAGGCCGGCGCGCGCGCCGCAGCCGGCGGGCGCTGCTCGACCTGCTGCCGCTGGCCTGGGCGGCGTGGCTGGTGCTGCTGTACGCCGCCTGGCTGCCGGCGCCGTACCAGCACGGGCGCTATGTGATCCCGGCGCTGCCGGGCATGATCGTGTGCGGCGTGGTGGGCACGCTGTGGCTGCTGGCGGCGGCGCGCCGCACGTTCGGCGGGCGGGTGGTCACGCGGGCGCTGGCCGCGGCGGCGGCGCTGGTGCTGCTGTACTTTGCCCTGGCCGCCGGCCCGGCGGCTTACCGGCGCGACGTGCGCATCATTGACGAGGAAATGGTCACGGCGGCCCGCTGGATCGCCGCGAACATCCCGCCGCAGGACCTGCTGGCTGTCCACGATATTGGCGCGGTCGGCTATTTTGCGCCGCGCCCCATCCTGGACATCGCCGGCCTGGTCAACCCGGAGTTCGCGCCGATCTACAACGACGGCGCGGCCGTTTTCGCGCTCATGCAGGCGCGCGGCGCGCGCTATCTGCTGGCCTTCCCGGATCAGGTTCCTGGCGAGGACGTGGCCGACCGCCGCCTGTGCCCGGTATTCACAACCGGCGGCGAGGCGGCGGTCAGCGCGGGCGGCGAGAACATGACCGTTTACGCCCTGGCCTGGGACGGCATTTGCCCGCAGTAAGCACAAAGAATTAAGATGTTGGGTGAGCACTAAATTGTGAAAAGTGTAAAATAAAGCTATGGACGATTTCTTCAGGAAAGTCAACGTGCTGGTGCGGGCGGGCATCGCTGACCTGCTCGGCGACGACCGCGAGGGCGGCCGCCCGGCGGGCGCGCTGCGCCTGGACAAGCTGGGCAGGAATGTGGACCGCGAGCTTGCCGCGCTGCGGGAGCGCATCAACCAGGCGCTTGATTACGAAGGCGAGCTGGCGGCGCGCGTCGGCGCGCTGCAGGCCGAGGCCGCCCGCTGGGATCAACAGGCGGACACCTTCGTCCAGAGCGGACAGGACGAGAAGGCGCGCCACGCCGCCGCGCAGCTTCAGTCGGCGCAGCGGCGGATCGCGATGGCCGAGTCCGACCTGCGCGAGCACCAGCTTGTGACCCAGGAACTGATCGTGCGGGTGAACGAGCTGGACGCGGCCGTGGCCGATGCGCGCCGGCGTGAAGGCGACGCCGAGCCTGCCGCGCCGGCTGAGTCGGCGGCCCAGTCAGCGGGCAAACTGGTCGCCGATGTGCTGCGTGACATGCGCGAGAAGGTTGCCGAGCTGGGCGACCTGGTCAATGCCCAGGCCGCGCCGTCGGCTGAAGCGGCCGCGCCGGAGGCCGCCCAGGGCGAGGCGGACAGCCAGACCGTTGAGGATGATCTGGCGCGGCGGCGCGACCGCCTGAGCAAAAAATAGCAGGCCATTTTCTGATGACGACGACACGGCGAGCTTCAACGATTCTGGTTGCAACTGGCGATTACGCGGTCGTTCAGCGCGCCAGGGCGGCGCTGGGCGGCCAGGATTTTTCGGTCCAGGCCGCCTACAGCTTTCAGGACGCGCTGTTCCTGGTGGAGCACGGCGAGTGCGACGCAGTGCTGGCTGACGCGGCGCTGCACAACCCCCGGTCCGGCGAGCCGTTCGTCCAGGCGCTGGAGCGCTTTCCTGGCCTGCCGGTGGTGCTGCTGGCGCGGACCGCGCTCATCGAGGATATGCGCTATTCGCAGGTCAGGGTCGTGATTGGCGCGCTGGACGAGCGCACGCTGCGCGCCAGCTTCTCCGCGGCCCTGGATGGCAGAAGCCCGGCTTCCGACAGCGGGCGCCAGGTCAGCGAGGTTGAAACGCTGTTCGCGCTGGGCAAGTCGCTCACCGAGGTGCTGGACCTGAGCGAGGTGCTGAACCGCGTGGTGGCCGCCGCGCGCCACCTGACAGGGGCGGAAGAAGGCATGATCCTGCTGCCTGACGATGAGGCAGGCAGCCTGTATCTGCGCGCGAAGGTCGGTATTGACGACGAAGTGGCGCGTAATTTCCGCATCAAAACTGAGGACACACTGGCCGGCCAGGTGTTCAGCTCCGGCTTGCCGTCGCTCATCGGGGCGCAGGGGCCGCAGAAAGTTAAGACACAGTATTTCGTCAACTCGCTGCTGTACGTCCCCATTCTGCTCACAGGGCGGCCGATTGGCGTGCTGGGCGTCAACAACAAGGTCAACGACACGCTGTTCAGCCTGCATCACCAGCAGCTTCTGATGAGCCTGGCGTCCTACGCGGCGATTGCCATCGAGAACGCCCGCATTCATGAGCAGCTTCTGGCGCAGACGCGCGACCTGCAAAGCCTGGTGGACGCCGGGCACACCATCAACTCGTCGGTGTCGCTGGATGTCACCCTGGCCAACGTCTGCGAGCAGCTTCGCGTGATGCTGCACGCTGGCTGGGCCGCCGTGTATGAGTGGGACCGGGGGCGGGGCGGGCTGCGGGCCGTGGCCCGCAGCCAGCGCATGACCTGGCGGCCAGGGCACGGGCCGCTGCTGCGCCTGGGCGAACGGCCGGCCCTGCGCGACGCGCTCGACGCCAACCGGCTGTTCCTGGCGCGGCGTGAGGCGGCTGCGCCGCACGCTGAGCGCGCCGAGCTGGACCGGTTGGGGGCCGCTGCGGCGTTGACCATTCCGGTGCGCGCGGGCGATCAGCTTCTGGGCGCGGCGCGGGCGTTTTTTGTGACCGCGCCTGAAGATGATCTAACGCTGGCGGCGCAGCGCGTCCACAACCTGGCGCTGGGGCTGCTGGTCGAGCTGGTCGAGAGCGGGGGCCAGGGCCGCACCGGGCAGTTGTTCCGCCTGGCGGAGGAGATCAGGCGCGGGCTGGGCGCGGACTGGTGCGAGCTGGCGCTGCTGGCGGGCGGCGCTGAGCTGGAGACGCAGCTTTCGTCGGGCCGCGGCGTGTGGCTGCGCGCGCCCTATCCGTTCCTGGCGCTCGACAACGCGCCGGACCTGCACCAGGCTGTCAGCGCGCAGCTTCCGCTTGTTTGCGCTCCTGACCAGCCCGACCTGTCGCCGGGGGTGCGCGCGCTGCTGGCCGGCGCGGGCAGCGCCGCGCTGCTGGCGCTGCCGCTGGTCCAGCGCGGGCAGTCATACGGGCTGGTGGTGTTTGGCAACACGCGCGCCAGCCACGCCTTCAGCGAGCGCGACATTAACCTGGGGCGCGCCAGCGTGGGGCAGGCGGCGACCGCGCTGGAGAACGCCCGGCTGGTGCACGACCTGGAGCAGAGCCTGCAGGACCTTAAGGACGCGCAGGAACGGCTGGTGCAGGCCGCGCGCCTGTCGGCGATGGGCGAGCTGGCGGCGGCGGTGGCCCACCAGATCAACAACCCGCTGACGACTATCCTGGTGGACACCGAGCTGATGCTGCTGGATGAGCCGCCGAACTCGCGCAATCACCGCTCGCTGATCGCGATCTCGCGCGCCGGCAAACGCGCCGCCAGCGTCGTCCGGCGGCTGCTGGCGACCGCCCGGCCGGTTGAGGAGAACGCGCCGGTCGAGCCGATTAACGTCGTGGAGACGATCGAGGGCATCCTGTCGCTGGTGAAATCGCACATCGAACAGGACAGCATCCGCATTGTCACGCGCCTGCCGGCGGAGAGCCTGCCGCCGGTGCTGGCGGTGCAGGGACAGCTTGACGACATCTGGCTGAATTTGCTGCTGAACGCGCACGACGCTCTGGCTGGGCGCGAGAACGCCCGCATCGGCATCGAGGCGGCCTACACGTCTGAAGGCGGCTGCATTGATGTCACCGTCTGGGATAACGGGCCTGGTGTGCCGGAGGCGATTCGTCAGGACATCTTTGAGCCTTTTTTCACCACGAAACCCGTTGGCGAGGGCACGGGCCTGGGCCTGCATATCTGCCGCCAGGTGGTTGACCGCGTGGGCGGCAGCATTTCAGTGAACAGCGCCGGCGAGGGTGGGGCACGCTTTCTCGTCCGGCTGCCGGTCAGGAAAGGGTAAGGCATGATGGGACACTATATAATCGCTGTTGATGACGACCTGGAGGTGCTTGAGACGCTGGGGCGCGTGCTGGAGCGCGAGAATCTCGAAGTGTCGCTGGCCAGTTCGGGCAAAGACGCTTTGATGCTGCTCAGGGATCGCGTTCCCGACCTGATGATTCTGGACGTGATCATGCCGGGGATGGACGGCATCACCCTTTGCCAGCGGCTGCGGGCCGACCCGCGCTTTACCGCGCTGCCGATTCTGTTTCTGACCGCGAAGGGCAGCACGGACGACGTGGTGGCCGGCCTGGACGCCGGCGCCGACGATTACGTGATCAAACCGTTCGAGCTGGCCGAGCTGCGGGCGCGCATCCACGCGCTGCTGCGGCGCAGCGCCCACGACAGCCCGCCGGCCAGCGCTGTGATTCAGATTCGCGAGCTGCGGCTGGACTCCGACACGTACCAGGCGGCGGTCAACAACCACACCATCCAGCTTACATCCACGGAACACCGCCTGCTGCGCTATTTAATGGAACACGCTAACCAGGCGCTGTCGCCCGGCCACCTGCTTCAGGCCGTGTGGGAATACCCGCCCAACACCGGCGACCCCGACCTGGTGCGGGCGCATGTGCGCAACCTGCGCGCGAAGATCGAGGTTGATGACCAGCAGTTCATCCGCACGATTCACGGCGTCGGCTACATGATCGCGAAGTAAAACGGCCCGTCGAACAGCTTAATGCAGGCTTCAGCCAGGGCTTAATGTGTATCTTTCAGCATCTGGCGTTTGCGATTTCACAAAACATTCATGCAAGCCTACAATCTGTGCAGCGGAAAGCCGCTATACTGAGAGCAGGGACATTCACAACCGGAATCGCAGCCATGCACACGATCCTCATTGTTGACGACGACGCCCAGATGCTTGAGCTGATGGGCCAGCTTCTTGAACGGGAAGGCTACGTGGTCAGCCTGGCGGCCTCCAGCGCTGAGGCGCTGCTGGCCGTTGAGCGGCGCCTGCCTGACCTGTTCATCATCGACCTGATGCTGCCCGGCGAGGACGGGCTGGCGCTGTGTCAGAAGCTGCGTCGCAGCCCGCGCACCGCCGCGCTGCCGATCGTGTTTATCACAGGTGAGGAAGCGGCGTATTCGGTTGGCGAGGCGCTGGCCGCCGGCGGCGACGATTATGTGCGCAAGCCGTTTATCGTCCGCGAGCTGATGGCCCGCCTGCGCGCGCACCTGCGCCGGGCGCACAGCAGCTCCAGCAGCGGCGCGCTGCCGGTGATCCAGATTAACGCCGCTTTGCGCACCGTGCTGGTGGACCAGCGCGCGGTCGAGCTGACCCACGTGGAATATGACCTGCTGCGCTACATGTGCGCCGCCCCGACGCGCCTGCACTCTGCTCACGAGCTGCTGATGCACGTGTGGCACTACCCGGCGGACGCCGGCGACGTGGCCCTGGTGCGCAACCACATCCGCAACCTGCGGCGCAAACTGGAAGACTCGCCGGAGCGCCCCGAAATTATCCTGTCGCGGCACGGGCGCGGCTACACAATCAAGGCGCGGGTGCAGGTGCTGGCCGGGCACACGCCGGCTTACGCCTGACGCCGCTGCGGCGCTCAGAACGGTTCCTCAGCGCTGCCCAGGGGGCGGCGCTTTTATTAGTACCGATTTACCACCGCGCTCTACACAAAACCAAGACAATTTCTCACACTTGCCGAACGCTCTAAACGCTGCCTCTATGGTATGATCGAATTGCCGGAATGTATTGTTCAGGCTGGGCAACACATTTGTTGAGGGTGTGCGATGCGAAAGCTGCTGCGAAAGCTACTGGAAATACTGGACGGCACCCCGGCGGTGTACGGTAAAAAGCAGCGGGGCCAGAGTGTGGTCGAGCTGGCGCTGGTCAGCCCTCTGCTGGTGATTCTGATCGCCGGGCTGGCTGAGATCGGTTATTTTGCCCGCAATTATATTATTGTCATGGAAGTGGCGCGCGTCGGCGCGCGCACCGGCTCGGTGCAGGATGGCGAGCGCAGCCCGCTGCGCTGGGACAATGTCGGCTCGGTGGCGCGCAGCGCCCCCCCCGCCAGCGCCCCGACGGCGGATAAGAACGCCTACAACGAGTGGATGGGGACCTACCGCTACTGCGGCAGCGACTATCCGGGCACTAAAATCGGCTTCTACAACTATCTGGCCTGCATTATGCAGGCGTCAATGGACCCGCTGAGTTTCCGGGAAAACAAGACAGCGACCGACGACTGGCCGGATGAGATCGTCATTTCCGGCTTTGCGATTCAGGCGGTCACGCCCAGCCTGGTGCCAGAGCCGATGCGCTCGCAGATTGACTGGCCGATGAACGATGCGTCGCTGCTGATCTCTGGCGGCGTCCCCAGCGCGACCACGCCGCAGCTTGTTGTGGTCGGGCGCTACCCGACCAACGCCAATGAATGCAATTACGACACTGGCGGCAGCGTCAACATGAGCCTGGAGCGTGACCCGTTCGACTACATCCGCAACAACGGCTACCTGGACTATGTGATGCTTGACGACGAGGGCCGCCTTAATTCTGGCCCCAACGCGCGCCGGTCTAACCTGGAGCTGTACACAGTCAACGCGGGCACGCCGTCGCTGTACGGCTACGACACCACCCCTGAGCGGCAGCGCGGTTTCATGTGGTATGGCCAGCACTCGGCCGCGGGAACCGGCTGCACCGGCTCGGAATGGTCACTGAAGGATGTGGAACGGCTGATTAACGTCCAGGCCTTCAGCGCGGGCGACACGCGGACCCGCGCGGCTATTCCAAGCCAGGGGCTGGTTCTGGTTGAGGTGTTCTGGCGGCATGAGACGCTCAGCCAGTTTGTGGGCCTGGCGCCGGTCATCTCGCCCGTGTTTTCCATTCTGGGGGAAGACACAACCATTGCGGTGTGGGCGGCCTTCCCGCTGCCGTCTGTTGAGCCGCGCATCAAGTTTCCTAAATAACTGGGGCAGCAGATGGTGACGATGATGAAGACACGGTTGTCAAGCACAGTCAGACGCCTGGCCCGGCGCGGCCAGACCGGCCAGTCGCTGGTCATTATGGCGCTCGGTTTTGTTGCCCTGCTGGCATTTGTGGGCATCGTGACGGATGTCTCGCTGATGTTTGTGCGCTACAGCACGCTTACGCGGGCGGTGGACAGCGCTTCGATCGCTGCCGCCGGGCAGGTGCGGCGGCAGGTTCCCACAGACGCCGAGCTGACGCAGGCGGGCTGCCCAGGCGCACAGGACAACCCCTGCCAGGGCGCGAAGAACCTGGCGTTCGCGCGCAGCTTCGCCAATGTGAACGTGGCGGCGCGCCAGTTTATCGAGTTCTACGGCCTGAACCCGTCGCAGGTGAAAACAGATATGTGCGCCAGCGTCAGCCGGACGGTTGATGTCGGCGGCGTCCCGACGCGCCAGGCGATCCCCGGCCTGGAGGAAGATTTCGACCAGCTTTGCTCTGATGAGCAGCGCAAACTGATTAAGGTCACCGCGCAGGTCGAATCGCCGACGGTGTTTCTGCGCCTGCTGGGCTGGCCCGACATCCTGCTGGAAGCGTGGTCGATCTCCGAAACCGCCGTGCTCGACGTGGTGATGATTATGGACGTGTCTGAGTCCATGCTCAACCAGACGACCTACCAGACGTGGGCCAACGCCGGTTACAATAAGATGTACCTGCCGCCAGCGGTGAACGCGAACATGTCAGGGCGCTGGGCTGGCAACCCCAACGAATTCGAAATGTGGTACGACCTGGGCAGCCGCCCGCGCGGGTCTGACCTGACCTATCTGACGACAACCAACACGACCTCGCCGTTTTATGTGCGCGAGCTGACGTTCCCCGGCTCGACGACGTATGTCGGGCCGGCGCAGACGACGCGCAAGGCGTGCCAGGTGCGCTATCACCCGGCGGCCAGCGGCGTGAACGGCGACGCCGCCGGCTGGAGCCAGCTCATGAGCTGGTACAGCGCCGCCGGCGCGGCCTGGACGGGCGGCAGCCAGTGGCTGGGTTTCACGCCTACCTACAACTATTTCGACTGCTGCAACGACCCCAACGGCGACGGCTACTTCCGCGACCTGCTGTGCCAGCCGTTCCGCGAGGCGCGCGACGCGACCGCGCAGTTCCTCCAGCGCATTGACTTCCTGCGCGGCGACCGCGTCGCGTTTGTCACGTTCGACCGGCAGGCCTACCTGATTAACGCGCGCAACTCAGAAACGGGTGAGATCACCCACATGATCGACAGCGAATCGCTGGCGCTCAACACGCTGGAGGAGTCGATCGGCGTGCGCGCTGAGCCGTCCTTCTACAAGCCGCAGGAAGCGGGCACCGAGCGCGAGCGCGTGCCCTGGCAGGGCCTCGCCGACCAGATGCAGACAACGCACAACTATGAGGTGTGGAACAACTGCCCCTTCGAGGACGCCGTGCTGCCGTTCCCGTACAGCGTGGTGAGTTCATACGACCTGCCCACGATGACCGCGCTGGGGTTTGCCAGCGCTTACCGCGACTGGGCCGTTCCGAACCGCCTCTGGAGCACGTTCTACCCTTACGACCAGCCGTCGCTGGGCATTGTCGGCTGGGACGCCATGAAGAATCCCAGCAGCCCCAGCTACGACTCGCGCTTCACGCCTTACATCAGCTATGACCGCTGGACCTCGTGCAGCGGCACGAACGTCGGCGCCGCGCTGCGCACCGGCAGCATGGCCCTCACTGACCCGGACACGCGCCGCGTCGAGGGCGCGGTGTGGGTGATGGTGATGCTGGGCGACGGCGCGGCGGGCGGCTCGGACCCGGTGTTCGACGGCGGGCTGCCGACAGCGCCATCGCGCCTCGACTACCCGTATGCCGACCCGCCGGACCGCGAGCGCGTCAAGTACGGCGGCCTGGGGCTGTGCCCCACCGGCAAGCCGAGCGCGCCCGGCGAGGTGGTTGACATGACGGAAACCGTGCCGACGTTCCCCTTCTGCTCCGACGAAGTGCCAGAGACGCGCCATTTCTGTTTCGACCCAACCCGCACGCTGGCCGACGGCACGCTCAGCTATGTTGACCTGGAAAACACGACTGAATGCCGGTTTGAGTACGACGTGGACGATTACGCGCGCGACTGGGCTGACTGGATCGGGCTGGCGGAGATCCCCGGTTACCTGCCCGGCGGCGGCGTGGTCCAGCGCAGCCAGCAGCAGCTTCCGACGATCTTCACCATCGGCTTCGGCCTGAACTTCAACGGCGGCACGACGGAGTGCCGGGCTGGCTCTGTGAACAGCAGCGATATTGGCGACTGCCTGGGCGAGGAGCTGCTGCGCTACATCGCCGACGTGGGCGACAACTTCCGCATTGATACCGATTTCCAGCAGGACCTGCTGGACGACAACCTGGCCAATTACTCGCTCGGCCCGAACGAGTGGGGCGTGCGCGGTGAGTGTGAGGAAGACGCTGACCCCACCGCTTTCAGCTCAGGCGACAGCATTTACGAAATCATCAAGCCCAGCCCAACGGGCCAGAGCTGCGGCAATTACTACAACGCGCCGGGCGGCGCCGAACTGGAAGCCGTGTTTGATGAAATCGCGTCGCGCATGTTCACACGGCTGACACGTTAGTTTAATTTTGCCGATCAACCCAGGCAGGGCTGGGCGGCTGAAGGGGGTGTGGAAAGTGGATGCACAGGAAATAGCAGCTCATAACAACGAGCGGCGCAAGCGCAAGGGCCAGACTCTGGCCGAGTTTGCGATCACCCTGCCAATTCTGTTGCTGCTGACGTTCGGCGTGATTGAGTTTGGCCGCGCCTTTCAGGCCTGGGTCACGCTGCAGAACTCGGCGCGCGAGGCAGCGCGCTATGCCAGCACGGGCGCTTTCAACAAGGACCGTTTCCCGATCAACACGGACGGCTCCAACGACCCAAGTTCGATTGTGCCCTGCGTCTACGATGACTGGCGCGGCACACTGAACCCGAATTTTCGCCCGAACGACCCCACCGACTCCGCTGACGCGATCATGATCTATGAGGCGGACAGCAACCCCGCCACCCCTGATGAGAGTCTGTTCGCAACCTGGTGGGATGGGCGCGACTGCGAGCCGAACCGGCCAGAGCACCAGGATATGCGCAAGGATATTGTGCGCATCCTCTCGATCGCCGAGCGCGCGCGCATTGGCGCCGCCGGCCTCTCCCTGGGGCCAGACCCCTACAGCGGCGTGAACAGCGCGGAAAGCGCCAGGCAGGCGCTTTACAGCGTCTGGCGGCGCCCGCTGCCGGGCAGCGGCCAGTATTACCAGCCGGAAGGCTCGGACCTGCAGTCGTACTTTAACGTGATGATCTGCAGCGACCGCGCGCCGCTGGACAAGAACTCGTCGCGGGACAACCCCGACGCGCCCCGGCGCTTTATCTCGATCGCTGACGCCAACGATGTGCCGGCGGGCGGCGTTGATAACCGCGCCCCGGTGTGCGTGCTGAACGAAATTCCCTCGTCCGCTATCACCGGCGCGACGCGCAACGGCGGCAAGCCCTGGCTTGACCCCGGTGGCCCGGGCGACAGCGTGTTTGTGGTCGTGTCCTTTAACCACCCGCTGATTACGCCGCTGGGCCTGTCGCCTTACCTGCCGCTGCAGGCGCGCCGCACAGCGGTGAACGAGGCGTTCCGCGTGGTTGGCCTGGATGTGGCCATCCCGCCGAGCGGCATCACGGGCGAGCGCCCCAACCAGGCGCCGATCGCAGACGCCGGCCCGAACCAGACGCTGATGAAAACCGCGCTGACGGACCCGGACGGCGACGGGCTGATCGAAGTGCAGCTTGACGGCTCGGCCAGCCGCGACCCGGACGGCGAGATCGTGCTGTACCGCTGGGTGCGGATGGACACGGGCGCGGTCGTCTGTGAAGGCGCGCGCGCCCTGTGCGAGAAGCCGCGCGTGCAGCTGCCTGTGGGCGAGTTCACCCTGCGCCTGACGGTGGTGGACGATGACACCGCCGAGGACTTCGACGAGATGACCGTCACCATCAGCGTGCCTGACCCGACGGCCACCAACACGCCCACCGTGACGCCCACCGCGACCGCCACACAGCCGCCGCCGTTCTCCTGCGATCTGATTCAGGTGGGCGACATCAGCTTCTACAACAACCGCGTCTACATTCAGATTGACAACCAGAACGTGTTCGACTCGGTGCTGACCAATGTCGCGCTCAACTGGCGCAAGGTGCCGGCGTTCGCGAACATGTACCTCTCTGGCATGTTCCTCAACGGCATCGCGCACTGGGCCGGCATTGACCGTGACCCGCCTACCCGCACCAACGCGGACCCGTCAACGCCGCCAGGAATATTCCTGAGCGCTGACCGGTCGGTCTACGCGCTGACAACCATGACGTGGGAAGGCGTGTTCGCCAACGGCCCGGCGCTGCTGACCGATTTCATGACCCAGTACGATTTCGAAGGTTCAGAGTTCCGCTTCAGCGATCCGACCGGCGGCCCCGACTGTGTGATCACGATCATTCTGCCGACGCCGACGCCCAGCCCGACGGTGGATGTCAGCCGGCCTACGAACACGCCCACCTGGACGCCGGACTGCGCCAGCTCAGAAATTCAGGTGCGCTTTGTCGAGTTCCGCACGTTCGGCGTGGTGGTGCTGGAGGTGGAGAACCGCCGCAATGCCGTCGCGCCGATGACGGACTTCCAGTTCGTTTGGAACCAGCGCGCCCCCGGCATCATGACGCTGGAGGCGCTGTACGCGGGCGGCTCTGGCCCGGCTGACTCGGTGACGCCGACGGTCAGGGTGTGGCAGTCCGGCAGCACCTCGCAGGACGCGAACCCGCCGACCACCGGTGGCAGCACGTCCGTTACGCAGGGCCTGCGTGAGGGCACCTGGCTGACCGACTACACGTTCCCGCCCAACAGCATCACCCGGATGTATGTTGACTTCGGCGGCACGGCCATGACGCTTCAGAGCCAGTTTGGGGTTCAGAAGTCGGACTTCAACGGAAGCTGGTTCCAGATTGGCTGCGGCTCCAGCAGCGGCGGCGGTGGTGGCGGTGGCGGTGGCGGCGGCGGTGGCGGCGGTGGCTCGTCCAGCGGCCGCATCAACCTGTTCAACGAGGCCACGCCGGTGCCGACGAACACGCCTGGCCCGACGAACACGCCGCGCCCGACGAACACGCCTGGCCCGACAAGCACGCCGGCGCCGCCGACCAACACGCCGAAGCCGCCGACGATCACCAACACGCCGAAGCCGACCAACACGGCGGCCCCGCCGCCAACCAACACGCCCATCCCGCTGCCGACCAAGCCGGGTTCGGGCGGGGCTGACGGCTGACGCAGCGCCAGCGCTTGGCGAAATAAAAACATCCCCTGGCTGGTTTCTGGCCGGGGGATGTTGTTTTGTGGCGCTGGCTTCAGATGGTGACGCCGGCCTGCCGCAGCTTGTGCTCAATCTCCTGCCGCGTTTCCTGCATGGAGATTTCCATGTGGGGGAACGCCAGCCAGGCGCTCGCCAGGCCGAAAAGCGCGCCTGTGACCACACGGAAGGCGGGCAGCGCCTCGCGCGCGGGCCACAGGTTGAAGGGTGGGTAGCCAAGCATCTGGCTGAGTCCGTCCAGGCCGATCGGCGCGAGGCCGAGGATAACAAACAGCCACAGGGGGAGCGGGCGCAGGCGCGTCCGCACCCGCGCGAACACCAGCGCGCCGGCCAGCAGCGCCAGATAAATGGAGATGTCGCGCGTGCACAGGGTCGTCTTGTAGCCCATCACCGCGTCGCCGCGAAAATCGCGCGCGGCGAACTGGAGCGCGGGCGAGAAGGGGAGCAGATCAGCCGGCATCACCTGCTCAGCGGGGATGCCGGAATAGACCGAGAACGCCGCGCGGAAATCGGGCGAGCTGCTGGCGTAGTCCTCAAACGGGATCAGCGCTGTGCCGGTGAGCGCGCGGGGATAGGCGGGCTGGCTGCCGTACAGGAAAAACGAGCGAAACGCGAACTGGTGGCAGAACGGGCTGTACATGGTGTAGATCAGGCTGGCCGGCCCGGTCGCGCCCAGCCGCATCAGCGTCGGCGCGACAACGGGCAGCGTGACGTACACGGCGATGACGATGGTGGCGATCTTCAGCCAGTTGCGCGCCATGCGCAGCACCAGCAGGTTGACGCGCACTGAGGCCTGGCGGCGTGAAACAGCTTTTTCTGTCATGGCGGGCATCCCCAACTGTCAGACGAATTCCGAGGGTGAAGCGCTGGCGCACAACTGGCGCGTAAGCTGGCGGGCGGTCTCCGCGAACGAGCGGTCGAGGCGCGGCAGAAAGGCCCAGGCGAACATGATCCCGAACAGCGCGCCGGTTACGGCCCGGAAAATGGGGAGCGTTTCGCGCGCAGGCCACCACTCGAACGGATAGTAGCTGATGAGCTGGCTCATGCCGTCAATGCCCACCGGCCCCAGGCCCAGAAAGGCGAACAGCCACCAGGGCGCGGGGCGCAGCCGCCGCCGCACAACCGGCACGCTGTACAGCAGCGCGCCCAGCAGCAGCGCGCCGTAGATGGCTACGTCGCGCTGGCACAACGCGGCCTTGTAACCCATCTGCGCTGTGCCATAGAAGTCCTTGGCGGCGAGTTCCAGCGCGGGGGACATAACGGCGAGGTCCGCACGGGTGACTGTGCCCGGTTCGCGGCCATCGTTGATGATGCCGTACCAGTAGGCGTAGCGCTCCAGGAAGGCCGGCGAGGCCGCCGCGAATGGCTCAAACGGGAGCAGCGCCGTGCCGCTGATCTCACGCGGATAGGCGGGCTGGTCGCCGTAGAGAAAGAACGAACGGAAGGCGAACTGGTGGCAGAATGGCCCGTACAGCCGGTAGAGCAGCTCGCCCGGCCCTGTCAGCCCCAGGTGCATCAGGGTGGGGGCGGCGAACGCCAGCCCGACGTACAACGTCAGCGCCACGATAACGACAGTCAGCCAGCGGCGCGACAGGCGCAGCGCCAGCAGAAGCCGGCGGCGGGGGCGGCGCGCGGCGGTCATGGCGCGCTCTCTGGCTGGGGCAGATACGGGGCCAGCGCCGCCGCCAGGTCGTTCTCGAAAACGGGGCCGTAAAAAATGTGCGCGATGCGGCCGTCTGGCGCCACGATGTAGGTGGACGGCTGCCCGCGCAGGCGGTAGCTGGCCGCCGTCTGCTGGCGTTCGTCCAGCAGCAGGTCGAACGTCAGGCCGAATTCAGCGCGCCAGGCCCGCACCGCCGCCGCCGACTCGCCCGTGTTGATCGCCAGCACGCGCAGCCCGGCGCCCTGATGCGCCTCATAAAACCGCTGCAGGGCGGGCATCTCGGCGCGGCACGGCGCGCACCAGGTCGCCCAGAAATTAATGACCACCGGCGCCCCGGCTGCGTCGGCCAGCCGCAGGCGCGTGCCGTCCGCGCGCGGCAGGTCGAACTGGGGCGCGCGGGCGTTAATTTCCGGCGCGGTCTGCGCCTGGCCCGGCGGGGCAGCGCCAGAATAATCTGCGCGCAGCGGCAGCCCGGCCGCCGCCAGCACGGCCAGCGCCAGCGCCGCCAGCGCCGCCGCGCCGCCCAACAGCAGTAAACGACCCGGCAGGGCGATCATCAGGCTCCGTTATGACCCAGCGCGTCGTCGAGCATGTCGGCGAGCTGCGCCTCGGTGAGGGGGCCAAAATGGCGCGCGATAATGGTGCCGCTGCGGTCGAGCAGGAAGGTGCTGGGGTACATCTGGACGCCATAGCGGCGCTGCACGGCCCCGTCCGTGTCCATAACCAGCGGAAATGACAGATTCATTTCCTGCCGGAACGCCTGAACAGCGGCGGGCGGCTCAGCGTTATTCACGGCCAGAATGGCGAGGCCGGCGTCACCGTAATTCTGGAAGGCGGCTTCGAAGGCCGGCATCTCGACGCGGCACGGCCCGCACCACGTCGCCCAGAAGTTGAGCAGCACCACCTGCCCGCGCAGGTCGGACAGGCGCACCGGCTGGCCGCTGTCGGTCACGGTTTCGAAGTCAGGGCCGGCCTGGCCGACATCGAGGCCGGTTGCCGGCCCGCTGGTTTCGGCCAGTCCGCTGATGCTGGGCAGCGCCGGCGCGGCGGAACTCTGCGGCGCGGACTGCGCGCCGTCCGGGGCTGTCGGGGCCGGGTTTTCGCCGGCTGTCCCGGCGTCGGCGGGGGCCTCGCGGATGCCGAACAGGTCGATTACCGATTCTTCGACGCTGTAGGAAAAGTCGGCGAACTGGCCGCTGCTGAACTGAAGGCTGAGCCGCTGCAGCGTCCCGGTAGCCACCAGGATGCCGACCAGCACCAGGAACGCGCCGCTGAAGACTTCGATCTTGCGCATGTGCCGGCGCAGGCGGCGCAGCACACCCTGCGCGCGGTCGAGCATCAGCGCCGTGAACAGAAACGGAATGCCCAGCCCAAGTGAGTAGACCACCAGCAGCGCGCCGGCCTGGGCGATGCTGCCGCCGTTGGCAGCCATCGTCAGGACGGCGCCGTACACCGGGCCGATGCAGGGCGTCCAGCCGGCGGAAAAGACCACGCCCATCAGCGCCGACCCGCCCAGCCCCTGCTGGCCGGGGCGCGCCATCTCGCGCCGGGTGTCCAGGTAGATCGCGCGCTGCAGGCTGTTCAGCAGCCGGGTCCAGAACCGCTGCGGCTGGGTGAACGCGCCGCCCAGCGCCAGCCACAGCAGATAGCCGGCGCTGAAAGCTAACGCCGCCGCCGGCGCCCAGGGCGCGAACTCCCACACTGCCGGGTCCCACAGCGCCACTGTGCCGGTAAAGCCCCACAGGATGACGGCGGTGCCGACCAGCGCCGCCGCCGCGCCCGTCAGCGGGCTGCCCAGCAGGCGCTCGTTGGCGCGCAGACGGGCAAAAAGCGCCGGCATCACGCCCATGAACTGCAAGCCGAAGAAGATGATCACCAGCCCGCCGAGCCTGCCGATAATGCCGGTGACTGTGTTGACATGCTGCCCGCCGATGACGCTGACGAACGCGGTCGTCAGCAGCCCGATCGTCACGAAGACGAACGTGAACCCAGCGACGAAGGCCAGCCCGTGCAGCAGGATGGCGGCGCGGTTTGCCGCCGGTTGGGCGGCGACGGCCGGCCCGCTGGCCGTGCTGACGGCGACCGTGCGCGTGATGCGCCCGCCCATGTAGCCGATGTAGGCCGGCACCAGCGGCAGCACGCAGGGCGAGATGAACGACACCAGACCCGCGATAAACACCAACCCGAGGCTTAATTCCATCAGAAGCACCCTCACCAGGTAACTGCCGGCGGCGCTGTTAAAGAGCAGCCGCGTTCAACAGGTTATTGACGGGCCTGCCGCCGCCGATCTTTCGCGGCCCTCAGCGGATGTCAGCCACGCTGCCGGGGCCGGCTTGTGCGTACAGCCAGCGCGCCAGGAAGGGCGGGACCTGAACATCCGGCCCCGGCGCCCAGCCGCCGAAACGGTTGTGCCAGTAGGCCCCCGTCAGCCAATACTGGCCGCCCAGGTCAAGCTGCCAGGGCGCGCCGTAGAGCGCGCCGTCGCCATATTCTACCAGCGCCAGCGGCGGCCCGGCAACGCGCGCCCGGCGCAGCGGGTAGCGCCCCGGCTCCAGCCGCGCGCCGGCGGCGACCGGGGCGCGCAGGGCCGGGCGTTCGCCGACAAATACGGTGAGCTGGCTGTCACGGCGGGCAATTTCCAGGCGCAGGGCGGCGCCCTCGCCCTCAGCTTCCGGGCGCACCGGCCGCCACTGCGCCGTCTGGGTCCAGCCCAGCAGGGCGCCAGCGCCGTCGGCCAGCCCGTACCAGGGCGGTCCGCCGGCCGCGCCCGGCGGCGGCGCAGCGATGATCTGCGCCGTTCCGCCGTGGCCGATGCGCGCCACCAGCGGCGCGTCCGCCGCGCACCAGCGGCGCACCGCCGCCACCGGCCCGGCAACCTCGGCCCAGAAGGGCGGCGCGGGCGCGGGCGCGGCTTCCGTTGGGCTGTGGCGCGCGACCGGCTGAACCGCGCCGCGCTCGACGAAGCCGCCGGCGGTGCGATACCAGCCCGCGCTGGCGTCCGCCAGGGGCACGATGCTGTCCGGCCACAGGCGGCCCACGACGGCGGCGTCAGCAGAAGGCCGCGCGTGAACGCTGGCGGGCAGCAGCGTGCGCCCCTGCTGAACCGCGATTGCGGGCGCGGACGCGGCGGCCTCTGCCAGCGCCGCGAACCCCGGCAGACGCGCGGCCAGCAGCGTGACCCCGGCAAGGTGCAGGAACTGACGTCGCGAAAACT
>CAZDVL010000004.1:0-45878 GCA_964508745.1 uncultured Anaerolineaceae bacterium | reverse complement strand
AAGTGCGCATCCTCGACGGCGACAAAGGCACGGCGGCGACCACGCGCGTGCTGATTGACACGCAGAATGGGCATCAGCGCTGGAGCACGGTGGGGGCCGGCACGAACATCATTCAGGCGAGCTGGCGCGCGCTGGTTGACAGCCTGGAGTACGGGCTGTGCCTGGCGTACAAGCATCAGCCGCGCCCGGCGGGGGAAGCTGTCTTGAGCAACCAGTAAGCGCGCGTTAACGCGGATGGGCCGCGTGTGGCGCAGGGCAGGGTGAGCAGGGGCCGGGCACAAAGCCGCCCGGCCTTTTCGTGGATAGGGGAGGCTGGCTATGAAGGCAACAATTGCGGTGCTGCCGGGCGACGGCATCGGCCCGGAGGTAACGGCTGAGGCGGTAAAGGTGCTGGCGGCGGTCGCGGGCAAATATGGGCATGAGTTCACATTTAACGAGGCGCTGATGGGCGGCTGCGCCATCGACGCGACCGGCAGCGCGCTGCCGGACGATACGGTGCGCGTCTGCGAGCAGAGCGACGCGATCCTGCTGGGCGCGGTGGGCGGGCCGCAGTGGTCCGACCCGACGGCGTTCGTGCGCCCGGAGCAGGGCCTGCTGGGGCTGCGCCAGCGCTTCGGGCTGTTCGCCAACCTGCGGCCGGTGAAGGCGCACCCGGCGCTGGCGGACCACGCGCCGATGCGGGCTGATCTGCTGGGCGACGTGGACATGCTGTTCGTGCGCGAGCTGACCGGCGGCATCTACTTCGGGCCGCGCCAGGAACAGGGCAACGGCGACAGCGCCTACGACACCAACCTGTACTCGGTGGGGGAGGTGGAGCGCGTGGCGCGGGTGGCGTTCCAGGCGGCGCAGGGGCGCCGCCGGCGGGTCGCGTCGGTGGACAAGGCCAACGTGCTGGCGTCCATGCGGCTGTGGCGGCGCACGGTGGTGCAGGTGCACGAGGATTACCCGGACGTGGCGCTGGAGCATGTGCTGGTGGACGCCTGCGCCATGCACCTGCTGACGCGCCCCGCCAGCTTCGACGTGATCCTGGCCGACAACATGTTTGGCGACATTCTCAGCGATGAGGCGTCGGTGCTGGCCGGGTCGCTGGGGATGCTGCCGTCGGCCTCGCTGGGCGCGGGGCGCTTCGGCCTGTACGAGCCGATTCACGGCTCCGCGCCGGACATCGCCGGGCAGGGCAAAGCCAACCCCACCGGAACGATCCTGAGCGCGGCGCTGCTGCTGCGCTACAGCCTGGGGCTGGAGGCCGAGGCGCGCGCTGTGGAAACGGCGGTTGAGGACACGCTGAGCGCTGGCGCGCGCACCGCCGACATCGCGCCGCGCGGCGGAAGCTACACCAGCACAGGCGATTTCGCCGGGGAGATTCTGCGGCGGCTGTGACCGCCTGCCGCCACAGACATCAGCCGTTGTCGGTTTCGTCAGGTGAAGGCGTTTCGGTTTCGCTGGTTTGCGGCGGGCGGCGGCGCAGTTCATCCATCGCCAGCGCGGAGACGATGAACATCAGCCGCCGCGCCCCCAGCGGCATCGTTTCCCAGGTGACGGCGCGCAGCGCGCACAACGCCAGCGCGATGTAGTATTCGGCCCAGTTATCCTCAATCGCCAGCAGCTCCTGGACGATGTCCCGGACGGCGCTGACCGGCGCGATCGCCTCAGACACGGCCGGGTCCAGATCGGGCGGGGCCGTGCGCGCGTTGAGGGCGGCGATGTAATTCAGGACCAGCGCGGCGTCGGCCCAGGTGTCGCCCGCCGCTGGCATAACCACTTCGCTCAGCAGGCTGATTTCCAGCGTCGCCCAGTCGAACAGCGTGTGCCCTTCGCGGCTCTGGGCGAAGTCAATCAGAAAGGCGCTGTCGCCGGGGCCGAGCAGGATGTTGCCGAGGTGCAGATCGCCGTGAATCTTGCTGGTAGAGCCGCTGATATAGTATTGCAGCAGCGCCTCGTGGGCGAAGATGGGGTTGGGCAGCGCGCGCTGGTCGGGCGTGTCGAGCGTGAAGGACGGGGTGGTGAGGGCGAAGGGCGGGCTGAGCTGTTCGGCGGCGGACATCAGCCAATCGCGCCGCGTCTTCCACACCTGCCCGCTCAGCCGTTCGATGACTTCGCCGCGATAGTGGCCGGCGCTGTTCGGGTCGCGGCCGGTCACCTCGATTTTGTAGGCCCGGCGGGTGGCCTCGCTGCCGCGTCCCAGCGCCACCTGGAGCGCGCTGCGGTCCGGGTAGGTGCGCTGGACGGTGAAGTTTTCCAGCGTGACCGTGTCGCCGGCGACGATTGACGCCACCCGCGACCGGCTGACAGGCACGTGCAGGACGTGCGTGCTGCCAGTGTCAGCGTGGCCTTTGGCGACGTTCAGCGACAGCGCCGGGGGCAGAAGCCAGTCGTATTCGGTCCACACCTGAAACCGGAACAGGCGCTGCTGCTGCCACCAGGCGCGCCCGAAGTGCGCGTATAGCTGTTCGCGCAGCCAGCCGCCCAGCCGGTCAATGCCGATCTCGCGCGCCGCTGCCCTGAGGTCCTGCGGCGGCTGGTTGTGCTTGGTGACGATGCTGTAGCCCAGGCCCGCCAGGTTGCAGCCTTCGGGCGTGACGGGTTTGTTTTCCAGGCGGGCGGTCAGCGGCGGCAGCGTCCCCTGGACGTGGGTTTCGTAGCGCCGTCCCTCGTCCAGGATCGCTTCCTGCTCGTCAATTTTGACGACGATGGCCGCGTCTTCGCGCAGATCGGCGTGAATCGGCGTGACGACCAGCACCAGCGCCCCGGTGTAGCCGCCGGTGAGCCGGCTTTCAACGCGGATGCGCGAGTAATTGTGGAACATGCGGCGCAGGATCAGCAGGTGTTCGTGGTTGAGCGTGTAGGTAAACGCCTTGCTGAAGTCAATGTGGACGTAAGGCTGCGGCGCGTTATCGTTGAGGCTGTGCGTGTGCGCCATCGCGGCCAGGCGTTGGAAATCTGCGCCGAGCGCGCGCACGACGCGCACCGGTATGCTGTCGGCCTCCTCAATGATCGCGATCAGCAGGTCGCGCTCGTTGATGTCCTCGCGGCCATCCTCGCTCGCCAGGTCCTGGGCGATGCCAACGATGACGTTGGCGCGCGGCGTGTAGGGCGCGCCCGCCCACAGCCGCCGCTGGCTGCCCTTGCCGATTTTGCGCCGCACCGCGTCAATCACGTATTCGGGCGTCAGCCCCTGGGCTTCCAGCAGGCTGCCGGCCAGCCCGCCCTGAATCTCCAGCAGGGCGACAAACAGGTGTTCCACGCCGATATAGTAATGCTGCATCCGGTGCGATTCCTGGCGGGCATTGATCAGAATGTCTTTCAGCTCAATATTGGGCATGGTTTATTCGGCCTGCTCGATGCGCATCCAGGTGCGGCCTGCACGGAACAACTGCCCCGGCGCGATGGGGGCGGTCTGGTCGATTTGCAGGTCCTCGACCGGCGTCTCAATATAGGTTCCGTTGGTGCTGCCGCAGTCCTCAAGCCACAGGCCATCCTCGCGGCAGTAGATGCGCGCGTGATGCCGGGACACGAAGGTGTCGTTGTTGAGGCAGATGTCATTGTCGTCGTGCCGGCCGATTGTCACCATCCACGAACCGTCGGGCAGTTGTGCCTCGCCCTCGTCCGCGCTCAGCTTAAAAACTGAGCCGTCGTCGACACCGCTCATAATCATGACGTTCAGGCGGGCTTCCACAGGCGCTCCTCAGGAACCGATGCTCGTCTTTAAGTATATCGGATTCTTTGGCGACCATCAGTTGAGTCATCAGCGAATAATTAACAGCACAAAGTGCTTGCGCCCGCGCAAACACTGTGCTACAGTATTTGCCAGCGCAGCACCGCACCTTAACAACCCAACAGTAACTGGATTCTCTTATCCAGAGTGGTGGAGGGAACGGCCCTGTGAAACCACGGCAACCCCCAGGCAGGCGCTGGGAAGGTGCCAACTCCGACGGAACCGGGTTCCGGGAGATGAGAGCGGATACTGGCGTCGAATGCTGGCGCCAGTTTGCTACCGACTTCAAGACTTCAGCCGAAGTCTTTTTTCGTTGGCGCGACAAACACAGCAGGCCGTGAATACCTAAGGGGAACGCGGCCTGTTTTTATTTAGCAGAAGGGCGATGTGAACATGGCAGCAGTGCGGAAGATCGAACCGTTTACCGGCAGCGGCGCAGAAGCTCAGGCGCAGGGCAGCAGCACGCGCGCTGTGCACGGCGGCGTGCAGCGGCAGAAGGCGCATCACGCGCTGACCACGCCGATCGTGCAGACGGCGACCTACACCTTCGGCAGCACGCAGGAATTGATTGATTTTATGTCGCGCAGGACGTGGGGCGACGGCGCGGCGCGCGAGGAATATGGGCGCTATGGCAACCCGACCGTGGCGGCGGTTGAGCAGAAGCTCGCGGCGTTAGAGGGCGGCCAGGACGCGGTGCTGTACGCCTCTGGCATGAACGCCGTCACGTCGCTGCTGCTGTCAACGCTGCCCACCGGCGCGCACATCGTGATGACTAACGACTGCTACCGGCGGACGCGCCAGTTCTGCCAGACGTTTCTTAAGCGCCTGGGCGTTGAGACAACTGTCGTGCCGATGGGCGACTACGCGGCGCTGGAAGCGGCCATCGTCCCCAAAAAGACGCGCTTTATCATTTCGGAAAGCCCGACCAACCCGTACCTGCGCGTGGCCGACCTGGAGCGCATCGCGCAGTTGGGGCGCAAACACCGCGTGCGAACCCTGATTGACAGCACCTTTGCGACGCCGGTGAACCAGCGCCCGCTGGAGTGGGGGATTGATTTTGTCGTCCACAGCGCGACGAAATACCTGTCCGGACACAATGACCTGCTGGCGGGCGTTGTTATTGGCAGCGCGGAGCGCGTTCAACTGCTGCGCGAGGCGCGCGGCGTGCTGGGCGGCGTGGTGGACCCGCAGAACGCTTTCCTGCTCGACCGAGGGATCAAGACGCTGGGCGTGCGGGTTCAGCAGCAGAACCGGACAGCCCAGGCTGTCGCCGAGTTCCTGGAGGGCCACCCGGCTGTCGCGCGCGTGTGGTATCCGGGCCTGGCGTCGCACCCCGACCACGCGGTGGCGGCGGCGCAGATGAACGGCTATGGCGGCGTGGTCAGTTTTGAGGTCGCGGGCGACCTGCGGACGACCGCCGCCTTTATCGACCGGCTGCGGCTGCCGTATATCGCGCCCAGCCTGGGCGGCGTTGAGAGCCTGATCGAACAGCCGGCGCTGATGAGCTACTTTGAAAAGACGACCGAGGAACGGCTGGCCCTGGGCATCAGGGACAACCTCGTGCGCTTCGCCGTCGGCATCGAGGACACCGCCGACATCCTGGCCGACCTGGAGCAGGCGCTCAGCGCGGTGCCGCGCACGCCGGCGGCCATCTACCGGCTTGAGGATCTGTGGGAGTGGCGTTTCCGGCAGTAACGGCCGCGTCAGCGGCCAGCAGGGACGCGGTCGGCGGACAAAAGCTGCGCGATGGCCGCCGCAGACGGCGCGGACTCGTGAATCGCGTTTGGGTAGGCGGCTTCGATGCCCTCCAGCGCGCCGCGGTGGTAGCCGATGGTCGCGTCCGGGTCCTTGAGCAGGTGGCCGGTGAGGATGGCGACGACCGTTTCGCCCGGCCTGATGACGCCGCTTTCAACCAGTTTGCGCGTCCCCGCCAGCGAGCAGCCTGAGGCCGGCTCGCAGCCGATGCCCTGCGCGTCAATGAGGGCTTTGGCGTCCATGATCTCGGTGTCTGTGACCTGCTCGACGACGCCGCCGGTCCACTGGATGGCGCGCACAGCTTTCGGGTAATTGACCGGGCTGCCGATTTTGATGGCCGTCGCGATCGTCTCCGCTGTCATCGGCTCCAGCCGGTCGAAGCCGCGCGCAAAGCTGCGGTACAGCGGGTTCGCGCCTTCGGCCTGGATGATGGCGAGCCGGGGCAGCCGGTCAATGAGGCCCAGGGCGTGGAGTTCGTGCAGCGCCTTGCCGAACGCCGAGCTGTTGCCCAGGTTGCCGCCAGGGCACACGATCCAGTCGGGGACCTGCCAGCGAAGCTGCTGGATGGTCTCGAACATGATCGTTTTCTGCCCCTCCAGCCGGAAGGGGTTGATGGAGTTGAGCACGTAGATGCCCAGGTCAGCGCCCACCTGGCGCACCAGTTCCAGGTTGCGGTCGAAGTCGGCGGCGATCTGGACGCAGGTGGCGCCGTAAGCCACCGCCTGCGACAGCTTGCCCAGGGCGACCTGCCTGTTCTGGAAGAAGACGATGCCTTCCAGGCCGGCGAACGCCGCGTATGCCGCCAGCGAGGCCGACGTGTTGCCGGTAGAAGCGCAGGCTACCCGTGTCATGCCCAGGGCGCGCGCCTGCGTCAGGCCGCCGGTCATGCCGCGATCCTTGAACGAGCCTGTCGGGTTCTCGCCCTCGTGCTTGCAGTAGAGCGTCTGGACGCCCGCCCAGGCCGCCAGCCGGGGCGCCGGATACAGGTTCGTGTTGCCTTCTGGCCGGCTGACGATGTACTCTAGGTCAATGTCAGGGTAAACCAGCTCTTTATAGCGCCAGACGCCGCTGTTAAAGGGCGCCTGCAGGGTTCCCAGGCGGCTGTCGAAAAGCGCGCGGCTGGCCGTCTGGCGCAGCGCAGCGAGGTCGTGCGCCACATCCAGCAGCCCGCCGCAGTGTTCGCAGGTGTAGATTGGGGCGCTGAGCGCGTATTCGCGGCCACAATCCATGCATTTGAGGACGCTGAGCATAGTATAATTACCGCCTGTGTCGTGTGTGATTGCTGCCGTTAAGGATAACACTAAACATGCCGATTACCACAGCCGAAGCCTACGCGCCCGCCAGCATGGGCAACGTCGGCGTTGGGTTCGACATTCTGGGGCTGGCTTTCGAGGAGCCGGGCGACGTGGTGCAGGTGCGCCTGCGCGACACGCCGGGCGTTGCCGTGGTCGCCATTGAGGGGGACGGCGGCGCGCTGCCGTTTGACCCCAAAAAGAACACAGCGGCGGTGGCGGCCCAGGCGCTGCTCGATACGATCGGGGCCCGGCAGGGCGTGGACCTGACGCTGTACAAGCGGCTGCCGCTGGCCAGCGGGCTGGGCAGCAGCGCCGCCAGCGCCGTAGCGGCGGCGGCGGCGGTTAACGCGCTGTTCGGCTCGCCGCTGACCAAAGAGGAACTGCTGCCGGCGTGCCTGGAGGGCGAGGCGTGCGTCAGCGGCTACCACGCGGACAACGTCGCGCCCAGCCTGCTGGGCGGCATCGTGCTGATCGGCGGGCAGGGGCGGATCCACCGTTTGCCGGTGCCGTCTGGGCTGTGGCTGGCGCTGGTCACGCCCGACGTGGCCGTGCCGACGGCGGCCGCGCGGGCGGTGCTGCCGCAGTCGGTGTCGCTGGCGGCGATGAGGGCGCAGACGGCGGCGGTGGCGCTGCTGGTGGACGCGCTGCACCGCGGCGACATTGGGCAGATGGCGGCGGCGATGGAGGCCGACGGCGTGGTGGAACCGGCGCGCGCGCACCTGATGCCCTGTTTGCAGCAGGTGCGGGCGGCGGCCAAGCGCGCGGGGGCGCTGGCTGTTGTCATCAGCGGGGCGGGGCCGACGCTGTGCGCCGTCTGCGACACCGTTGACGCGGCCCGGCTGGCGGCGGCGGCGATGAAGGCCGAATATGACCAGGCCGGCATCGGCAGCGCGGCGCAGCACTGCCAGGTGGGGACCGAGGGGGCGCGGGTGCTGTGTGTGAAATAGCGAACCGCCGCCGGCCGCCTTGTGAAATTCTTGACAATGAAGTTCGTGCAACCTATACTTGGACGCTGCACAAGACCCCGCTTATATTTCCTTATACCGTGTGTAGAGAAGGGCGCTTATGGCTGACCTGGTGAAGAATTACATTGGCGGGTCGTGGGTCGGGGCGCGCTCTGGCGAAACCTTCATTTCGCTGAACCCGGCGACCGAGGCGCCGCTGGCCGAGGCGGCGCGCAGCGCGGCGCTGGATGTTGACGCCGCCGTGCAGGCCGCCAGGGCGGCGTACCGCGGCTGGCGGCTGACGCCGGCCCCCCGGCGCGGCGAGATCCTGTTTCGCGCCGCGCAGCTTCTCACCGAGCGCAAGGACGACCTGGCCCGGCTGATGACGCAGGAAATGGGCAAAATCCTGGCGGAGACGCGCGGCGACGTGCAGGAAGCCATTGATATGGCCTACTACATGGGCGGCGAGGGCCGCCGGCTGCTGGGTTACACCGCGCCGGTCGAGATGCCGAACAAGTTCGGCATGGCGCTGCGCGACGCGGCGGGCGTGGTCGGCCTGATCACCCCCTGGAATTTTCCGGTGGCCGTGCCGAGCTGGAAGATGCTGCCCGCCCTGATCGCCGGCAACACGGTCGTGTGGAAGCCGAGCGAGGACACGCCGGCCATCTCGGCGGCGTTTGTGCGCGTGTTCGAGGACGCGGGCCTGCCTGCCGGCGTGCTCAACCTGGTGCTGGGCGCTGGCGAGGCCGGCGCTGCGCTGGCGACGCACGCGGATGTGCGCATTATCTCTTTCACCGGCTCAACCCAGACCGGCCTGAAGGTTTACACCAGCGCCGCTGCCCTGGGCAAAAAGGTCACGCTGGAGATGGGCGGCAAGAACGCGATCATCGTCATGGACGACGCGAACCTGGACCTGGCTGTCGAGGCGATTACGTGGAGCGCGTTCGGCACGACCGGCCAGCGCTGCACCGCCACCAGCCGGCTGATCGTTCAGGGCGGCATCAAGCCGAAGCTGCTGGATGCGCTGGTGGAGAAGGGCCGCGCCCTGCGTTTGGGCGACGGCCTGGACGACGGCACCGACATGGGGCCGCTGGTCAACCAGAAGGCGCTGGACAAAGTCAGCGGCTATATGGGCGTGGCGCGCAGCGAGGGCGTGCAGGTGCTGCTCGGCGGCGAGCGGGCGGACACGTCGCGCGGTTTCTTCTTCCAGCCGACGCTGCTGAACGGCGTGGCGCGAGGGATGCGGGTTGAGCAGGAAGAGATCTTCGGCCCGGTGCTTTCAATTGTCGAGGTCGGCTCGCTGGAGGAGGCGATCGAGGTCAACAACAGCACCGCCTATGGGCTTTCCAGCAGCATCTTCACCGAGAATGTCAACGCCGCTTTCCAGGCGATCCGCGACCTGACGACCGGCATCGTTTACATCAATCATGGCACAACCGGCGCCGAGATTCAGTTTCCGTTTGGCGGCACGCGCGGAACAGGCAACGGCATGCGCGAGGCGGGCCAGGCGGCGCTGGACAGCTTTACCGAGTGGAAGTCGGTGTATGTGGACTACAGCGGGCGCTTGCAGCGCGCGCAGATTGACACCGAGCGCATTCTGGGCGATTCATGAGCGCGGAGTTAATAAAGCAGACTTCGCTTTGACTTTTGTTCGGCATTCACACAGGAATGCGGTAAGCTAGGGCCATGCTGGACGACGCTGCGCCGGTCAACCCGCTGTACTGGGATACGCCGTATGAGATCGTGCTGGCGCTGTGTGCCGCGCACAGCGACGCGCACCTGGAAACGCTTGGCCTGGCTGAACTGTGGGGCTGGGTGGTCGCGCTGCCGAACTTCGCCGACGACCCGGACCTGGCTAACGACGAGATGCTGAACGACATCCTGCGCGAGTGGTATGAGGAGGTCAGTGGTGTATGAGTGAACTTGATCTGCGTGATCTAAACAGCACCGAGTTTCCGATTCCCGACGAGCTGCAAAGCAACCTGGCCATCACCAGCCTGAGCAGCCTGTATAACTGGAGTCGGCGCTCGTCGATGTGGCCGATGCTGTTCGGCCTGGCCTGCTGCGCGATCGAGATGATTGGCACGGCGGCGTCGCGCTTTGACTTCTCGCGCTTCGGCTTTGAGGTGATGCGCGCCAGCCCGCGCCAGTCGGACCTGATGATTGTGTCCGGCACGGTCACGAAGAAGATGGTCGTGCCGATTGTGCGCCTGTACAACCAGATGCCAGAACCCAAGTACGTGCTGGCGATGGGCGCGTGCGCCAGCGGCGGCGGGCCGTTTAAGGAAGGCTATAACGTGGTGTCGGGCATTGATAAATATGTGCCGGTGGATGTGTACGTGCCCGGCTGCCCGCCCACGCCGCAGGCGCTTCTGTTCGGCATGATCGCGCTGCAGAAGAAGATTGATGGGCAGTCGCTGGCGAACATGAACGACGTGCCCTGGTACGGCGTTGGGCCGTCAGAGCCGACGCCAATCCCGATTTTAGGCCCGGATATTATTGACCCGCGCCAGATGGACATCATCCGCCGGCAGGCCGAGCTGGCCGCCGCTGGCCAGGCTTACGGCGTGCGCGAGCTGCCGGCCCCTGTGATGGAAGTGGAAAAGAGCGCGGCCAAAGCGGGGGCACACGCCAGACCTGCCTCGGCTGGCGCCCCGGCGGCCGCGGCGGGGGCGGACCCGGAAAAAGACGAACGGATGCGCAAGCGCGAGGAAGCGCTGGCGCGTAAGCGCGCTCGCGAATCTGCGCAGAAGGATGAGTAGGACCATGGCGATTGTAACCCCGGACGCAGTAGAACTCGACATCAGCGCGGCGGCGGCGGCGCTGGAGGCGCGCTTCCCCGACGCCGTCAGGGCCGACACGCGCCCCGGCTATTCGGGCGTGATCGTGGACCGCGCGCACCTGGTCGAGGTGGCGCGCAGCATCCGCGACGACCTGGGCTTCGATTACCTGTCCAGCGCCACAGCGGTTGATTACCTGGGCATCAGCGACGAGATGGAGATGGTCTACCACGCTTATCGCATCACGGGCGGCCCGGCGCTGGTGTTCAAGGCGCAGACCGCGCGCGATAACGCGGAGATTCCGTCGCTGGTCAGCGTGTGGCCCGGCGCGGACTTTCAGGAGCGCGAAGCGTGGGACCTGTACGGCATCAGGTTTCCCGGCCACCCACACCTGAAGCGCATTCTGCTGTGGGAGGGCTTCGGCGGCCACCCCATGCGCAAGGACTGGCATGAAGCGTATTACGAGGATGAGCACAAGCCTTTCGACAGCCGCTGGCCCGACGGGCGCAATGTGCACCGCGCGGAGGAGCGCAACCCTTACGGCAAGAACGTTCATTACCCGGCGGACATTGATCTGTCGCGGCTGACCGACCGGTCAGAGGAAGCGCTGTACGCGGGCGCGGGCCTGGGAGTTGATGTTCAGCAGCTGAGCGGCGAGGGCCTTCAGACCGACCGGCTGGTGGTGAATCTGGGGCCGCACCACCCCAGCACGCACGGCGTGTTCCGCATGCTCGTGACGCTGAACGGCGAAACGATCGAGTCGCTTGAGCCGGTCATGGGCTATCTGCACCGCAATCACGAGAAGATTGGCGAGCGCAACACCTACCTGCACAACATACCGTTCACTGACCGGCTCGACTACATTTCCAGCATGGGCAACAACCTGGGCTATGTGCTGGCCGTTGAGCAGCTTCTCAGCCTGGGGGCGCGCTACCAGCCGCCCACGTACCGCGCTGAGGTGATCCGCGTGCTGATGGTTGAGCTGACGCGCATTGTGAATCACCTGTGGTCCATTGGCTTCCTGCTCAACGACCTGGGCGCGTTCTTCACGCCGATGCTCTACGCCAACAACGAGCGCGAGAAAATCCTCGATATTTTTGAGGCCGCCGCTGGCAGCCGCCTGATGTGCAACTACATGCGCTTTGGCGGCGTGTTCAAGGACCTGCCGGAGCGCATTCACAGCGTCGCCACCCTGGTGAACGACAAGGTGCGCGACTACAACACGATGGATTACATCGCCGGAATGGTGAACGAGCGCCTGCCGCGCTTTCTGGATGAATATGAGGCCCTGCTAACGGAGAACGAGATCGTCAAGGAGCGCGCGATCGGCGTGGGCGTGCTGCCGCGCGAAGCAGCGATCGCTTACAGCGCTGCCGGCCCGCTGCTGCGGGGCAGCGGCGTGGCATACGACGTGCGGCGCGCTGAGCCGTACAGCATCTACCCTGAGCTGGATTTCGACATTCCTGTTGGGACCAACGGCGACATCTACGACCGTTACCTGGTGCGGATCTGGGAGATGCGCGAGAGCCTGCGCATCCTGCGGCAGATACTGCCGCGCCTGGAGCGCACCAAGGGCGAGCCGATTCTGGCGGGCAAGCCGGTGCACACGCCGCGCGTGCCGCTCGGTGAGGCGTTTGGCCGGGTCGAGAACCCGAAGGGCGAACTTGGCTACTATGTGGTGTCCGCGGGCGACGAAAAAGGCACGCAGAACCCCTGGCGTTATCACGTGCGCGCCCCCAGCTTCATCAACCTGACGCCGCTGGGCCTGATGTGTGTCGGCCAGAAGGTGGCGGACGTGGTCGCTATCCTGGGCAGCATTGACATTGTGCTGGGCGAGACAGATCGTTAACAACGACGCGGAAAAGGGCAGGGTATGTACGGATATGGACAGGGCATTGTACGAGGGTTGATCGTCACCCTCAGGCACTTTGTCAACACCTACGTGGATGATATTCGCTACGCCGGGCGTAAGTATATCGACGAGGCAAATTTCGGAACACGGCAGGGGCCGCGGACGCAGGGCGCGTACACGGTTCAGTATCCAGATGAAAAGATAGCGGTGCCGGAGCGTTTTCGCTTTGTGCCGTTCCTGGTGGTGGAAAACTACGATGACCCGGACCGCCCCGGCCACGACTGGTGCACGAGCTGCGGCATCTGCGTTAAGGTGTGCCCGCCGCAGTGTATCTGGATTGTGCGCGGCGAGGACCCGGCCACTGGGCGGCCCATCCCGGAGCCGCAGGCGTTCTACATTGACATTGACGTTTGCATGAACTGCGGTCTTTGCGCTGAGTTCTGCCCGTTCGACGCCATCAAGATGGACCACGACTACGAGCTGGCGAGCTATGACCGCACGACCATCCACATCCACGACAAGCAGCGGCTGTCGAAGGAGATGCGCTACTGGAAAAGCATCGCCCCGACAACCGCTTACGAGGAGATGGAAGCGCGCGGCGGCTGGGAGCACACCGACGTGCTGAAGGAGCGCAAGAAGGCGGAGCGCGCCGCTGCGTCCGCTAAAGAGGCCGCTGCTGCTGCTGCTGCTCAACCGGCGGCGGCCAGCGCCGAAGCGGCGCCCGCTGCCGCGCCGGCAGCCCCCGTCGTTGACGCTGAAGCCGAGAAGGCAGCGCGCCTGGCGAAGCGTGAGGCGGCCCTGGCGCGCAAGCGCGAACGCCAGGATGGCGGCGACAAGGACGAATAAACGGCCGATGCCTGGGCCACGAACCCCGATTGTGTCTGTCGGGGTTCGTGATTCGGGTTGTTTGGCGGGCGTTTTGCGACAAAAGATGGCGACGAATAATTCTAATGTGAGTTATAATTATTCTTGTCTCGTTTAATTCGCTGATGAGTGGGGATCTATGGATAACATCGAACAACAGATTATGGCGGCGCTGTCTACCGTCATCGAGCCTGAGCTGCACCGGGACATCGTGTCGCTCAACATGGTGCGCGAGCTGAAGGTTGTGGGGGACACAGCACACTTCACGATTGTGCTGACAACGCCGGCGTGCCCGCTCAAGAACGTGTTTCTGGAGCGCTGCAACGCCGCGGTTGTGGGCAAGGTGCCGGGGATTAACCAGCTGCAGATTGACTGGGATTCCCAGATTCCCACCGACCGGCGTGTGCTGGGCATGCTGAACGTGTCCATGAAGTGCCTGCTGGCCGTTTCCAGCGGGAAGGGCGGCGTCGGCAAGAGCACGGTGTCAACGAACCTGGCGGCGGCGCTGGTTGAGGCTGGTGCGGCGGTGGGGCTGATTGACGCCGACATTCTCAACCCGAACATTCCTACCATGACCGGCCTGGGCCACGGCAGGCCCAGGGTGGTGGACGGCAAGATGGTTCCGCTGGAGGCCTACGGCATCAAGCTGATCAGCACCGGGTTCCTGACGGCGCCTGACAAGCCGATGATTCTGCGCGGCCCGATGCTGCACGGCGCGATTCGCCAGCTTTTCACCGACGTTCACTGGGGCGAGCTGGACTACATGATTGTGGACCTGCCGCCCGGCACAGGCGACGCGCCGCTGTCGCTGGCGCAGTCGTTCCCGCTGACTGGCGTGATTATCGTGACGCAGCCGCAGGAAGTCGCTGTGTCCGACGCCCTGCGCAGCATCGCCATGTTTGAAACGCTCAACGTGCCGATCGTCGGCGTCGTCGAGAACATGGCCGGCGATTTCTTCGGCGAGGGCGGCGGCGAGGCGCTGGCGCAGGAACGCAATGTGCCCTTCCTGGGGCGCGTTCCGCTGGCCGCTGATGTGCGCAAGGGCGGCGATTATGGCCGTCCGATCGTCGTCAGCCAGCCGGAGAGCGAGGCCGGACAGGCCTTTGTGAGCGTCGCGCAGGCGGTGGCGGCGCGCGCCAGCGTGCTGATGCTGCAAAACGCGGACGCTGTTCCGCTGAACGTGATCGAATAAAGCGGGCGGGGCAACCGCCCTGTAAACGCACAGCGCCGGCGCGGTTGGGCCGGCGCTGTGTGTTTTAGTCGTCCATGCCGATCACCTGGATGCTGTCGCTGCTGCCAACCGGGTTGTAGCGCCCGATGAGCAGCCAGAACAGGAAATTGAGGGCCAGCGCGGCGGCGCTGGCGGCTGCGAACGCGCCGCCGAGTCCCCGGTAGTCAGCCCAGTACCAGGTCAGAAAGCCGACCACGAGCAGCAGCAGCGTCACGACGCGGCGCCGCCTGACTTCGGTGCGCTGCCACAGCAGCAGCAGTGCGCCCACCCAGATTGTCAGCAGAATGGCCGTTCCCCAGTCCATAGCTTCCCACGCCTTCCACGAACGTCAGAACGGCCATTATACCGCCGCTGCGGCCGGGCTGGATGGACATTTGGCGAATCTGGCCTGCGTACCGGCGCGGGCCAGACTGTGGCATAATTGAGGGCGTCGGCGCGGCAGCGCGCATCCAGGGTAACGGCTGAGGGTTGAGCGGAGCGCGGGGTATGTTTGAGGCGAACGTGTCGCATGTCAACCAGGTGGCGGTGGTGGAGGTCAGGGGGCGGATTGACAGCGGGAGCGCCGCCGGTTTTGGCGCGGCGCTGATGGGCGCGATTGATGGCGGCGCCGAGCGCGTCGTGCTGGATCTCAGCGGCGTTGATTACATGAGCAGCGCTGGCCTGCGCGAAATCGTGTCCGCGTTGAAGAAGGCGCGCAGAATGCAGGGCGACATCCGCCTGGCGGAGCCGGCAGCGCGCGTGCGGGAGGTGCTGGAAATGGCGGGCCTGGACACGTTCATGCAGATTTACCCCTCCAGGGCAGAGGCGCTCAGGAGCTTCTAGATAGCGCGGTGGAGATGGCGGGCGCGGAACGGCGGGTGACAATCGCGGCGCGGTACGATGAGATTCAGCGGGCGGCGCAGTTCGTGGCGGCGGCGGCGCGCGCTGCCGGCCTGGATGAGCAGGGGGTGCATCACTGTCAGCTCAGCGTGGATGAGGTTTGCGCCAACATCATCGAACACGGCTACGGCGGTGAGGATGCCGCGTGCGATATTTCGGTGGTGTGCCGCGCGCGCGCGGCGGGCTGCCTGGCGATCACGATCAGCGACAGCGCGCCGCCCTTCGACCCGGTGAGCTTCAGCGGCCCGGACGTGGCCGGCGGCCCGGCCCAGCGGCCGCCAGGGGGGTGGGGGGTGCTTTTTGTCAAACAACTGATGGACGAGGTTTCTTATCAGTATGAGCAGGGGCGCAACCATCTCACGCTGGTGAAGTGCCGGCCCGCCGAACCTGCCCAGCACACCTGACCCCGGCGTTTATGGATTCCTGCGCCAGGCGTTGATGTCGTTCAGGTTGACCTCGCCGAAGGGCGGCAGGAAGCCCGGCGAGCCGTCTTCGGGGCTGCACTCCAGCGCGGTTGGGGGCAGGTCGCTGCGCGGGGCCAGCAGCGGGCTTTCCGGGTTGAAATAATTCCACGCCGCGCGTGAAACCCCCTCGATCAGCGGCCAGGCGCGCTCATAGCTGAAGAAATCGGTGTTTTCCCACAGAAAAACCGAGATGATGTAGTGGCGACCGTTGGGCGAGTACACGATGCCGGCGTCGCCGTGCATGGTGGACAGCCAGCCGTTTTTGTGCGAGATGCGCTCACCGGCCGGGATGCCGCCCTGGAGCAGGCGCTGTAGGTCGTTGGCGCTCATCAGCTCCAGCATCTGGCGGCATTCGTTCTGCGTGAATTCGCCGTTAGGGAAGGCGGCCATCAGGCCGGAACCGTAGGTGGCGCAGTCGTAAATCATGCCAAAGAGCGTGCCCAGGTCCTCAGCGGTCGTCTGGTTGAACGGGTCGGGGCTGGTGTTATGGTCAGGGTTGGGCGACGTGGGCGGGACGGCGACTGAACCCAACTGTTCCCCCTGCACGCCCAGCACGAACGGCGCGCTGATAAATGTGTTGCGCGCGCCGAGGTACTGCGCGGTGTTGGTGACGCTCACCAGGCCGTTAAAGATGTTGGTTCCGCCGCCGATGATCTGCATGATGAGGTTGGACGACGAGTTGTTGCTGCACAGCAGCGAATTCGCCATCAGGTAGGCTTCTTCGTCGGTGGGGGCCAGCGACAGGTAGCGGAAGTAGTCGATCAGGATGGCGACCTTAATGGTGCTGGCGGCTGAGAAGGCCACGTCGCCGAGCAGGTTGACTTCCTCACCGGTTCGCAGGTCCTGAATGTAGACAGACGCCACCGTGTTCTGGCTGTCGTAGAGAAACCCCTGCGAGTCCAGGTACTCGACGATGGTGTCGCGCAGGACGGAAATATCTGTGGAGCCGGCGCCGGTGTTCTCCACCGGAAGCGCCACAGTGCGGCTGTCGGGGTTGTAGAGCGCGGCGTCAACTGCGGCCAGCGCCGCCCGCTGGTTGAGCGCGTACCCGCCTGGGCCGGGCCGCACAGTGAGGGTCTGCGGGTCGTAGGACGCCCGGCCGGGCGGCTGGTCGTAGCGGAGGCCGATCTCGCGCAGCAGTTGTTCGAGCAGGTTCTGCTGGTAATCGGCGGCGACGGGGATGTTGATCGTGTTCTGCGCTTCCTGGCCAGTCAGATAATTAAAGAACCGCTGCCAGTTGCTGCCGGCGATGTCGGCTGTGGCGCGCACGTCGGCCAGCATGGTGGCGCTGTTGATCCGAAAGCCGAGCGCGGCCGGGTCAACGACGATCGGGCTGTTGTTGTACCACAGGGTAACGGGCTGCATGAGCGCATTTTCCCAGCGCGTGACCGCCTCACCGGCGGATAAACCGCCGACCGGCACGCCGGCGACGGTCACGTCTGTGGGGAGAAGGTCGGCTTCCTGGCTGAAGGTGACCAGCTCAAGCACGAACAGGCCGGCCGCGGCCAGCAGCAGCAGCGTTGACAGGATGGGGAGTACGGGAATGCCCGGACGGCTGCGCCGTTTGGTTCCCAGGCCGCTCAAGCCTGCGGTCATGCGTGCCTCGCGGTCAGCTCCAGGGCGCGCTGGACCGCGCGGAAATGGAAGGGTTGGAGCCGGGGCAGGCTGTCGGGGCGCTGCCAGCGGTAGCCCAGCAGCTCGCCGCTGAGCGTCCCGATTGGGCCGGCCGGCTGGCAAAGGTAAGCCATGTCAATGTGATTGCCGTGATCCACTTTTACCAGCAAAACCGGGCCAACTTCGATTTGCAGCTCAAGCTCCTCGCGCAGTTCGCGCAGCAGGGTGTCGGCGGGGTCTTCGTGGCGGTCCACCCAGCCGCCCGGCAGGCCCCAGGGGTGATATGGGTGAAACACGTGCTCCACGAGCAGCACTTCGCCGTCAGCGTTGAGGATCACAGCGACCACGCCGGCGGAAAAACGGGCCTGAAGCAGGCGGTAGAACCATCGGGCTGTGATGGCGATCCAGGGCGCGCGGCGGATCGTGTTGGCTGTGGCGGAGCGCAGCCGGTGCTTGTCCTGCATGCGTTTGCCTGGGGGCACCCCACAAATAGCCATAACGAGCGTTCAGTTTAGCCGAATGGCCGCGGGCCGTCAACGCTTACAAGCGTTCCTCTAATGCTGAATTAACCGTGCCGCAACCAGCGCAAATTGATGGTTATGCTATACTGTCAGTGTAACGCGCGTTCTAATCTGGTTGGGGAACTGTGATGTGTCTCAGACACCGGTTGATTTTGTAAACATCCTTGTGCAGCCGCCGGGCGACCTGTTGTTTTTCCTGGCGGTGATTCTGCTCACGCAGGCCGGGCTGTTCATGGCTTTGGAGCGGCGGCTGCGCGCCCCGGACGATTTCGCCGCCCGGCGCTATGTGCGCGCCGGGGTGGGGGTGACGGTGGTGTGGGCGGCGCTGGTGTTTGGCGGCGTTTTCGCGCTGCTGGCCAACATCGAGGCCCGCCTGGTGCTGCCGCCGGTTGAGCGTGTGGCCCAGGTCGTGACGATTCTGCTGCTGGGCTGGGCCTTTATCACGGACAACCAGCAGGGCGAGACGCGCCGCGCCAACATTGTCCTGCTGCTGGTGCTGATCGTGGTGATCGTTGGGTATATTTTCACGGGCACACAGTGGCCCGCTGAGGCCAGCGCGGCCGGCTTCAGCGCCAGCGTTTACGGCGCCGCCTGGACCCTGATCGCCGCCGCTGTGGCGTTGTTCGGTCTGATCCTGATGGCCGCTTACTTCCGCAGCGTGACCGACGCGCCGGTTAAGCTGGTCTTTTTTGCGGTGCTGCTGCTCGGCTATGCGGGCACGCTGCTGCAGATCGTCCAGGGCACCGCTGCGGGCGACTATTCCGGCCTGGCGCGGCTGGCCTTTCTGGCGGCGCTGCCGGTGATGCCGGCGGTGATTTACCGCCTGGTGGTCAGCCACACGACGGCGGACGCCAGCCTGCTGGCGAACGGCGGCGCATGGCTGGGCGGGCGGGCGGCGGAAACGGCGGACGGCCCGGCCGCCGACACGCCGGTTGAACGCGAGTCGGTCCAGCTCCTCAAGGCCCTGGGCGTGATCCTCGACAAGCCGGTCCCGGCTGAGATACCGCTGCAGGTTGTGCGGGCCGCGCTGGAGATCGCGCGCGGCGAAGTCGGCCTGCTGCTGACGCTTCAGGACGCCAATTACGCCGACATCACCTGCGGCTACGACATGATTATGCAGCGGCCGATCCTGGGGATGGCGCTCAACCTGGACGATCAGCCCACGCTGGTGAACGCGGTCGAGCGGCGGACGCAGCGGCCTTTGTTCCCGGACCGCAACGAGGCCGAACTGCGTGACCTGTACACGCGCCTGGACGTTGACCAGCACGGACCGGCCTACTTTCAGCCGCTGGTGCACAACAACGAACTGGTCGCGGTTTTGCTGGTGGGGATGCCCTACAGCGGGCGCGAGCTTAACGACGCTGAGCGCGAACGGCTGCGCGGCATCGCGATCATCGCCAGCGGGATGCTGGCATTGAGCTACCGGGCGAGCGATTCGCAGTTGCAGGCGGAGGCCACCGCCATCGAGGCGATGCTGCGCGGCATGCGCGACGAGGGCGCGGACGATTCGGCAGCCGCCCGGCTGGACCTGCAGGCGGCGCTGGTGCAGTCGCGCGAGCAGATCTCCACGCTGACGCGGCAGGTGACGCAGCTCAAGATCGAGCTGGACGCGGAGCGCAGCCGGGTGGCGTCGGGGCTGGAGGACACTGACGAGGGGCTTTCGATTTCGCAGCGCATGGTGGCGCTCAACGAGGAGCAGCAGCGGCTGCTGACGGAGCGCAACCAGCTTCTGGTGCGCTTGCAGGAGGCCGAGACGGCGCTGGCGGGCGCGACCGCGGACAGCAACACCGATGTTTACAACACGATGATTAACGTGCTGAAGCGCGAAAAAGAGGACCTGCTGGCGCAGCGCGACAGCCTCGAAACGCAGCTTGCCGAGCTGCGGCGCGGCGATCGGTCGCATGTGCCGGCGGTCGTGCAGGATGTCCTGACGGGCATGGCCGACGAAAAGGCGCGGCTGGAGGTGGAGCGCAGCCAGCTTCAGGGCCGCCTGGGCGACCTGGAGGCCCAGCTGGCGGCGCTGGGAATTGAGAACGGCGCGGCGGGGCTGGCGCAGCTTGTCGGGCGGCTGCACGAACAGCGGGCCGGGCTGCAGGCGCGCTACGACGCGCTCAGGCACGAGCGCGACACCCTGCTGAGCGAGCGTGCCGGCCTGGAGACCAGCATCACCCAGGCGCAGGAGCGCGAAAAGCAGATCGAGGATCTGCAGAAGGTCGTGAAAAACCTGGCGGCGGACCGTGAAGCGGCGGTCAAGCAGCGCGACGCGCTGCGCGCCGAGCGTGAGGAGCTGCTGGCGAAGCAGGATTCGATCAAAGAGCACCGCGCACGGGTCATCGCGGAGGCCGAGGCTTACCGTCAGGAGCTTGAGGAAGCGCAGGAGGCGGCGGTTCAACTGCGGCGCGAGCTGCAAATGCTGGCCGACGCGCGCAGCAACCTGTCGGCGCAGGTTGACCGCCTGCAGGCCGAAAAGGGCGCGGTCGAGGGCGAGCGCGAGCAGCTTCTCGCGCGCGTGGAGGGCGACCGCGGCCGTCTGGAACAGTTGGGCGCGGACGGCGTTGGCTCGCTCACCCGCATTATCGAGGAATTGACGGCGCAGCGCGCGCAGCTTGAACACCAGCTTCACGACGCGCGCACCGAGCTGGCGGCGCTGGAAGGGCAGATGGGCGTGCTTCAGGCGCAGGCGCTGCCCGCGGCGCGCCCGGCGCGCCAGCCGCAGGACCCGGCGCTGATCCTGGGCATGGTGCAGGAGCTGCGCACCCCGCTTACGTCCATCGTGGGCTATGTTGAGCTGCTGCTGTCGGAGTCCGCCGGCATTCTGGGCGAAATGCAGCTCCGGTTTTTGCAGCGGGTGGCCGCTAATATCGCGCGGCTGCTGTCCATGATGGAGGACCTGACGCGCATCACGGCGCTGGACATGGGCGAGCTGACGCTGGCGCCAGAGGCGGTGGACCTGGTAGGGGTGATTGAGGACGCGATCACCGCTTCCGGCGGCCAGTTCCGCGAGAAGGGCCTGACGGTGCACCTCAACCTTGCGGATGACCTGCCGCCGATTTCCGCCGACCACGACGCGCTCAACCAGATCATCGGCCAACTGCTGACGAACGCTTACCTGGCCTCGCCGCCTGACAGCGAGATTTTCATCGCGGCCAGCCGGCAGCCGGTCGCGCTGTCGAACAACGGCTCGCGGCAGTCGGTTGACAGCCTGCTGGTGACGGTCGAGGATCGCGGCGGCGGCATCGCGCTGGAGGACCAGCAGCGCGTGTTTGCGCGCAAGTACCGGGCGGAAAACCCGCTGATTCAGGGGCTGGGCGACACCGGCGTGGGCATGGCCATCGCCAAGGCGCTGGTCGAGGCGCACGGCGGCGTTTTATGGTTGGAGACACGCGCGCAGGTGGGCAGCGCCTTTCATTTCGCGCTGCCGCTCGATGCGCGCGCCCAGACAGAAGGCTGAGGAATGCAGCGGGATATTGGGAATGAAATCATCGTTGCAATCGTTGTGGTGGGGGTGCTGGCCTTTGCCCTGACCTCCGCGATCATTCTGTCGCTGTCCAGCGGGGCGGCGGTGTCTGGCGCGCCGGCCACGGCGCAGGCGGTTGTGCCAACGACCGAGGCGGCGGCCACGCTGCCGCCCGCCTCGGCGACGCCCGCCGCCGAGCGCGCGACAGATACGCCTGAAGCCACCGCTGCCGTGACTGCCACCGTCGCCGCCAGCCGCACGCCCGCGCCGCCGACCAAAGCGCCGAGCGCCACGCCCACCGACGAGCCGCAGCCATCAGCCACATTCACAGATAGACTGCAGCCGTCGGTTACGCCGACCGACAAACCGCGGCCGTCGGCCACGCCGACTGACAAACCGCGGCCGTCGGCCACGCCGACTGACAGGCCGCCATCGGCCACGGCGACCGACAAGCCGCGGCCGTCGGCCACGCCGGCTGCCACCGAAACGCCCGTTCCCACCGCGACGCCGCGCCCCTCGCAGACGCCTGTGCCGACGGCGACGAACACCGCCGCGCCGACGGCGACTCTCCGCCCCAGCGCGACGCCCGCGCCGACGCAGACCGCCTCGCCGCCGCCCAGCAGCACGCCGACGCCGACCGAAACGCCAACCGACCCGGCCGGCGCGGTTTCGGGGACGCGCGTGTTCTGCATCGCGCCGTTTGGCTGGAGGCTGTACGAGGTTCAGGCGGGCGAGACGCTGGCGAGCATCGCGCGGGCGACCGGCAGCGTCGCTTTTGACCTTCAGGTGGCGAACTGCCTGGGCAGCGCTACGGCTGTCGCGCCGGGGGATGTGATCTACGTGCCGCGCCTGCCCGGCGAGCCGGTTCAGACGGCTGTTCCGGGCCAGGCCACGACGGATTCCGCGCTGGTGGGCGGTTTGCAGGCTGTGGGCTGCGGCAGCCCGAACGCGCAGATTACCAGCCCGGCGGCGGGCGCGCGCGCGGCGGGGCAGGTCGCGGTCACCGGCACAGCGGCGGGCGCTGGGTTTGGCTACTATCTGCTGGAGGTGCGGTCTGAGTATGTGACCGTCTACACGCAGTATCTGCACAGCGCCGTCCCGGTGAACGCCGGCAGCCTGGGCGTGATTAATTCCGATGTCTTTCCGCCGGGCATCTACTGGATTCGCCTGAGCGTGTTTGACCAGGGCGGCGGCATTAATAACGCCCGCTGCGCCGTCCCGGTTTACTTCGACTAAGCATACCGCAGGCTGGCCTTCTCTGATACACTTGGCCGTCGTACAGGACGGCTGGGCGTTGAAGCGGGGAGAGTGAGCGTGCGCAAGCTGCTGCGTCTGATAGCATTCCGGCTGATTCCGCTGCTGCTCATCGCGGCCATTGTCTGGTCGGGCTATGGCGTGGCGCGCGCGGTGCTGCGCCAGGTGAGTGAGCGGACGGTGGCAGCGGAGCGCGGCCCGTCATACGCGGAAACCGTTACCGCGATCGCTGCAACGCTGGTGACGCACACGCCAACCAGCACGCTGACCGCCACCGCCACAGCCACTGTGACCGCGAGCGCGACGCCTACGCTCATGCCCACGTATACGCCGAGCCTGACAGCTTCGGCCACCAACACAGCTACAGCCACAGCGACGCAGACCAGCACGCCCGCGCCGACCGATACGGCGGCGCCTGTGGCGGTGGCGCAGGCGTTCGCCACCAACACGCCGAACGCCCCCGACGTGACCATCCCGGCGGTCAATACGCTGCCGCCGCTAACGGAGACACCGGCGCCCCCGACAGCGCCGCCGGCGACGGCGACAATCCCGCCGCCGACGCTGCCAGCGCAGACGGCCACGCCGCGCCCGCTGCCGACGATCCGCTACCTGGGCGACCCTGACCCCAACCAGGTTGACGTTACCGCGATTCCGACGCGCGTTGAGCCGGTGGCGCGGGATTATGACCTGCTCAACATTCTGCTGATGGGCAGCGACGGTGAGATCACCGGCGACGGCTTTATCCGCACGGACACGATGATCGTCGTCTCGATCAACCGCGAAACGGGTTCGGTTGCCATGCTCAGCCTGCCGCGCGACCTGTTTGTCTACATCCCAGAGTGGGGGATGCAGCGGCTAAACCTGGCGTACATGCGCGGGCAGTCCGGCGGCTGGAACGACGGCACATTTGAGCTGCTGCGGCAGACGATCCTCTACAATTTTGGCATCAACGTACATTACTACGCGCTGATTGACCTGAGCGGGTTCCGCCAGGCGGTTGACACGCTGGGCGGCGTGGATGTCGCCGTTGACTGCGCGATCGAGGATTTGCCGCTGATCGGGGCGGATGTGCCGGCGGCGGCGCGGCGCGTGAACGAGGACGGGTTTTATGTGCTGGATGTCGGCTACTACACGCTGAACGGGGGCGAGGCGCTGTGGTACGCCCGCTCGCGCCACAACAGCACCGACTTCGACCGGGGCCGCCGGCAGCAGCAGCTTTTGCGCGGCCTGTGGCGCAGGGCGCGCGACACGGGCCAGCTTGCCCGGCTGCCGGAGCTGTGGAACCTGGCCGCGCAGATTGTTGAAACCAACCTGACATTTGAGGATGTGCTGGGGCTGCTGCCGTTCGCGGCCAACCTGAACCCGGCGCTGATCGAGAATTTCGCCCTGGTGCGGACATACCACACGACGCCCTGGCAGACGCCGGACGGCGACTTTGTGCAGCTTCCCGTGTATGAAACCATGCGGCCGCTGCTGGAGGACTTTTACCAGCCGCCCACGTTAAGCCAGATCGCGGCGGAGGCGGCGACCATCGCCGTTTACAATGGCACAACCAACGCGGATTGGGACCGGGTCGCGGCGGAGCGGCTGGCCTGGGACGGCCTGGCGGCGGCCGCCGCCGGCGCGGCGGAACAGACGGATTACACGGAGTCCGTGCTGATTGACTACACGGGCCAGAGCAAGGGCAGCAGCCGCAGCAGCATCGCCAGCGTGCTCAACATCAAGCCGGAAAACATCGTCATTTCGCCCGACCCGGACCGCGAGACGGACTTCAAGGTGATTCTGGGCAGCGAATACAATTCCTGCACGTTCTCTGTCCTGCCGGTCAGCGGCTGACGGTGACGGCGGGGGCGGGGCTATTCGGGCGCTGCGTCAGCCTCAAGCGGGTTTTCCGCCAGGCGGATAAAGCGCAGCGCCGGCGCGTCACCGGCTTCAACCAGCTCAAGATTTTGCAGCGCAGCGATGACGGCGCGCGCCTCGCCGGTTGACAGCCCCAGGATGTCGTGCAGCGGGCCGGGGCCGATCCAGCCGAGGTAGGCGGCCAGCGCCTGCGCGCGCTGCAGCACCTGGCTTTCGTCGGTGCTGGCGAGCGCCTGGGTGGCGCGCGCCAGCATGCCGGCGCGTGTGCGCGTGGGCAGCGGCGGCGCGGCGGGCCGCTCCGCCAGATCGCTGCCCGCCAGCTCTGGCAGCAGGTCGGTCAGGCCTGTGCGCTCGCGGGCGGTGATTTCGCGGGCGCGCTGGGCAGCCACGCCGCGCCAGTAGGTCACCAGGTGCTGCGTTTCTTCAGGCGTGACCGTACACAGCTCGACAGGGAGCGCAGCGGCGTTTCTGTCGCGCTCGATGAAGAAGGCGTCCGCGAAGCGCAGCGCTGAACTGTGTACGTTTTTGAGGCTAGCGGCCAGGTCCGGGCGCGCCGAGCGCATGATGATCTGTTCCGTCAGCACCCCGGCCAGGGGTTCGGGGACGTGTTCGGGCTGCGCGGCGGCACAGAGAACATGCACGCCGACGCGCGCGCCGTTAACCAGCAGGTCGTAAACGGGTTCGACCCAGCGGTCGGGGCCGTTCATCCAGGTTTCATCGCCGAAGGCGTCGAGCAAGATCAGGATGCGCGGCAGCGGCGGCTGGCCGGCGCGCTGAAGCTGTTCGTTGTAGGCGCTGAGCGTGCTGACCTCGCGCTCCTGGAACCACTGCCAGCGGCGCTGCACTTCCTTCGACATGCCATCCAGCAGCCGGGCGCCGCGCTCCGGGTCATCAACCGCGCGCCCCAGCATGTGGGGAATGCCCGCAATGTCGCTGTAGAGCGCGCTGCCGGTGCCGACGAGGCTGAGGCGCAGCTCCGCCGGCGTGTTAAACAACGCCAGCGTCACGAGAATGGAGCGAACGATGTGCTGGCGCGCGGCCTCCGAGCCGGCGACGAGCAGATGGCCGATGGCGGCAAGGTCGCGCACGATTACCTGCTGCTCGATGGTGACGCCCAGGACCAGCGTCAGCGTGGACGCGCTGTGCATATACGCATTGCTGATGAGCACCTGGCGCAGTTTGAGGGGTTGGTGCTGTTCGGTCCGCAGCAGAATGCCCACGCTCGTGTCGTCGTCAGGGATTTGCTGGACGAACCCCAGCGTCCAGTCAGGGTGCTGTTCAGCGATCACGCTGAGGCTGCGCCGGATTTCCGCCGGCGCGACCGGGCGGCGCGCGCTGCGTTTGCCGACCAGCTCTGGCCGCGCAATAAACAGGATGCGCGAGGCCGTTGGGTGGACATCAACGACCCGCGCTGGCGTTTCCTGCTCCAGCAGAATGCGCTGAATTTCGGCAGCCTGCGCGCGCAGCGCATCCTCACCGGGCAGCGCGCCGGTTGCCTGCCGCAGTATATCGGCCATCGCTGGTGTCAGCCAACCGTTATCATCTCTGCGACTGAGTAACTGTGGCATGGGTTACAGACTCCTCATTACAGCGCTGATTCGATTGTAAACGAATTCGGGACTATGGCAAATTGACTGCGCGCAGCGGTCGTGCTAGGCTAAGGTCAGAACAGAAAACACAAGGATTTGTGGCTCATGGCGATCAGACTGCGCGGCTTGACACTCGCTGGTGTCCTGGTCTTTGTCCTCACGGCGTGCGCTCTGGGCGATGTGGGCCAGCCGACACCGCCGCCGCCGATCACGCTGGCGCCGCCGCCGACGCCAGCGTTCGAAGGCCAGTGTGTGCAGACGGCGGCGCTTGACGCCTGGCTGCAGGGGACAGCCACGTTCCTGGTGCCGGAGTTTATGGCCGTGCTGGCGGAGGCTTCCCGCCAGTCGAGCGCGCAGGTCTATGACAGCGTGTTTCGCATGGCCCGGCTGCGCGACGCCGCCAGCGAGCGCCCGACGCCGGACTGTGCCACTGAGTTACAGTTGATCCTGCTGGACGCCATGAACACCGCCGTAGACCGTTTTCAGGCCTTTGCCAACGGCGAGGCGGTGAATATCGGCGAAACAGCCGCCGCCGTGACGGCCCAGCTTGAGCAGGTAACTGCCCTGCAGAACGAGCTGATCTCCCGCCTGGAGGCGCAGTACCGGTCGGGGGGCGGCCAGTAAAACCGCGCGGCGCGCTCAGCTTTCCATACGCGGGTCGAAGGCGTCGCGGATGCCGTCGCCGATGATGTACATGCACAGCACCGTGATCAGAATGAGCAGGCCGGGCGCAAAAACCAGGTGCGGGGCGCGGCGCATGAACGTCTGCGCGCCGGTGAGCATGTTGCCCCAACTGGGGATAGGCGGCTGGATGCCAAAGCCCAGGAAGCTGAGGCCCGATTCGACCAGAATCAGCACGCCGATGTCGATCGCCAGGGCGATCGTGATGATCGAGATCAGGTTGGGCAGGATGTGAACGAACATGATGCGCCGGTCTGACGCGCCCAGCGCGCGCGCGCTGACGATGAATTCGCGCTCGCGCAGGGAAAGCGTTTCGCCACGCACCAGGCGCGTGATGCCCGTCCAACCGAGCAGGCCGAGCACCAGAATCAGGCCCACCGGGCCGGGCGCCAGCACCGCGCTGATGATGAGCAGCAGAAAGAGCTGCGGGATGGAATTGATCGTCGTGATGAGCCAGATGATCAGGTCGTCCACGATGCCGCCATAGAAGCCCGTGACAATGCCGATCGCGACGCCGATGCTGATAGAAAGCAGCGCGGCGGTGAAGGCGATGCCCAGCGACACCTGCCCGCCGTAGAGCAGGCGCGCCAGGTGGTCGCGGCCCAGGTCGTCGGTTCCCAGAACGTGCCCCGGCGAATTGGCGGGCAGAAAGGCGTTTGCGGGGGTGGCTTTGGTGTAATCCACGCGAAGGATCTGGGTGCTGATGATGGGCGCCATGAGCGCCAGGAAAGCCAGCAGCAGGATAGCGAAAATCGCGATCATGGTGAGCCGGTCGCGCACCAGCCGGCGCAGCGCGCGGCGCGTCAGCGATTGGCTGTGGTGGGCGGCTGGTGTGTCTGCGCCCAGGACGGCGACACCAGTCTGAGATGTTTGTGAAGTGCTTGCCATGTCTGAACCCTCAACCACAGCTTAGAAGCGGATGCGCGGATCAACAACCGCGTACAGGACATCGGAAAGAATGTAGCCGAGGATCGTCAGCAGCGAGGCGATCACCACGGATGCCATAATGATCGGGTAATCCTGGCGGGTGATGGATGTGATCAGCAGCAGCCCCAACCCCGGCCAGGTGAAGATCTGTTCGGTGACGACCGCGCCCCCTAACACGCCGACCAGCGCCGGCCCCAGGAAGGTCGCAATCGGGATGAGCGCGTTGCGCGCGCCGTGTTTGAACCACACCATGTTGGCCGGCAGCCCTTTGGCTTTGGCGGTGCGGATGTAGTCGCTGTTGATCTGTTCCAGCATGGACGCGCGCATATAGCGCGAGTAGCCGGCGATGCCGCCGAGCGCCAGCACCGTGACCGGCATGATCAGGTACTCAAGGCGCTGGTAGACGGGCGGACAGCCGCCGCGCGTCTGGGCACAGCGCCCGCCCATCGGCAGCAGCCCCAGCCACGCGCCAAAGATCAGGATTAAGATCAGGCCGAGCCAGAAGCTGGGCACGGCGTTGCCGATCACGGCCAGGATGCGCGTGGCGTTGTCAAATTTGCCGCCGTGCCACACCGCCGCCAGGATGCCGATGGGGATGCCCAGCGACAGGCTGACAACCAGCACGGCGACGCCCAGCTCCAGGGTTGCCGGCAGGCGTTCGCCGATGAGCTGGAGCGCCGGCATCTTCAGGAAGAAGGAATTGCCGAAGTCGCCGCGCAGGATGCCGTAGCGCACGCGGTCCAGGCCGATGTTTGGCCGGCCGCGCAGTTCTTCGCGAAACGGCTCCATCCAGTCGTCGCCGATCAGCCAGCGCAGGTACTGCACTGGCCAGGGGTCGTTTGTGCCCAGGCGCGCGCCCAGCCGCTCGACCTGTTCCATCGTCACGGTTGGGTCGAACGTCATCAGGCTGACTGGGTCGCCGGGGGCGGCGGTCATAATCAGGTAAGAAATAAGTGTGATGCCGAAAAAAGTAGGAATCGCCTGAATCAGGCGGCGAAAAATGTACTTGATCATTGCGGCTGTACCTGCCTGTAAAACGTGACCCCACCGAAAAGACACCGTGACAGTTGTTTCTAACGGCAGAAATGAAGCAGGACACCGGCACACGGGCCGGTGTCCTGCTGGATGCTAGATGTGACTAGTGGCTGGCATCCCAGGCGTCAACGTTCCAGAGACTGAAGTTCGGGAAGGGATCGTAGTTCTGGACGTAGCTCTGCGCGGCATACATGATGTTGCCGGCATAGAGGTACAGGTAGGGCTGGTCGTTGTAGAGGATGCGGTTGACCTGGCGGTAGATGGCAGCACGGTCTTCCACGCCGCAGCCGGGGACAGTCTTGCCCTGCTGCAGCAGGTCGTTCAGCTCAGGGTTGTCGTAGGACGTGAACCCGAAGCCCGCGCCGATCTGGTCGGAAAGGGCGGTGTAGAAGCTGGTGACATCCGGGTCAACGGGCAGGCCCAGGCTCCAGCCGATGATGAAGGCGTCGCCCTGCTGCGCGCGCATGTTCTGGATCAGCACGCCGAAGTCAATGGCCTGGAAGTCAACCTTGATGCCGATTTCGGCGAGCTGCGACTGGATCGTCTGGCCGACGCGCTCGCGGGCCAGGTTGCCGGCGTTGGTGATCAGCTCGAACTCGAAGGGCGTGCCCGGCGCGACACCGGTGGCGGCCTGCGCGACCTCGGTGGCGACCAGCGGGGTGCTGGGGTCGTTGTCGTCGTCCACCCAGCCAGCCTCAGCCAGCATTTCCAGCGCCAGCGCCTGGTCGAACGCATACGGCTGGAGGTCAGGGTCCTGCACCCAGGAGGTGGGGATGCTGTGGGTGATGACGCGCGTGCCGTTGCCGTCGAGGATGCCGGCGATCATGGCGTCCACGTCAACCGCGTGGGCGATAGCCTGGCGCACCATCACGTTGCCGAAGATCGGGTGTTTGCCCTGGTCAATCACGTTGCCGTTTTCATCCATGCCGTTCTGCGGGTTGGCGGGGTCGGCGACGTTGTAGCCCATGTAGGTGAAGCCGTTCTGCGAGAACTCGAACGTCTGGTAGTCCGGGTTGCCGCGCACCGTGCTCTGGTTCTCGGCCGCGATAGCGTCTGTGTAGGTGATTTCCCCGGCCAGGAACTGCTCAAAGGCGACGGTTGTGTTGGCAACGCGCTTGTAGACCCACTCCGCCGGGCTGACGAAGCCGAGCTGGGTGTCGGGGTAGGACTGGTCAGCGATCAGGCTGATCTGGGCGTCCGGCGCGAACTCGATGTCCTTGAAGGGGCCGAAGCTGACGGTCGGGATGTAGCGCGGGTCCTCGTCCATCAGCGCGTAATTCGTGCCGTAAAGCTGCTCGAAGATGTGAGCGGGCACGACGGTGATGTCGTTCACGTCGTTGAACGCGCCGCAGTCGGCCTGGTTGAAGGTGACGACGACCGTGTAGTCATCGGGGGCCTGCACGTCGGTGACGGGGCCGCCAGCGGGGGTGCCGTCGGCCAGCGTGTCGAACACGTAGGTGCGCGGGGAGCTGGTCAGGCCGCTGCGGACAGCGTCCACGGCCCACAGATAGTCGCGCGCGGTAATGGGCGTGCCGTCGTTCCAGGCCAGGTCCTGGCGCAGGTGGATGGTCAGCACGGTGCCGGTGTCGTCATATTCCCAGCTTTCGGCCAGCGCGCCGTCAACCATCGGCGTGGGGGCGCCGGTGGCGGGGTCCAGGCCGTGGATGGCCGGGTAGAGCCAACCATAGACGTAGCTGGAGGCTGTGTCGGAGCCGAGCAGTGGGTTGAAGGTGGACGGGTCGCCGCCGATGTTCTCGGTGGTGATCACGCCACCCTCACCGGGGCCTTGGGCGAGGACCGGGAGGACTGCGGCGCCCAGCAGCGCCAGGCACAGCCCGATCAAGAGAAACCTGGTTTTCATGCTTTACTCCTTTAGTATATATTGTTGTTGCCCCGTAATTAATTATGGGAGGTTGCGCTCTGGGGCGAGAGCGCCGAACCTGTCGTGCGGGATGCACTTGCCTCTGACAGATTAGTTACCTGCAGCGCGCACGAACGGTTCAAAACCTGTGGTACTGGGTTGCCACACGTTAGTGTATCCACCTGTGAGTGAATTAAGCAAATTTTTAAATGAAAATTAATCTGAAACACACAAAAACGCGCCGCATTAGCGGCGCGCTGGGTGTCGGGAAAGCGGTCTGGTCCTAGTCGACGGTGGTCGGGTCGAAGGCGTCGCGGACGCCATCGCCGATGATGTACAGGCACAGCACGGTTACTGTGATGAGCAGGCCGGGGGCGATGACCAGGTGTACGCCTTTGGTAAAGTAAGTCTGCGCGTCGGTCAGCATGTTGCCCCAGGTGGGCGTGGGCGGGCGCACGCCCAGCCCCAGGAAGCTCAGGGCCGATTCGGTCAGGATCAGCGCGCCAATATCAATGGCGAGGGAGATGACCACGACCGAGAACAGGTTGGGCACGATGTGGCTGAACATGATGCGCCAGGGCGAAGCGCCCAGGGCGCGGGCGCTGATGATGAACTCGCGCTGGCGCAGCGAGAGCGTTTCGCCGCGCACCAGGCGGGTTGTCCCCGTCCAGCCGAGCAGGCCGAGGATCAGGATCAGCGTGAGGGGGCCGCTGATGACCGATCCGGCGAGGTTCGGGTTTTGCAGGATGGCCGCTGAGACGATCAGCAGCAGAAACAGGCTGGGGATCGAGCTTAAGGTCGCCACCACCCAGTTCACGAAGTCGTCCACGATGCCGCCGTAGAAGCCGGTCACGACGCCCAGCGAAACGCCGATGAGAATGGAGAGCAGGGCGGCGGTGAAGGCGATGCCCAGCGACACCTGCCCGGCGTAGAGCAGGCGGGCGAGGTGGTCGCGGCCCAGGTCGTCGGTGCCCAGGATGTGGCCCGGCGCTCCGATGGGCTGAAACGTCTGGCTGGCGTTGGTGCGGGTGTGGTCCACCTGGAGGATAGAACGCTCGATGACCGGGGCGAGCAGCGCCAGCAGGGCAAGCATCGCGATGAACGCGCCCGCCGCCAGCGTGAGCCGGTCGCGGCGCAGGCGCCGCAGCGCCAGCGCGGTGAGCGACTGGCCGACCAGCGGTTCGTCGCTGACATCAAGCTTTACTACCCCGGGTGACTGGGTTTCGGCTGCCATGACCTGTTGCTCCTGCGATGCTAGTTGTAGCGGATACGCGGATCAATGATCGCGTATAACACGTCCGAGAGAATAAAGCCGAGCAGCGTCGCCATGGCCGCGACGATGGTGATCGCCATGACCAGGGGGTAGTCCTGCTGAAAGACGGATGTCACGCCCAGGCGCCCCAGCCCCGGCCAGGAAAAGATCGTTTCGGTGATGACCGCCCCGCCCAGCAGGCCGGTCAGGGCCGGGCCGAGGAAAGTCGCGACCGGGATCAGCGCGTTGCGCGCCCCGTGCCGGAACCAGACCGTCTGGTCGGTGAGGCCTTTCGCGCGGGCGGTGCGGATGTAATCCTGGCCGATAACGTCAAGCATGGAGGCGCGCATATAGCGCGAATAGCCGGCGATGCCGCCGGTGGCAAGCACCAGCACCGGCAGCGCGAGGTAGTTAAGGCGCGCATAGAGCGGCGGGCACTCGCCCGTGAGGGAGGGCGAGCAGCGGCCGCCCATCGGCAGCAGGCCGAGCCATGAGCCGAAAATAAGGATCAGAATAAGGCCGAGCCAGAACGTGGGCACAGCGTTGAACACAACCGCCATGACCCGCGTGAAGTTGTCGAACCAGCCGCCGCGCCTGACCGCAGCGATCACGCCGATGGGCACGCCGAGCGCCAGCCCGACCAGCAGCGCCGTAAGGCCCAGTTCGAGCGTGGCGGGGATGCGTTCGAGCACTAACTCGATTGCCGGACGCCGGGAGAAGAAGGACGCGCCGAAATCGCCGCGCAGCACGCCGCGCGATGTGCCCGGCGGCTCTGGCTCGCCGTCACCGTCGGCGTCCAGCGGAATGATTATCGCGCTGTCCGCGGTGCCGTCGCCGTCGCTGTCCCAGCGCATCCAGTCGTCGCCCAGCAGCCAGCGGATGTATTGCAGCGGCCAGGGGTCATTGACGCCCAACTGGGCGGCGAGCTGCGCGCGGGCCTGGGGCGAGACGCGGGGGCCAAACGACAGGGCCGCAGCGGGGCCGCCCGGCGCCGCCGCCATCAGCAGATAGGACAGCAGCGTTACGCCAAACAGCGTTGGGACGGCCTGGATAAGGCGGCGGAGGATGTATTTCATCATGGTGAGATGTTATCCGTGTGTGCATCCCTGGTCACAGGGCGGTTTTCTGGCAGAGGCGCCTGACTGATCGCATCTGGTGGGACTTTGCTACAGCGTGAGAAGGGGTCAGCGCCAGGCATAACGCCTGGCGCTGACCACCTGGTAAGAACGGCTTAGTTCACGTACCAGGCGTTCAGGTTCCAGCGAGGCTGGGCCGGATAGGGATCGAAATTCATGACGTTGGCGCGCGCCGCATACATCCCGTTGATGCTGTACATCCACAGGTAGGGCAGCTCGTCCTGCATGATTTCCTGCATGCGGTGGTAGATCTCTGCGCGTTCGGCGATGTCACAGCCGGGCAGGGTGCGAGCACGCTCGTTCAGTTCGGTGAATTCCGGATTGTTGAACGAGGTGAAGTTGTTGCCGCTGCCAACCACATCGCTGACGGGCGTGAAGAGCTGGGTCGCATCCGGGTCATCGGGATAGCTGTTGCTCCAGGCCAGCATGACCGCGTCAAAGGTCTGGGCGTTGACGATTTCGATCCAGGTGGAGAAATCCACGGCCTGGTAGATGGCCTCGACGCCGATCTGCTTGAGCTGATCCTGGAGAAGCTGGCCCTCGGCGGCGCGGCGGGTGTTGCCTTCGTTGCCGAGCATGGTGAAGCGCATGGGCGTGCCGTCAGGAACCTGTGTGCCGTCGGGCAGGGTCACACCCTGGGCAACGCGGACGGTGTCCGGGTTGTTGTCGTCATCTACCCAGCCAACCTCCTCAAGCATCTGGGCGGCGACTTCCGGCTCATACGGGATGGGCGCCAGGTCGTGATCATAGGCCCAGGAACTCTGAATGAGGAAGGAGGCCATGCGTGTGCCTTCACCGAAGACGGCAGCCTGAATCATGTCGTCAATGCTGACGGCGCGGGCGAGAGCCTGGCGCACTTCCTTGTTGCCGAAGATGGGATGGTAGCCCTGCGGAATGGCGTTGCCGTTTTCGTCCAGGCCGTTCTGCGGGTTGGCGGGGTCGGCCAGGTTGAAGGCCAGATAATCCCAGAAGTCGCCGGCATAGTCGTAAAGCTGAACATCGCCCGCCTCAGCAGCGGCGCGGATGTCGGCGCGGCGGCTGACCGTGGGCGCGTTGATGAAGTTTATCTCGCCAGCGAGGAACTGCTCGGTCAGAACAGTCTGGTCGGGGACGTTCTTGTAGATGTAGCCTTCGGGAACCACGTAGCCGTAGATGGCGTCGGGGTAGTTCTGGTCGGCGATGAGCGCGAGCTGCTCCGCCGGGCGGAACGAACCGAATTTCAGGAAGCCGCCGGTGACGGTCGGGTTGGTGTTGTAGTCCAGCTCGTTCAGCTCGGCATAAGCTTCCGGCATGATGTGCGAGGGCAGCGGCGGGATGGAGGCGTTGGCCAGGGCGCGGCAGTCAGCTTCCCCGAAGGTGACAACCAGCGTCTGCGGATCGGGCGCTTCCATGCTTTCGACGACTTCCGGAACAAACGAGAAGAGCGTGTTCAGCAGCTCGCCGCTCTTGATCGCGTTCCAGGAATAGAGGAAGTCCGCCGAGGTGACGGGCGTGCCGTCGTTCCAGGTGTAGTCGTCACGCAGGTGGAACGTGTAGGTCTTGCCATCTTCCGAGATGTCCCAGCCGATGGCCATCGCGCCAGGGCCGGATTCGGCGAACTGAGCCGTGGTGGGGTCCACAGCGACCAGGCCGGGGAGCATGAAGCCGGCTGCGTCCTGGCACGTGGATTCGGAACAAACCAGCGGGTTCAGGGGCATAGGGTCGGAGCCGAAATAGGCCTCGATAATGATACCGCCCTCGCCAGCCCCCGGCACATCGTCCTGTGCCAGCGCCGGCCCGAATGCGATAGCGCCAAGCGCAACAAGCGCTACCGCCAGCAGCAGGTATCTGGTGCGTTTATTCATGGGTTCTCCTCGAAGCTACACGCGAGATACAGAAAATAGAGATGGATTACCAGGCAGCAGCGGCCTGGGCAGTCCCAACGTCGTTCAACACGTTCTTTTTACCGTACTTTTGCAGCAGGCCAACGGTTCGATTTTTCCGGGACGCTGGCCGGCGTCTGCGCACTAAAAACAAAACCGCACTCTAACAGCTCAGGGTGAGCGCCAGAAAGTGGGCTTTGTCTGGTCCATAACGTTTCACCACATGTCGGGGCGACGGGATTCGAACCCATGACCTCTTGCACCCCATGCAAGCGCGCTACCGGGCTGCGCCACGCCCCGAGGATGCGACGTTAGTATAGCCCACGCGCCAGCGGCGCGCAAGCGGCAATCGCGCGGGTTGCCGGCGCCGGTTGCGGTTGGCCTGATGTTTGCCTATACTTGCTGGCGATGTTCCGCCGCGATAAACGGGCAGCAGAAAGGGGGTCGTCACAATGAGCGTGGGCAGAACGATTCGGCTGACTTCGCTGGCGTCGTGCGCTGGGTGAGCGTCTAAACTCGGTCCTGGCGACCTGGCGCAAGTTTTGCGACCCTTAGCAGACATTTTCCCGGCGGACGCTTACCCCGACCTGCTGGTAGGGCTGGCCGCGCCCGATGACGCCGCTGTGTACCGGCTCAATGCGCGGCAGGCGATCATCTCGACGACCGACTTTTTCCCGCCGGTGGTTGACGACCCGTATGCGTTCGGCGCGATTGCGGCGGCGAACGCGCTCAGCGACGTTTACGCGGTGGGCGGCGAGCCGCTGATGGCGATCAATCTGGCGGCGTACCCTGACGGCTACGGGCTGGAGCTGCTGACCGAGATTCTGCGCGGCGGCGCGGAGAAAGTGCGCGAGGCGGGCGCGGTCATCGCCGGCGGGCACACAGTAACGGACAAAGAGCCGAAGTATGGCCTGGCGGTGACGGGCATTGTGGACCCGGCGCGCATCCTGACGAAGGGCGGCGCGCGCCCCGGCGACCGGCTGATTCTGACCAAGCCGCTGGGGACGGGCGTGATCACCACCGCGCTGAAGAACGGCGCGGCCAGCGAGGCTGATGTCGCGGCTGCCGTCGCCAGCATGTCGCGGCTGAACCGCGAGGCTTCACGGTTGGCGCGCGCGGCTGAGGTGCACGCCGTGACCGACATCACCGGCTATGCCCTGGCGGGGCACGGGCACGAGATGGCGCACCTCAGCGGCGTTGACCTGGCGATCCAGTGGGACGCGCTGCGCTGGCTGCCGGGGGCGCTCAGCTATGGCGAGAGGGGCTTTTTCGCCGGCGGCATGGGGCGCAACCGCGACTTTTACGCGCCCTGGGTGCGCTTTGCGGGTGTGCTTGATACGGTTCAGCAGGACCTGCTGTTCGACCCGCAGACGTCCGGCGGCCTGCTGATCGCGGCGGCGGCGGAAGCGGCGGATGAGCTGTGCCGGGCGCTGACTGCCGCCGGCGACGACGCGGCGATAATCGGGGCAGCGCGGCCAGGAACCGGGCTGGTTTACGTTAGCTAGGCGGTGCGGCCGGTTTTGCTCACGTTAGCAAAATGGATTAGTATGGTGTATGGGAGCAGCGCACGCCTGGGGCGCTCCACCACAGGAGGTCTCGATGAGTATGTTTCCGCCAGCGGTCCCCAAGCCGCCGAACGCCGGGCCTGGCCGAACCGCGATCATTGATACGACCCTGGCCTACGTCAACATTCGCACCGGCCCGGATGTTACGTACCGTGATATTGGCGACATCTTCAACAGAACGGTGGTTGTTTACTACCCTGGGTCGCGCACCAGCGCGGGCTGGGTGTGGCTGGAGCAGGGCGCGCTCGCCGGCTGGGTGTCGACTTCGGTGGCGCGTTTTGAGGAGGTCGCCGGCCCCAAGCCGCCGCCCAACCCAACGCCGTATGACGGCAAGGTGGCCATCTGGCACTGGCGCGGCGATGTCGTCCCGGAGGCCACGATTGACGACCTGGCCCGCAACCTGCGCCGGACGGCGCCGCACGTCGGCGCGGTGTTCGTCAAAACGAGCGATTACACGCCCCGCAGTGGGGCGCGCTGGCAGGGGTTCTGGGACAGCAAGCGCGCGCTGGCCATTGATGGGCCGTCGAGCATTGACCGCTGGGTCGAGGTGCTGGGCCGGCACGGGCTGGACTTTCACGCCTGGTGCGTGCCGCGCGGCCTGGATGAGCGCGCGGAGACCGACCTGATTATTCAGGCGTGCCAGCGTCCGGGCGTGAAGTCCATGATCCTGGATATCGAACCGTATGATGGGTTCTGGTCGGGGGGCAGGGAGGGCATCCGCCCGTTCATGCTGCGCATTCGCCGCGAGCTGCCCGGCAGCTTTCACATCGGCATGGCGGTTGACCCGCGCCCACGGCATTACGACACGATCTTCCCGGCCGAGTGGTTCCCCTTTGTCGGCAGCGTCCACACCATGAGCTATTGGATGACGTTCCAAAGGACGCCGGATGAGGTGCTGGAGGAAACGTACCGGGTGTGGGGCAATTACGGCCGCACCATCGTTCCCATCCTGCAGGGCGACGCGCCAGCCGCCGAGATCAGCAAGGCGCACACGCTGGCGACGCAGCGGCATGGCGCGCCGGGGTTAAGCTGGTGGCGCCTGGGCGTGATCAGCGGCGCGCAGTGGGCCGGGATCAGCCAGCCGATTACGCCGGGGACGCCGCCGCCTGACCCCGGAGAGCCGGGAGGGGGTGGGTATGGTGAGGAGATCGTCATCCGTCCCACCGACAGCGGCTTCGCCAAAGGTTCGTACACCGGCCAGCCGGAGTTCCAGAGCTTTCAGGGCACGTGGGGCTGGACGACCTACTACACCCCGACGGCGCGCCAGTTCAGCCGGGTGTGGGCGCAGTGGTCGCCGCGGCTGCCGGCCTCCGGCAAGTACGAGATCGCGGTGTTTGCGCCGGCGCGCCACGCCACCACCCACAGCGCGCGCTATAAGCTGCACGGCGTGACGGGCGGCGCCGGCCAGGTGATTATCACCGTTGATCAGGCGCGCTATTCCAACCAGTGGGTGACGCTGGGCGTGTATGACCTTGACCGCAGCGCGGTGAACGCGGGCAGCATTTTCCTGAACGACCTCACGTTTGAGGACGGGCTGGAAATCGCGTTTGACGCGATCCGCTGGCGGCAGTTGGCGGATGGCGGCAGCGGTTTGCCGCGCGCCGACGGCTACGATTCGCCAGTGGGCACGGTCAACGAGCGGCGGTCGGCGAAGGTGTGGCCGGGAAGCTGGTACGATGTCAGCCCGTTCGCCCAGCTTTATTTTGTGGGCACGCCCCAGGAAGCGTATCACACCGGAGCTGACCTGAATCTGCCGCAGGACGGCGACCGGCTGGCGCCGGTGTACGCGGTTGCCAGCGGCACGGTTATTTTTGCCACCCAGTTTTCGACGTGGGGAAACATGATCGTCATCCGCCACGACCCGCTGGCGACCAACGGCCGCGTGATGTACAGCCGTTCGGCGCACGTGGACTCCATGCAGGTCCAGGTGGGGCAGCGCGTGCGCCGAGGCGAGCAGATCGCCACGATTGGCAATGCGTTCGGGCGGCTGGCCTACCACCTGCATTTCGACCTCAGCCCGACAACCATCCTTGAAACCCAGCCGCAGCACTGGCCGGGGAAGAACCTGGCGGGGGTGCTGAGCAACTACGTTGACCCGCGCCTGTTCATTGAGCAGAACCGGCCTTAACGGCGGCCGTGCCATCACAGTCAAACAGCAGCGGGCGCCCTCTCTGCCGACAGGGCGCCCGCTGTTTGTTCAGGCGAATGCTGGAAGGGCTGCGGGCTAAAACAGACCCCATTCGTCTGCGGCGCCTTCTTCCATCATGCTGGGGTCCCACATCTCCAACCCCATTTCAATCGTGGTCAGCAGGCCAAGAAAGGCCTGGGCGGTACGGCGCGTCTGATCAAGGAGCTGCGGCGCGTAAGGGCAGAACGGGGTGGTCATGATCATCACCAGGTGTGCGCGGTCTTCGCCAATGTCAATGTGCCGGACCAGGCCCAGCTCAATGATGTTCATGCCGATTTCAGGGTCAATGACGGTTCTGAGGGCCTCGATCAGCCCTTCTTCCTGGTTGGTGACCTGATCGCTCATATGTGATTTCCTTCCGCAATTTCAGGACATTGTTAATGTAAGGGCGGGACGGTGAGTATGGTAACATACCTCGTGGGGCGAGTCAATTTTTATAATTTATATCATCAATATTGACAGGGCAGCGGCAGCCTGCTATACTGTCTTTTAATTTGAACCTCTGGGTACAGAGTAAAGTTAACAGCCATTAAACTCGTAGGAGGAATCGCCGTAATGGGCGCAGCACTTGAAATCCGCAATCTGCACGTAGCTGTGGGCGACAAACCTATTCTTCGGGGCGTGAACCTGACCATCAGGCAGGGGGAAGTTCACGCGCTGATGGGGCCGAATGGGTCGGGCAAGAGCACGCTGGCGAACGCCCTGATGGGGCACCCAGCGTATGAAGTCACAGCCGGGCAGATCATTTTTGACGGCCAGGACATCCTTGAGATGGAGCCGGATGAGCGCAGCCGGGCTGGCCTGTTCCTTGCGTTTCAGTACCCTGTTTCGATCCCTGGCGTGACGGTCGCCAACTTCCTGCGGCTGGCGATCAACGCGCGGATGAAGGCCGTTGACCCCGCCAGCAAAGGCATTTCGATACCGCAGTTCGCGCGCCTGCTGCGCCAGAAGATGGATTATCTCCACATGGACCACAGCTTCGCCGGGCGCTACCTCAACGAGGGCTTTAGCGGCGGCGAGAAGAAGCGGGCTGAGATCCTGCAGCTTGCGACGCTTGAGTCGCGCATCGCGGTGCTGGACGAGACCGACTCCGGCCTGGACATTGACGCGCTGCGCGTGGTCGCTGAGGGCGTTGACACCCTGCGCGGGCCGAACCTGGGCGTGCTGGTCATCACGCATTATCAGCGCATCCTCAACTACATCAGGCCGGAACATGTCCATGTGATGTTTGAAGGGCAGATTGTGGAGAGCGGCGGGCCGGACCTGGCGCTGCGGCTGGAAGAAAGCGGCTACGACTGGATTCGGGAAAAGTACAGCGCGGTTAAGTGAGCCGGAGCGCCGACAGATTGGTTTAAGGAGCAGCCTGATGGGTGAACCCAACGTTCGCAGCGAAAAAGAACTGACTCGCGATGAGCGCGCGCTGAAGGATGTGCGCTACGGCTATGATGAAACATACGGGTTTTCGTACCCGGAGGACAGCTACACGTTCAAGAGCCAGAAAGGCCTGAACGCTGAAATCGTGCGGCAGATCAGCGCGATGAAAAACGAGCCGGCGTGGATGACAGAGTACCGGCTGCGGGCCTACGAAATCTTCATCAGCAAGCCGATGCCCCAGTGGGGCGGCAACCTGAATGAGATTGATTTCGACGACATTTACTACTTCGTCCGCGCGGCGGACCAGCAGGGGCGCAGTTGGGACGAAGTGCCGCCGGAGATCAAGGAGACGTTTGACCGGCTGGGCATCCCAGAGGCCGAACAGAAATTTCTCCAGGGCGTGAGCGCACAGTACGAATCTGAGGTGGTGTACCACAGCATCCGCAAGGACCTTGAGTCGCGCGGCGTGATTTTCACCGATATGGACTCCGCGCTGCGCGATTACCCTGAGCTGGTGAAAGAGTACTTCGGGACCATCATCCCGTCGTCCGACAACAAGTTCGCTGCGCTCAACAGCGCGGTGTGGTCGGGCGGGTCGTTTATCTACGTGCCGCCGGGCGTGCAGGTTGAGATGCCGCTGCAGGCCTATTTCCGCATCAACACGCAGAACATGGGCCAGTTCGAGCGGACGCTGATTATCGTGGACGAGGGCGCGTATGTGCATTATGTCGAGGGCTGCACGGCCCCGACCTACAGCTCGGACAGCCTGCACAGCGCCGTCGTCGAGATCATTGTCAAGGACGGCGGGCGCTGCCGCTACACGACGATCCAGAACTGGTCGAACAACGTCTTCAACCTGGTGACCAAGCGCGCCGTCGCGTACCGCAACGCGACGATGGAGTGGGTGGACGGCAACCTGGGCAGCAAGCTGACGATGAAATACCCGGCGGTGCTGCTGATGGGCGAGGGCGCTCACGGCGAGGTGCTGTCGATCGCGTTTGCCGGGCGCGGCCAGCACCAGGACGCCGGGGCCAAGATCACGCACCTGGCGCCCAACACCACCAGCCAGATCATCAGCAAGTCCATCAGCAAGGACGGCGGGCGGGCCAGCTATCGCGGCCTGCTGAAGATCGTGGAGGGGGCGGACAACTGCAAGAGCAACGTTGTGTGTGACGCCCTGCTGCTGGACGACCGAAGCCGCTCTGACACGTACCCGACGATCGAAATTGACGCGCGCAAGGTGACGATGGGCCACGAAGCCTCGGTGAGCAAGGTGGGCGAGGACCAGTTGTTCTACGCCATGAGCCGGGGCATGAGCGAGGACGAGGCCAACGCCATGATTATCAACGGGTTTATCGAGCCGCTGGTCAAAGAGCTGCCGATGGAATATGCGCTTGAACTGAACCGCCTGATCCAGATTCAGCTTGAAGGCTCGATCGGTTAAAGCGGTGTGTGGTGAATTTGTCTACCAGGAGAAGTGACCTGTGGTTGTAGTGAGAAGGCGTGGGGCCAGCAGCGCCCCCCGATACACACGGGCTGAAGTTGAGGCCCTGAGCGCAGAGCGCAATGAGCCGCAGTGGCTGCGCGAAAGCCGGCTGATGGCGTGGGAAATCTATGAGGACCTGCCCATGCCCAGCCCGTCAGATGAAGAGTGGCGGCGCACCGATTACCGCCACATCCGCTGGGACGAGGCCGACCAGCTCAGGGCGCCCAACGGCAGGGCGTCGCTGGCGGCGGTGCCCGCGGCCAACCTGGAACCGCTGATTGGGCAGGAACAGGGCGGGCTGCTGGTGTTTGTGGACGGCAGGGTTGTGCACGCTGAGATCGCGGAAGCGCTGGTGCGCGAGGGCGTGGTGTTTACCGACCTGGCGACCGCCAGCCGCGCGCACGAAAGCCTGGTGCGCGCCAACCTGATGACCAGGGCGGTGCTGCCCAGCGATGGCAAGTTCGCGGCCCTGCACGCGGCCATGTGGACGCACGGCGTGTTTCTGCATGTGCCGCGCGGCAAGACGGTTGAGCTGCCGCTGCATGTGGTGATGTACAACACGCACGCCGGCGCCAGCCTGGGGCATGTGCTGGTGGTGCTGGAGGAAAACGCCCACGCGACGATGCTGGTGGACTATCTTTCGGCGGAGAGCGAAGCGCAGTCCGCTTACATTGGCGCGACCGAGCTGCTGGTGGGCGACGACGCTGATCTGCGCTATGTGGCCCTGCAGGACTGGAATCGCAGCACGTTTGAGTTCAGCCACCAGCGCGGACGGGTGGGGCGCGGCGCCAACCTCGACTGGATTATCGGCACGTTCGGCGGGCGGCTGGCCAAGCTGTACCTCGAAATGGAGCTGGACGGCATGCACGCCAGCGGGCGCATGTCGGGCATGTTCTTCGCCGACGGTGACCAGCTTTTTGACCACGACACGCAGCAGAACCATAACGCACCGCTGACCACGTCGGACCTGCTGTTCAAGGGCGCGGCCCGCGACCAGGCGCACACGGTGTGGCAGGGCATGATCAAGTCGCTGCCGAAGATGCAGAAGATCGACGGCTTCCAGGCGTGCCGCAACCTGCTGCTGAGCGACGACGCGCGGATGGACGCGATCCCCGGCCTGGAGATCGAGGCGGACGACGTGGCGTGTTCCCATGCGGCGACGTTCGGCACGCTGGAGGCGGAGCCGGTTTACTATCTGATGAGCCGGGGCATCCCGCGTGCGGAGGCGGAGCGGATGCTGACCGAGGGCTACTTTGATGAGCTGCTCCAGCGCATTCCGTTTGAGCGTGTGCGCGAGCGGCTGCTGGCCGCCTTAGACGAAAAAATCCTCGGCTGACGCGCGGAAGGCGCGGCCAGCATGAACCTGATCTGAATCGTAAGGGCGCGTCGTGCAGGCTGACGCGCCTTTAATTTACGCTGTGGTAGGGTATATTCTGATTGTCGAGTTGAAAAGAGGTCTGTATGACTGTCCCAACGCTGCCGTATGACCTGACCGCGGTGCGCGCTGATTTTCCCATTCTGAAAGAAGCGCACCACAAGAATGTGCCGCTGGTGTACCTGGATAACGCCGCGACCAGCCAGAAACCGCGCGCGGTGATTGGCGCGCTGGCCGCCTACTATGGCTACAGCAACGCGAACGTGCACCGGGGGATTCATAAGCTGAGCGAAGAGGCGACGCGCGTCTACGAGGACGCGCGGGCCAAGCTCAGGCAGTTTATCAACGCCGCCAGTCGGCGCGAGGTGATCTTCACGCGCGGCACTACCGAGGGCATCAACCTGGTGGCGCAGTCCTGGGGGCGCGCCAACCTCGGCGCGGGCGATGTGGTGGTCTCGACTGTCATGGAGCACCACTCGAACATCGTGCCCTGGCAGATGCTGGCCGCCGAAAAAGGGTTCACGCTCCGCTATGTGCCGCTGCTGCCCGACGGCACGCTTGACCTGGCGGCGTATGCGGCGCTGCTGCGCGACGAGCCGGTCAAACTGGTGACGGTGACGCACGTGTCGAACGTGCTGGGCACGGTGAACCCGGTCGCTGAGATGGCGCGGCAGGCGCACGCTGCCGGCGCGCTGATCCTGGTGGACGGCGCCCAGAGCGTGCCGCACATGCCGGTGGATGTGCAGGCCCTCGATGCGGACTTTTACGCTTTCAGCGGCCACAAGATGGCCGGGCCGACCGGCATTGGCGTGCTCTACGGCAAACGCCAGCACCTGGAGGCGATGCCGCCCTGGATGGGCGGCGGCGACATGATCTCGACGGTGCGGCTGGACGGCAGCACCTGGAATGAGCTGCCGTATAAGTTTGAGGCGGGCACGCCGATCATCGCCGGGGCGGTCGGCCTGGGCGCGGCGGTGGATTACCTGACCAAGCTGGGCATGGGGCGGGTGTATGCCTACGAAAAAACGCTGACCGCCTATGCGCTGGAGCGGCTGAGCGAAGTGCCGGGCCTGCGCCTGTACGGGCCAGGCGCGGAGCAGCGCGGCGCGGTGGCCGCGTTCACGCTCGCTGACATTCACCCGCACGATATAGCCCAGATACTGGACCAGGAAGGCATTGCGATTCGCGCCGGACACCACTGCGCCATGCCGCTGCACGACTACCTGGGCATCGGGGCGTCGGCGCGCGCCAGCTTCTACCTGTACAACACCTTCTCTGAGGTTGACGCGCTCATTGAGGGGTTGTATAAAGCGAAGCAGGCATTCGCTTTTTAACCCGGAGGTGCGCTGTGTACGACATGTACCGGGAGAATATTCTCGATCACGGCAAAAACCCGCGCAATCAGGGCGTGCTCGACCCGGCTGACATTGACTTCGAGGGGCACAATCCGCTGTGCGGGGACAGGCTGCGGCTGACGCTGCGCGTGGACGCTGACGAGCGCATCACCGACATCGGCTGGGATGGCGAAGGCTGCGCGATCAGCCAGGCGTCCGCGTCCATGCTGGGCGAGATGATTGTCGGCATGACGCTGGACGAGGTCAAGCAGATTGATAAGCAGGTGATTTTCGACCTGCTGGGTATTCCGCTGTCCATGAGCCGGGTGAAATGCGCGCTGCTGTCGCTGAAGGTGCTCAAGGCCGGCGCCTACGGCCTGGACAAACTGGCGCCAGATGAGGATGAGGACTGAAAGGCAGGGGGATGTCTGAGTTTGTTACGGTTGCGACGACCGCTGAGATCGGGCCGGGCGAGCGCCTGGTCGTCGAGATTGGCCGTCACTGGGTCGCGGTGTTTAACGTGGACAACACATACTACGCGGTGCGCGATGTCTGCACGCACGACGATGGGCCGCTGGCGGAGGGCAAGCTGTACGGCTGCGAGATCGAGTGCCCGCGCCACGGCGCGCGCTTCGACCTGCGAACCGGCGCGGTGACCGCGCCGCCGGCGGTCAGGCCGGTCCCCATCTACGCGGTGCGCGTAGTGGGCGACGAAGTCCAGATCGAGGTGGGCTGACATGGGCAGCGAGGCGGCGCGCGCCGCGCTCACGACCATGTACGCCGCTGGCAGAATGCTCGTGTTTGGCCACCGGGGCGCCAGCGCTTACGCCCCCATGAACACGCTGCCCGCCTTTGAGCTGGCGGCGGCGCAGGGCGCGGACGGCATCGAGCTGGACGCGCACCGAACGCGCGACGGCCACATTGTCATTCTGCACGATTTCACGGTGGACAAGACGACCGACGGCAGCGGGCGCATCACGGACATGACGCTGGAGCAGGTGCGCGCGCTGGACGCGGGTTCCTGGTTTGGCGACGCTTTTTGCGGCGTGGGCATCCCCACGCTGGACGAGGTGTTTGAGGCGGTCGGCCAGCGCCTGTATGTCAACGTCGAGCTGAAGTCTGAGAGCCAGGAAACCGACGGCCTGGAGCAGGCGGTCGCGGACGTGATCGCCCGCCACGGGATGCAGCAGCGGGTGATTGTGTCGTCCTTTAACCCGCTGGCGCTGGCCCGTTTCCGCGCGCTGCTGCCGGCTGCGCCCGCCGCGTTTCTCTACGACGAAACGCTGGGCGACCCGCTGTCTGTGCTGCGCGCCGTCGGGCTGACGGTAGAGGCGCTGCACCCGCACCACGTGCTGCTGGACGCGGGCCTGATGGTGCTGGCGCGCACCCACGGCTGGTGGGTTAACACGTGGACGGTCAACGACCCGGCGCGGGCGGTCGCGCTGCGCGACCTCGGCGTGGACACCGTGATGACGGACAACCCGGACACGGTGCGGCGCGCGCTTGGCTGACCCACGGACGGCGGCTCATCGCGACGGCCCCTGGCGGCGGCTGGTGCGGTTCGGCTTTCGCCTGCTCTACAACGAGCTGGCCTGGACTTACGACACGGTGAGCTATGTCGTGTCGCTGGGCGCCTGGCGCTGCTGGCAGCGGGCGGCCCTGAAACATCTGGGCGCGCCCGCCGCCGGGCCGGTGCTTGAGCTGGCGCATGGAACAGGCGCTTTACAG
>CAZDVL010000003.1:0-48874 GCA_964508745.1 uncultured Anaerolineaceae bacterium | reverse complement strand
GCATACGCTGGTGGTGCAGTGTGATGCTGCTTTCCCTTAATTCAATCAGCCCGTTGGACACTATGACACGAACAGCGCAAAGCGCCGCGCAGGTTATCGCCCGTAATACTCTGTTTCTCATGGGCGGGCAGATTGCCTTACGTTTAGGCAGTTTCCTGTTCAACATTTTCGTCATTCGCCAGCTTGGCGATGCCACCTTTGGCCAGTATTCGGTGGTGCTGGCGTGGACGGGGTTGTTCGCGGTGCTGGGTGACCTGGGCGTGACACAGTATTTCACGCGCGAGGTGGCGCGCGACCCCCGGCGCGGCGATGAGCTGTTCTGGGATGTGGCCGCTTTGCGCCTGATTCTGGCGGTGGTGGCGTCGGTGGTGACGATTGTCGGGGCGGTGCTGCGGGGCTATCCGACGGATATTGTAATCGCGGTGGCGCTGTTCACGACCACGTATTTCTTTCAGGCCGTTCTTGCACCGCTGACGAGTGTCATCGTTGGCAACGAACGGCTCGATATCGCTTCGGTCATCAGTGTGATCGGCCAAGTGGTGTTTATGCTGATCGGCGCGGTGGTGCTGTTCAGCGGCGGCGGCCTGATCGCGCTGGTGGCGGTTTCGTTTCTCAATCTGCCGCTGATGATCGGCTTGAGTGTATGGGCGGTGCGGCACTATGACATGCGCCCGGTGCGGCCTGTTTTTCAAATCTCACAGTGGTGGCGGCTGGCGAGGTGGGGGCTGCCGTTCGCGCTGATCCAACTGACTTTGACGTTCAACTTTCGCATTGATACGATCATTCTGGAACAGTTCGCGTCCTTTGAGGTGGTGGGCTGGTACAACGCGGCGTACAACTTCACCCGGTCGCTGCTGACCATCAGCAGCGCGCTGATTATCGCGCTGCCGCTGACGCTGGCGCGCGAGCACGCGCGTGACCCGGAAGTGGTGCGCCCCTGGTATTATCGCTCGGTGAAGTTCATGGTGTTTGTTGGCCTGCCGCTGGCAGTGGGCGGTATGCTGCTGGCCGACCGCATTGTCGCGCTCCTGTACGGGCCGGACTATGCACCGGCGGCAGTCGCGGTGGCGATTCTGGTGTGGGATACGCCGCTGCTGATGTACACGGCGCTGTGCGGCAATCTGACGACGGCCATCAAGCGCGAACACACGGCCATGCGCATTTACCTGGCGGTGGGGTTGTTCAATGTGGTGATGAACCTGGCGCTGCAGCCACTTTTTGGCATGATCGCGGCCTCGGTTATCACGGTTGGTTCAGAGACGGTGGGCGTGCTTCTGTTCTACATCCTGTTTCGGCGCGAGTTTGGGGCAGGCTTAAGCTTCAATCATCTGTTCCGCCTGGGCGTGTCGGCTGGTCTGATGGGGCTGCTCATTATCGCGCTGCGCGATCTGCCGCTGCTGCTCAACGTTCCCATCAGCGCAGGGGCCTACCTGATACTCGTTGTTGTCACCGGCGCGCTGACCGTGCAGGAACGGCAGATGATAGCCGGTGTGCTGGCGCGTAAGCTGGGTCGGTTTTTACCGCAGCGGGCTAAAAGCTGAGGTTGCTAGGCGCTGTTGACATTTGCCCTCATCTCCAGCCCCTTCTCCCGCTAAGCAGGCTGAGGGGGTTCAGAACGGGTCGCAGCGGTTTACCCCTCGCCCGTTCCACGGAAGAGGGGTGGCCCGCAGGGCCGGGGTGAGGAAAAAAGCTGAAACGTCAACAGAACCTAATCAAAGTACTGCCGCAAGACCATTTCCAGCGTCATCAGCGGGGCGACTTTGCCGATCGTCCATAGTTCGCGCCCGGCCATGTGCCGCGCCAGCAGAGAACGCACATAGTCAGGCTTAAAGATGCCACGTTCCGCTAGTTGCTGACTTAACAGAATTTCTTCCGCCCAGCCGCGCAGACCCCGGCGTAGATAATTTTCATAATCGGCATACAAGGTGGCCCGCTGCGGACGGATGCGGAGACGGCGTTGTGCGCGCGTGGACAGGGCTTGAAGCCGGTGCTGGAGTGGGTCAACGGTGGGCAGGTATTCCTGTTTATCATAAGGGATACGGGCCAGACGCGGCATCCGCCGTGTGATAATGTGACGGTACATCAACTGGTCACGGCGAATGTGTGGTTTAAGCGAATACATAAAATCAATCAGCGCATAATCCCAGAACGGGAAGCGTTCTTCAATGTGTGAGCGTGCAAATGTAATCATGTTGTTGGTTTGCCGCCAGCAGTGGCTGACCAGATAAAAGTATTCGCCAGCGTACTCGCGTTTGAACTGCCAGAAGCGTGTTAATTCCTGGCGCATTGATTCAAACGCCAGCCCCCATATTTGTTTGCCGAAAGCAGGCTGGTAGAGCATACGTTCCTCAGCCTCGGTTAAGCCCGGCCAGGTATAGGATTGGTTAAAGAGGTGAAATGTCCCGGTTATAATGGTTGATAAATCCACCGGTTGATTATAAAGCACGTTAACCTGGTCGGGATGGCCCATCACTGTGCCGCCGTCCCAGCCGGACAGGTTGTAATCTATCACACCGCGCAGGGTGGGCAGCATCGAGATGCCGTGCATGTGAATCCAACTGTGAAAACCTTCCGTCAGTTTCAGATGCAGGTCGGCATATTCTTTGACCCAGGCGCCATCTTCGGGCAGGTCGAACCACATATGACGACTGCCGACGGCGGTGGCAATCTGCGCCGCGTAATAGACATCACGACTGCTGCGCGCGCCGAAAGTGGCCGTGACGGGCGCTGCTGACGGGGGCAACAGGCCCACGATGGCGCGCGAGTCCAGGCCGCCGCTGAGAAAGACGCCGGGCCGCAGCGAATCGGATGCCAGCCGCTGCACCGCCTGCTGAAGCAGATCACCGACGGTTATGGCGGCTTCGTCAAAGGCGACCTGTGGATTGTCCGGAATCTGATCCCAGTCCCAGTATCGCCGAAGCGTCCAGGTAGCAGCCTGAAGATCGAACACGCCAACGCTGCCATAGGGAAACAGGTAAATATCTTCGTGGAAGGTTTTAGTGCCTAAGAGCTGCTGGAAGCGCAGGTATTCAGCGACGGCCACCAGATTGAGCCGGCGCGCGAACTGTGGCAGGTGAAACAGGGCTTTGACTTCGGGCGCGAAGGCGAACGTGCCGCTGTGGGCGCTGTAGTAATGCGGGTACAGGCCAAAACGGTCGTTCAGCAGTGTGAGCCGCTGCTCGGCTGGCTCGCAAACGGCGATGAAAAACGGTCCTTCCAGGTGACGCGCGCAGTCAGCGCCCCAGGCCTGGAAAGCGGCCAGGGCAAGCTCAGGGTGGCTGGCGTTACGGGGGGAGTGATCTGTGCCTTCCAACCGCCGGCGCAGCGCGTCGGTTTTGTAAAACTCGCCACACAGCAGCAGGATGATGCCGCCATCAGCGCTTACAACCGGCTGCGGCTCGGTATTGAGGATGCCGATGCCAAGCTGAGCCAGCGCCACGCGGTTATCGGCGGCGGCCCAGGTCTGACGGGTGTGCCAGGGGAAGTGCTTCAGCGCAGCGGCGGCGGCATCCACCAGGGCGGGCGCATCGTGAACATTCGCGTAACCGAGCAGACCTGACATACGCGCTCCCTATCGTTTGCATAGACACAGACCATTATAGAGAACTGAGCCGAACAGTACCTGTTTTAGGATGCTGCGAGAATTAAATCATACGCTTATTGTCATAATTCATTTACAGTGCCGAAGGTTTGTTCCTTCAGGTCGTATCTGACTTTATCGATGCAATTATTACAAAGATTACGCGGCGAGTTAATAGGACATATAGCTGTTGCGGAATGGGATTTATACTGTAAGGTTAAAGGTAAATGAGAATGAGGGCCGCTGTGGCGCAGCAGCGGTGCCATCGCTGCTGAAACACGGGGGATCACACAGATACAGTGCCGAATATGATTTTTCAGAGCAAACCGAGAGGACGCTGATGCGCATCCTGTTTACGGCGCATGGTTTTCCACCGACGCATTCGGCTGGCGCGGAACGACGCACCGAACGTATGGCGCGCTGGCTGGCTGACAGGGGGCACTATGTGGAAGTGTTCGCGGTTGAAAGCCTGACCACAGAAGGCTTTCACGTGGACAGCCGGCAAGAGAACGGCCTCACGGTTCACAGGTTGTCGTACAAAATTGAAAATGTCCCCGACCCTCTTATTGGCTTCTATGACTATCCACCGGTGGGCGATGCGCTGCGGGATATTCTGAGCCGGGGCGCGTTTGACCTGCTGCATCTGGTCAGCGGCTATCTGCTGGGCAACCAGGTAATTCAGACGGCTCAGCGTATGGGGATTCCCCAGGTCATTACCCTGACCGAATTCTGGTTTATGTGTCCACGACTGAATCTGATGAAGGCGACCGGAATATTGTGTACGGGGCCGGAAACGCATGAGAAATGCACGCGCTGCCTGATGGAGGATAAACGGCGCTACCGGCTGCCGGCGATGCTGATGCCCAAGGTGATGGATGTGGTGTGGCCGGTGGTGCATATGACCACATCAAGCGGGCAGATGCGCGAAGCCGTGCAGCGGCGCGATCAGGTGCTGCGGGCGGCGCTGGAAGCCGTTGATCTTGTCATTTGCCCATCAAAATACCTGATTGATAAGTTCACGGAGTTCGGTTTTCAAACTCAGAATTTTCATTATCTGCGGCAGGGTTTGGCTCGTCCGGGCGATAAGTCAACCAGTGGGCAGCGCGCATCCGATGTGTTAAGCCTGGCCTATATCGGCCAGATCAAGGAACACAAAGGGGTTGATCTGCTGATTGACGCCGTGATCATGCTGCTGAATGAGGGCAAACCGATTGTATTGGAACTGTGGGGGCCTGAAACCGAAAGTCCGGACTATGTGGCCTGGCTGAAAGCGCGATCCGCCAAATACTCGCGTAATATCCGCTGGCAGGGCAAATACACCGGCCATAAGGTGTGGGATGTGCTGGCGCAAACGGACGTGCTGGTGATGCCGTCGCGCTGGCATGAGAACAGCCCGAACGCTATTCTGGAAGCGTTTGAGATGGGCGTGCCGGTGATCGCAACCAACCTGGGCGGTATGGCAGAGCTGGTGCAGCACGAGAAGAACGGTCTATTGTTCGAGCTGAATGACGCGGAGGATTTAAGCCGCCAGATTAAGCGGCTGCTTGACGAAACCGGCCTGATGAAAAGCCTGTACGAAGGTATACCGCCCGTCAAAACCATTAATGAGGAAATGGAAGAAATTTTACTTCTTTACGAGCAGTGTCTGTGTAAAACATCCTAGGCGCCTATACGCCACCATCAGCCCTTGCAGCGCCAGACTTCCGCACAGATCATGCGTCTCTGAGGCAGGCTGTCGCTTAAGAATGTTAGGTGAGCGCAAGACAATTCCAGAATGATAGCAGCATGATTGAACAAACAATGCCTGACACTAAAACCCACGCATGGGTTATTCCCTTTCAGCCTGTGCCTCAGCCCCGGCTGCGTCTGTTTTGTTTTGCCAACGCTGGCGGCAGCCCGGCACAGTTTCGGCTGTGGCAGAGATCGCTGCCTGCCGGTGTCGAAGTGTGCCCGATTCAACTGCCGGGGCAGGGCAGCCGTTTCCGCGAACAGCCCTACGCCCGGATTGCGGCGCTGAATGAAAAACTGGCCGAGGTGCTGAGCGCTTACCTGGAGACGCCATTTGCTTTCTGGGGCTACAGCATGGGCGCGCTGGTGGCCTTTGAGCTGGCGCTTACGTTAAAGCGCCAGGGCTGCCCTGAGCCGCGCGGTTTGTTTGTCGCTGCCCGGCGCGCCCCGCATCTGCCGCCGGCAGACGCGCCAATCCACGCGCTGCCAGAAGCGGCTTTCATTGAGGCGATTCAGAGCCGTTACAACGGTATTCCGGCGGCTGTCCTGGGGGAACCCGAACTGCTGGCGCTGTTTATCCCCGTGCTGCGGGCGAATTTTGAGATGCTGGAAACGCATGCGCATCAGGCAGGCGAACAGCTCGCGTGTCCGCTATGGGCCTTTGGCGGCTTGAATGACCCGACCGCCAGCGCTGCCGAGATCGCAGCCTGGGACGCGCTGACCAGCGGTACTTTCCAGCATTTTCTGTTTCCGGGCGATCATTTCTTTGTGCAGAACCACCAGCCGGCCATTCTCCAGATTGTATCGAAAAACCTGACGGCGCTGCTGTCATGGCAGGGTTCGGGTCGGTGACAAACAGGCTGATGCCTGAAGCAGAGAGCGTGCTGCCCGCCCGCGATACGGTTATGGTGTGGGCGGCTCAGCTTGATCTAGGGCAGGAACAGAGTGATGATCTGGCCGGGCTGCTCTCTGCTGATGAACACGACCGTGCCGCGCGCTTTCAATTTGATGAGCATCGCCGGCGATACATCGCCGCGCGCGGCATTCTGCGCCTGATCCTGGGGCGCTGTCTGAACCGGCGGCCCGAGCAGGTGTGTCTGGTTTACGGCGCTGCCGGTAAACCGGCGCTGCACCCGGATGAGGGTGTATATTTTAACCTGGCGCACTCGCATCAGATGGCGCTTTACGCCGTCACTTATCAGCGCCAGGTGGGGGTAGACCTGGAGTTTATCCGCCCGGTCGCCGATATGGCGCAGATCGCCGCCAGCAATTTTTCGGCGTGTGAATACGCCGACTGGCAGGGTTTGCCCGCAGCCGAGCAGCAGGCCGGTTTCTTCAACTGCTGGACGCGCAAGGAAGCTTATATCAAGGCGCGGGGCGAAGGGCTGCTGTACCCGCTGGACCGCTTTGATGTATCGTTAAGGCCGGGCCAGCCAGCCCAACTACTGCGTGTCGAGGGTAGCGCGTCTGAAGCTGCGCGCTGGTCATTACAGGCTGTGAACCCGCATCCGGGTTATGCTGCCGCCTTAGCCATCGAGGGCCGGGGATGGTCGCTCGCATGGCGGGGATGGTACGGCACGTTTGCCTAGCAGACGTTTGACGGAGGAAAAATGATGCGAGAGCCAATCGCAATTATTGGTATGGGCTGCCGCTTTCCTGGCGGTGTGAATTCAGCGGCGGCGTTGTGGGAACTGCTGTGCGCCGAGCGCACGACGATCAGCGAGATACCGGCAGACCGCTACGATATTCAGGCGTTTTATGATCCGCGCCCGGCGACGCCCGGTAAAGTCATGTCCCGCTGGGGCGGCTTTGTGGATCAGATAGATTATTTTGATCCGCTGTTTTTCGGCATCTCGCCCCGTGAAGCCGAACGGATGGACCCGCAGCAGCGGCTGCTGCTGGAAGCTGCCTGGGAAGCGTTTGAGGATGCCGGGCAGATTCCCAACACGCCGCAGGTGCAGCAAACCGGTGTGTTTATCGGCATGTGGCTGAACGATTTTGAGACACGGCTGTTCCGCAACCCGGCCAAAGTGGACTTTTACATGACGACCGGCAGCGGGCGCTATACCGCGCCCGGCAGGCTGTCTTATATTTTTGGCCTGCAGGGGCCAAGTATTGCGATTGACTCGGCCTGCTCGTCGTCGCTGGTGGCGGTGCATCTGGCGGTGCAGAGCCTGCGCAGCGGTGAATGCAATCTGGCGCTGGCGGGCGGGGCCAATGTGATTTTGCAACCACACATTACGATTGCCTACTCACAGTCGCGCATGATGGCACCGGACGGCCTGTGTAAATTCGGCGACGCGCGCGCGGACGGGTATGTTCGCAGTGAGGGTGCGGGCGTTATCGTGCTAAAGCGTTTGTCGGAGGCGCTGGCAGATAACGACCCGATCTACGCGGTTATTCGCGGCAGCGCCGCCAACAATGATGGCCGCAGCAGCGGATATCTGACCACGCCCGGCAGCGCAGGCCAGGAAGAAATGCTGCGCAAAGCGTATCAGGATGCCGGTGTGTCGCCTGGGGCGGTGCAGTATATCGAAGCGCACGGCACGGGCACGGTCGCGGGCGACCCGGTGGAGATCGGCGCGATCGGTGCGGTGGTGGGGCAGGACCGCCCTGCCGGTCAGTTGTGCATGGTGGGGTCAATCAAAACGAACCTGGGCCACACCGAGGGCGCGGCGGGCATTGCCGGGCTAATGAAAGTGGCGCTGGCGCTGAAACACCGCATGATTCCGGCCAGCCTGAACTATGAGCAGCCGCACCCCGGCATCCCCTGGGAAGCGCTGCCGGTGCGCGTCCAGACCGCGCTCACACCCTGGCCCGCCGCCGCCGGTGAGGCTGTGGGCGGCGTGAGTTCATTTGGCATTGCCGGCACAAACGCCCATGTGGTGCTGGCGGAAGCGCCGGTGAGCGCAGCGGCGGCAGCGCAGCCCGGCGATGTTTATCTTCTGCCTGTATCGGCCAGCACGCCGGAAGCGTTACAGGCCCAGGCCGGCGCTTATCGTGATTTTCTGATGCGTACCGAGTCCGCGCTGCCTGACATCACGTACACGGCCAGCCAGCGGCGGACGCAGCACGAATACCGGCTGGTGGTCACGGGGTCGGCAGCACAGGAACTGGCCGACCAGCTTGACGCTTATTGTCGCAGTGACCAGCGCCCCGGCATGGTCAGCGGACGTGCAGGCACGACTCATCTGTCTGGCGCGGTGTTCGTGTTCCCTGGGCAGGGCGGCCAGTGGCTGGGCATGGGGCGCGATCTGCTGGAGCAGGAACCGGTGTTCCGTGAGGCGATTGCGCGCTGCGAGGCCGCGATGCGACCGTATGTGGATTGGTCGCTGATGGAGCAGTTGAGCGCTGACGAAGCGCAGACGCGCCTGGACGAAATTGATGTGGTGCAGCCGGTGCTGTTCGCGGTGCAGATCGCGCTGGCGGCGCTGTGGCGCGCCTGGGGTGTGGAGCCGCGCGCGGTTGTCGGGCACAGCATGGGCGAGGTGACTGCCGCGTATGTGGCGGGCGCGCTCAGCCTGGATGATGCAGTGCGCGTGATCTGCCGGCGCAGCCAGCTTATGAAGCGTGTCAGCGGGCAGGGCGCGATGGCGGTGGTGGAACTCAGTCTGGATGACGCACAGGCGCTGCTTAAGGGTTATGAGGATCACCTGTCGGTGGCCGTGAACAATGGGCCGCAGTCGGTGGTGCTGTCCGGCGACCCGCAGGCGCTTGAGGAAATTGTCCGCCACCTGACGGCACAGGAAATCTTCTGCCGCCCGGTGAATGTGGATGTCGCCGCGCACAGCCCGCACATGGATGCGCTGCGGCCCGAATTGGTACACAGCCTGGCGGAACTGCAAGTGCAGAAGCCGTCTATCCCCATTTATTCGACGGTTACGGGCGCGCTGCTGACCGAACAGCCGCTGGACGCGGCTTACTGGGGGCAAAATCTGCGCCAGCCGGTGCGCTTTGCCGCCGCCGTTGAGCAGCTTGTCGCAGATGGGTATCGTGTCTTTCTCGAACTCGGACCGCACCCGGTGCTGCTGCCGGCGATTCAACGAAGCTGGCCGGACAAGGGGCTTGTCGCTTTGCCGTCCATGCGCCGGCAGGAAGATGCGCAGAGGGTGGTCCTGGAAACGCTGGGTAGTCTGCACTGCGCCGGCTATCCGCTGGACTGGGCGCGCCTGGCCCCGGCAGGCCAGGTCGTGACTCTGCCGGCTTATGCCTGGCAGCGCGACCGCTTCTGGCTGGAAGCGGCATCACAGGATGCCTACAGCCGCTCCGCCGATAGGCCGCCGCACCCGCTGCTGGGCTGGCGCTTGCAGGCGGCTGACGCCGCCGACCGCCTGATCTACGAGACGGTCATCAGCCAGAGCAGCCACGCGCACCTGTACGCGAGCCGCGTCGAAGGGACTGCGGCGCTGTCGCCGGCGGTCTATATAGACTGGGCGCTGGCGGCGGCGCGTGATGCGTATGGCGAAGGCGCCTACACGCTGACAGAAACGGCTGTTCATCAGGCGCTGGTTCTGTCTGACGATCAGCCTGTAACGGTTCAGCTTGTCATTTCCACGCCGAGGGGCGCGCCACAGTTCCGCATCTACAGCCAGACTGAGGCGCGCGGCTGGACACTTCATGCCAGCGGGACAATCCGGCAGGGCAGCCCGGCGCTGCCCGCCCTGGAGGCTGCCGCCAGGCCGCGCAACGGCGGGCCAGGCTTCAGCGGCGACGATTTTTACAGCCAGCTCGCGCATGAGGGTTTCGTGTTCGAAGCATCGGGCCGCGCGCTGGACACAATCTGGCTGGACGGCGATCAGGCGGTGGCGCGGCTGCTGCCGCAGCAGCACACAGCCGGCGCGGAAGGCGGTTTCAACCTGGTATCTGCGCTGGTCGAGGGCGACTTCAGCCTCTATGTGCCGAATTACATCGAGGAAGTTCGGTCACTGGCCCCGCTGACAACCCCGGCCTGGGCACAGGTGCGGCGATCATCCGAAGCCGATGGGCTGGTGCAGGACATCACACTGTTCGACGAGCAGGGCAGCGCGCTGCTGGCGATCAAAGGCGCGCGGATGCAGCGGCTGGAAGCCGATGTGGTGCGGCTGGAGGACTGGGCCTACGAAATGGCGTGGCAGCCAGCCGCGCTGGAACAGGACAGCCCGGCGCAGCCGCTGACCGGCAGATGGCTGATTTTCGCAGATGAGGCCGGGGTGGGCCGCGCGCTGGCGGCTCAGGTGCAGTTTAAAGGGGGCAGCAGCCTGCTAGTATATCCCGGTGCAGCTTACGCCCGGCGCGCGGATGGTGTTTACCTGCGGCCTGACGCGGCGGACGATGTGCGGCGGCTGATGGATGAAGAATTTGCCGAACACGGCCCGGCCTGCGTGGCTCATTTGTGGAGCCTCAACAGCCCGCCGGCGGACGGCCTCACGCTGGAGACGCTGGAAACAGCGCAGGCTGTGGGCTGCGTGTCGGCGCTGCATGTGGTCCAGGCGATGATTCGCGCGGGCTGGGCCGCCGGGCCGCGCCTGTGGCTGGTCACGCAGGGGGCGCAGCCGGTCAGCGGCGTGGTGTCCGCCGGGGCGGTGCTGCCATCGCTGCTGTGGGGCTTCGGGCGCGTGATTGCCGAGGAACAGCGCGAGCTGTGGGGCGGGCTGGTTGACCTGTCGCCTGACGCCGACGCTGCCGATGCCGCCGGCTGGCTGTGGCAGCAGGCGCACAGCGACGATGGCGAAGATCAGGTGGCGTTTTATGACGGCGAGCGTTATGCCGCCCGGCTGGTGCGCGCGCCGCAGGCAGAGCACCCGCTGCCGACGCTGCGTTTCCGCGCTGACGCCAGCTACCTGATTACCGGTGGGCTGGGCGGTATCGCGCTGCACGTGGCGCGCTGGCTGGTGGACAACGGCGCGCGCCGCCTGATTCTGGCCGGGCGCACGCCGCTGCCGCCGCGCAGCGCGTGGGCAGACGCTGACCCCGCCAGCCTGACCGGGCAGCGCATCGCGGCGGTGCGCGCGCTGGAAGCGGCGGGAGCCAGTGTGCATCTGGCGGCGGTGGATGTGGCGGACGAAAGCCAACTGCGAGCCTTTGTCGAAGCCTACCAGCGCGAAGGCTGGCCGCCGATCCGGGGGGTGATGCACACCGCCGCCGTGATTGACGACCGGCTCATCACGCAGATGGACAGCGACGCCTTTGTGGACGTGCTGCGGCCTAAAGTGATGGGCGGCTGGCTGCTGCATCACCTGCTGGACGACCTGGATTTCTTCGTCCTGTTTTCGTCTATTGGGGCGGTGCTGGGGCAAACCGGCCAGGCCAGCTACGCGGCGGCCAATGCTTTCCTGGACGGTCTGGCGTATCACCGGCATGGACAGGGCCAGCCTGCGCTGAGTGTCAACTGGGCCGGGTGGTCAGATTTAGGTCTGGCGACATCGGCTGGCGCGCAGCAGACCATCCAGTATCTCGATCAACAAGGGATCAACAGCTTCACGCCCCATCAGGGCGTAGCCGCGCTGGAATACCTGCTGCGTCGCCAGGCAGACGGTATTGGCGCGCCCCATGCCGCCATCCTGCCGATCCGATGGGATGTGCTGCGACATGCGCGCCTGGCCGCCGGCCAGTCGCGGCTGCTGGCAGATCTGCTGGCAGCGCCCGGTGAGCAGCGAGCTGATGACCTGTCGCCAGCAGGCGGTTTGCTGGCCGAATTACAGGCCGCCAAAGCGGAACAGCGGCGCAAGCTGCTGGAAACATACCTGCAAAAGCAGGTGGCCCACGTGCTGAAGCTGGATGTCGCGCGCGTTGAACCCACCCGACCGCTGGGCATGATGGGCGTTGACTCGCTGATGGGGCTGGAACTGCGCAACCGGCTGGAGGTTGAACTGGGTATCGCATTTTCGGCGACGCTGGTGTGGAACTATCCCACGATTGTGGAGATGGCCCCGTATATCGCTGACCGCATCGGCGTCGCGCTGGTGGCTGAAACCGGTGCTGAGGCGCGATCGCCCAGCGCCGGCCAGCCGCTGGCCGATGCGCTGGAAGACCTGGACGATTTATCCGACGAGGAAGCCCTCAGGCGGCTGTTAAGCGAGTAAGCGGGAATAAACAGGGAGGCAGCGATGCGGGCAGACGGAAAGCGCGTCAAGAATATCTCTGGTGTGAAACTGGCGCTGCTGGCCCGGCAGATGCGTGAGCAGACCGACGGCATCGAACTGCTGAAGTCGGAGCCGATCGCCGTCGTCGGTATGGGCTGCCGCTTTCCGGGCGGGGCCAGCAGCCCGGCGGCATTCTGGGAGCTGCTCACCAGCGGCCGGGACGCCATCAGCGAAGTGCCGCCTGACCGCTGGAATGCTGATGAGATGTACAACCCGGAGCACACGCAGCCGGGCAAGATGAACACGCGCTGGGGCGGCTTTGTGGACGACATTGACCGGTTCGACCCGGCCTTTTTTGGCATCACGCCGCGCGAGGCGCTGCAAATGGACCCGCAGCAGCGCATATTAATGGAAGTGGCCTACGAAGCGCTGGAAAGCGCCGGACTGCCGCGCGAAAAGCTGGCCGGGAACCCGGTGGGCGTTTTTATCGCCAGCTCGCTGTTTGATTACAACTATCGGGTTATGACCGATGTTGACCAGATTGACGCTTACGGCGTGACCGGCAACATTCACTGCTTCCTGGCGAACCGGCTGTCGTTCCTGTTCAATTTTCGCGGGCCAAGCCTGGCGGTGGACACCGCCTGTTCATCGTCGCTGGTGGCGGTGCACCTGGCGGTGAGAAGCCTGCGCAACCGCGACTGTGACCTGGCGCTGGCGGGCGGCGTGAACGCCATCAACGCGCCGCAGACGACGGTGTCGCTGTCGCAGTGGGGGATGCTGTCGCCGGACGGCCGCTGCAAGGCGTTTGACAGCCGCGCCAACGGCTTTGTGCGCTCCGAAGGCTGCGGCGTGATCGTGCTCAAACGGCTGGCGGACGCGCTGGCCGATCACGACCCGATTCAGGCGGTGATTCGCGGCACGGCGGTGAACCAGGACGGCCGTTCGACCGTTATCACTGCGCCGAACGGCATGGCGCAGCGGGCGGTGCTGCGGCAGGCGCTGGCCGACGCGCTGGTGGAACCCGAACAGATCACGGCGATTGAGGCGCACGGAACCGGCACGATTCTGGGCGACCCGATTGAAGTCGAGGCGCTGAGCGATGTGATCGGCCAGCCGAGGGCCGACGGCGAAACGTGTTTCCTGTCGTCGGTCAAGACCAATATCGGCCACCTGGAAGCGGCAGCGGGCATTGCCGGGCTTATCAAGACGATTCTGTGCTTTCAGCACGGCGCTGTGCCGCCGCACCTGCACTTCAGGGAACTGAACCCGCATATTTCGCTGGCCGGCGGGCCGTTCGTGATCCCGGTTGAGAACCAGCCCTGGGCGCCGCGTTCGGGCCGTCGTTTCGCCGGCATCAGCTCGTTTGGCTTCGGTGGGACGAACGCGCATGTCATCCTCGAAGAAGCGCCGCAGCTTCCGGCAGCGCCCGCCAGTGACCAGCAGCGCATCCGGCTGCTGCCGCTGTCGGCGCACAGCCCGCAGGCGCTGCGTGAGCTGGCGGCAGGCTATGCGGACTATCTGCCGGGCAGCGCGGCGCGCCCGCAGGACATCGGTTTCACGGCCAGCCTGCACCGCAGCCACCACGATTACCGGCTGGCGGTCGCGGGCGCTTCCAATGAAGAATGGGCCGAACGGCTGTCGGCGCTGGTAAACAGCAGTTGGCATCCGCTGCCCACCGCGCCGGGGCACAAGCCAGGGCTGGCATTTGTTTTTTCCGGGCAGGGGCCGCAGTGGTGGGCGATGGGCCGCCAACTGCTGGAAACGGAGCCGGTGTTCCGCGAAAGCATCGAGCGCTGCGATGCCCTGCTGCGCGAATACGCGGGCTGGTCGCTGCTGGATGAGCTGCTGCGCGACGAAGCGCAGTCGCGTCTGGACGAGACGGAGATCGCACAGCCGGCACTGTTTGCGCTTCAGGTAGCGCTGGCTGATCTGTGGCGCGCCTGGGGCATTGTGCCGGATGCAGTGGTGGGCCACAGCATCGGTGAAGTGGCCGCCGCGTATGTCGCCGGCGTGCTGAGCCTGGAAGACGCTGTCCGCGTGGTGTATCACCGGGCGCGCCTGATGCAGCAGGCAACGGGTAACGGGAAGATGGCTTCGGTCGAACTGGCGGCAGCAGAAGCCGCCCGGCGTATCGCCCCTTACGGCGGCCGCCTGTCGCTGGCGGCGGTCAACAGCCCCACGACGTCGGTGCTGTCGGGCGAGCCGGAGGCGTTGAGCGCGGTGCTGGGCGACCTGGAAGCGGACGGCATCAGCCATCGGATGCTGCGCGTGAACTACGCCTTTCACAGCGCGCAGATGGAGCCGTATGCCCGTGAACTGGCGCTGCACCTGCGTGCGATTAAACCGGCGGCGGGCCGCCTGCCGATTTATTCAACCGTAAGCGGGCAGGTCCAGGATGGCAGCGCCTTTGATGCCGCTTACTGGGGGCGCAATGTGCGCCAGACGGTGCAGTTCGCAGCGGCGGTGAACCAGCTTATTGCCGACGGTTTCGTGACCTTCCTGGAAATCAGCCCGCACCCGGTGCTGGCGGGCATGGTGGCGCAGTGCCTGGAAGCCGCCGGTGAAGCGGGTGTGGTAGCGGCGTCGCTGCGGCGCAGCCGCGATGAACAGGAAACGATGCTCAGCGCCCTGGGCGATCTCTACGCAGCCGGCTGCGCTATTGACTGGCGGCAGTTCTACCCGGCGGGGGGCCGGGTGGTATCTGGTCTGCCGTCGTATCCCTGGCAGCGCGAGCGCTTCTGGGCGGAGATGCCGCGCGCAAAGAGCGTGAGAAGCGCAGCGGCTGATGGCGTCCACCACCCGGTGTTGGGCCAGCCGGTCAAATCGCCGCTGATTCAGGGGACGCTGTATAACGCGCAGCTTATGCCGCAGACACCGGCTTTCCTGGACGACCATCGCATCTGGGAGATGGCCGTTGTGCCCGCTGCCGCATTCCTCGAAGCCGCGCTGTCAGCCGCTGCCGCGCTGCATGGCGCGCAGCCGGTCGCGCTGGAGCAGGTGTTTGTGCAGGAAGCGCTGATTTTGCCGGAAGATCAGCCCCGGACGGTGCAGTTTCATGTGGCGGCCAGCCAGGGCGGGCAGGCCGATTTCAAGCTCTACAGCCTCAGCGGTGAGGACAACTGGACGCTGCATGTCAGCGGCCAGGTGACGGCAGCGCCGCCGGCGGCAGCCGCTGCCGTGTCGCCGGAGGCGATTCAGGCGCGCTGTGCGCCGTTCATCGTGCAGGATCACTATGATCTGATGTACGAGAACGGCGTCCAGTTCGGCGCGGCCTTTCGCGGCATCGAGCAGTTGTGGCGGCAGGACGGCGAGGCGCTGGCTCTGGTGCGTCTGCCGCAGGCGCTGATGGCCGAAGCCGCTGCATACCGGATACACCCGGCGTTACTCGACGCCTGCCTCCAGGTGATGGCGGCGGCGCTGCCGGGCTATGGCGCGCAGTTCGATACCTGGTTGCCCATCTACTGCGAGTCGCTGCGCTTCTACCACCGTCCGCAGGGCGCTTTGTGGAGCCAGGCACGCCTGCGCGAGCGCATCAGCGACAGCCAGGAGGTGGTGACAGGCGATATTCAGGTTTTCGACAGCGCCGGGCAGGTGGCGGTAGAGATTGACGGCCTGCGCTTCAAACGCACCAGCCGCGAGGCGCTGCGCCATATCGTCAGCCGGCAGGCCAGCGCTGACCCTGGTGATTGGTTCTACGAAGTGACCTGGCAGCCGGCGGCCGGTTCAGAAGCGGCCCAGACAGAAGCCGGCACATGGCTGATTTTTGCCGACGAGGCCGGCGTTGGCGCGGCGCTGGCGGCACAGCTTGCGACGCGGGCAAATGTCGTGGTGCAGGTCAGACCGGGCGCGGCCTATGAAGTGGTGGACGATCAGCAGGTGGTGATTGACCCGGCGAACCCGGACGATTACCGGCGGCTGGTAAATGAGGTGTGCGCCAGCGGCGCGTACCGGGGCGCGCTTCACCTGTGGACGATGGACACGCCGCCGCTGAGCCAGCCGGAAATCGCGCCGGCTGACGCGCAGATCGTGGGCTGCGGCAGCGCACTCCTGCTCGTGCAGGCGCTGGCGAGCGCTGCGTCAGCGCCGCTGCCGGAACTGTGGCTGGTGACGCAGGGCGCGCAGCCGGTGGGCGGCGCAGCACCTGCCGCACCGGAGCAGTCACCGGTGTGGGGCCTGGCCAATACGCTGGCGGTGGAACATCCTGATCTGCGCTGTGTCTGCGTTGACCTTGACCCGGCGGCGGACGCTGACGCGGCGGCGCAAGGGCTGCTGCGCCAGTTACAGACGGCGGACGATGAAGACCGCATCGCGCTGCGCGGGCCGGAACGCTATGTTCACCGGCTGGTGCGCAGCCAGGCGGCAAACCCGGCCCAGGCCCGGCACGACGACCAGCCGCTGACGCTGACCATTGCGGAACGCGGCGTGCTTGATCATCTGGCACAGGTTCCCATGACGCGCAGCGCGCCCGGCGCAGGCGAAGTCGAAGTGAAGGTGCGCGCCGCCGGCCTGAACTTCCGCGATGTGCTCAACGCGCTGGGCATGTATCCCGGCGACCCTGGGCCGCTGGGCGATGAATTTGTGGGCGAGATTGTCCGGCTGGGCGCAGGGGTGACGGGCTATCAGGTGGGCGACGCGGTGCTGGGCATGACAGCGGGCAGCTTCAGCAGCTACGTGGTAGCGTCCACAGCGAAAATTGCGCCAAAACCGGCCCACCTGAGCGATGAAGCAGCAGCCACCATTCCCATCACATTTATGACCGCCCACTACGCGCTCAACCATCTGGCGGGCCTGGCGGCGGGACAGCGCGTTCTGATCCACGCGGCAGCCGGGGGCGTGGGCATGGCGGCGGTGCAGCTTGCGCAGCGGGCGGGGGCGGAAATCTTCGCCACCGCCGGCAGCTCGGAGAAGCGCGCCCTGCTGACTTCGCTGGGCGTGGCGCACGTAATGGACTCGCGCTCCCTGGACTTTGCCGACGAGATCATGGCGCTCACGGATGGTCAGGGCGTGGATGTAGTGCTGAATTCGCTGGCGGGGGAATTCATCCCGGCCAGCCTGTCGGCGCTGGCCGACGGTGGGCATTTTCTCGAAATTGGCAAAACGGACGTGTGGACGGCGGAAGAAGTGACGCAGCTCAACCCGACGCTGCGCTATCACATCATCTACCTGGGCGATACGCTGCAAAACGACCTGCCGCTGAGCCAGGCGCTGCTGCGCGAGCTGATGAGCCTGTTTGAAACCGGCGAACTGCGCCCGCTGCCGTACCGCGTTTTCCCGCTTGAGGACGCCGCCAGCGCGTTTCGCTTCATGGCGCAGGCCAGGCATATCGGCAAGATTGTGCTGACGCAGCCGGGCGAAAACGCGATACCGATTCGGCCAGATGCGACCTATCTTATCAGCGGGGGCCTGGGCGGTATTGGCCTGCACGTCGCCGGCTGGCTGGTCGAACAGGGCGCGCGCACTATCGTGCTGACGGGGCGCAGCGCGCCGTCCGAAGCGGCCAGGGCTGCGCTGGAGACGATGGAACAGGCTGGCGCGCAGATTATTGTGGCGCAGGCCGACAGCGCGGCTGAAGCCGATGTCGCGGCACTGCTGGCGGACATCCGCCAGACGCTGCCGCCGCTGCGCGGGATTATTCACGCGGCGGGCGTGCTGGATGACGGCATCCTGCTACAGCAGGACTGGTCACGCTTTGCCAGCGTGTTCGCCCCCAAGCTGGACGGCGCGCTGCACCTCAGCCAGTACGCGCCGGATTTCCCGCTCGACTTCCTGTGCTTCTTTTCAGCGGGGGCCGTGCTGCTTGGCTCAGCGGGGCAGGGGAATTACTCTGCCGCCAATGCCTTCCTCGACTCGTTTGTTTACACCTGCCGCGCGCAAGGGCTGCCCGCCTTCAGCATCAACTGGGGCGCGTGGGAAAACACCGGTATGATGGCCGGCCTGGACAGCCTGGCGCGCTGGTCGAAAGAGGGCATTGACGCGCTGACGCCGCAGCAGGGCGTGGCGGCGTTCTCACGGGCGCTGGACAGGCGCCTGCCGCCCCACATCGCCATTTTGCCGATGCGCTGGGCTGACTTCGCACAGTCGGACCGGATGCGCCCCTTCTTCGCGGGCATGGTTGCAAGCCAGCGGCCCGCCGGTCAGGCGCCGCAGCAGGACAGGACATCTGACCTGCTGCGTCAGTGGGAAGCCACCGCGCCGAACCGCCGCCGCCGGCTGCTGCTGGACACGCTGCTGGGCGAAGTGATTGTGGTGCTGGGGCTGCGACCTGCCACCGTCATTGACCCGCGCCAGCCGCTGAACGAACTGGGGCTGGATTCACTGATGGCGGTCGAACTGCGCAACCGGTTAATCGCGCTGCTGAACACGACGCTGCCGGCGACGCTGCTGTTCGATTACCCGACTGGTGAAGCGCTGGTGGATTATGTGATGAAACACGTGCCGGCGTTCGCCAGCGTCCCGGCTGGCGCAGCGAAGCAGGCGGCAACCCAGGCCGCTGACAAGGATGCAGCAGCAGAACTGCATGGGATGACGGACGCGGAAGCAGAAGCGCTGCTGCTGGCGGAACTGGACAGGATGAGCAAAGGTCAGAACGATGGCTGAGATACGCAACGATGAACTGTCGCCGATCAAGCGGGCGCTGCTTGAGCTGCGCGAGATGCAGGCCCGGCTGGATGCCTTGCAGGAACGCCAGCATGAGCCGGTCGCCATCATTGGGGCGGGCCTGCGCTTTCCGGGCGGCGCCAGTGACCTGGAGTCGTTCTGGCGGTTGCTTCACGAGGGCCGGGACGCCATCACCGAAGTGCCGCCGGAGCGCTGGGATATCGAGGCTTATTACGACCCTGATCCCGCGCAGCCGGGCAGGATGACGACGCGCTTCGGCGGCTTTTTAGACGGCATAGATCAGTTTGACGCGCCCTTCTTCGGCATTTCGCCGCGCGAGGCTATGAGCATGGACCCGCAGCAGCGGCTGCTGCTGGAGGTGACGTGGGAGGCGCTGGAGAACGCCGGCCAGCCGCCTGACCAGTTGTTCGGCAGCCAGACGGGCGTGTTCGTGGGCATCAGCAACAGCGACTATATGCGTCTGGTGCTGAGAGACATCAACCAGCTTGACGTTTATTCGACGACCGGCAGCGCCTACAGCATCGCCGGCGGGCGGCTGTCTTATTTCATGGGGCTGCAAGGCCCCAACATCTCGATTGATACCGCCTGTTCGTCGTCGCTGGTGGCGGTGCATCTGGCGGTGCAAAGCTTGCGCCTGCGCGAGAGTCATCTGGCGCTGGCCGGCGGGGTCGGGTTGATTCTGACGCCGGAGATCAACGTCAACTTTTCCAAGTCACAGATGATGGCGGCAGATGGCCGCTGCAAGACGTTTGACGCCGCCGCCGATGGTTATGTGCGTGGTGAGGGCTGCGGCATGGTGGTGCTGAAGCGCCTGTCGGACGCGCTGGCCGACGGCGACCCGGTACTGGCCGTGATTCGCGGTTCGGCGGTTAACCAGGATGGCCGCAGCGGCGGCCTGACCGCGCCCAACGGCCCCTCGCAGGAGCGCGTGCTGGCCGCTGCGCTGGCGAACGCGCGGGTGCGGGCCGAAGACGTATCGTACATTGAGGCACACGGGACCGGCACATCGCTGGGCGATCCGATTGAAGTGCAGGCGCTGGGCGCGGTGTTTGGCCCGGCACGCTCAGCGGAGAACCCGCTGCTGGTCGGGTCGGTCAAGACGAATATCGGGCATCTGGAAGCGGCGGCGGGCATCGCCGGGCTGCTGAAAGTGGTGGCAGCGCTGCAAAAGCGCGAAATTCCGGCGCATCTGCACCTCACCCAGCCCAACCCGTATATTCCCTGGGCCGAGCTGCCGATTGTGATTCCCACCCGGCACACCGCCTGGGCAGCGCCGGAGGGCAAACGTACCGCCGGTGTCAGTTCGTTTGGTTTCAGCGGCACCAACGCCCACGTGATTGTGCAGGAAGCGCCGGTCGTGGCGGCGGCGCTGCCAGCGGAGCGCCCGCTGCACCTGCTGACGCTTTCGGCCCAGAACCCGAAGGCGCTGGCGGCGCTGGCAGAGCGCTACCGTGACTACCTGGCGGCCAACCGGGATGTTTCGCTGGCAGACGTGTGTTATGTCGCCGCCCGGCGCGCGCATCTTAATTACCGGCTGGCCGCTGTGACGAGTTCGCTGGGGGAAGCGTACACCCAACTGGCATCTTACACCACCGGCGAGATGCCGGCGGGGGTGTTTGCCGGGCAGGGCGCGGGCCAGCCGGAAATTGCCTTCCTGTTTACCGGGCACGGCTCGCACTATGCGCAGATGGGACGGCAGCTTTACGAGACGCAGCCGGTGTTCCGCGCGGTGGTAGACCGCTGTGATGAACTGCTGCGCCCGTATCTGGAACAGCCGCTGCTGGCGGCGCTGTTCCCGCAGGAAGGGCAGCCGTCGCTGCTGGAAGGCATGGCTTATACACAACCGGCGCTGTTCAGCATCCAGGTGGCGCTGGCGGAGTTGTGGCGCTCGTGGGGCGTTGAACCGGCGTTCGTCATGGGACACAGCGTCGGTGAGTATGCCGCTGCCTGCGTCGCGGGGGTATTCAGCCTGGAAGATGGCCTGAAGCTGGTGGCGGCGCGTGGGCGACTGATGGAAGGGCTGCCGGAGAACGGGCAGATGGTGGTGGTGTTTGCCGATGAAGATGTGGTGGCAGAGATCATCGCGCCGTTCAGCGAACAGATTTCGATTGCGGTCATTAACGGCCCGCAGAATACGGTCATCTCAGGCAAAAGCGAAACTGTCGAAACGGTGGTCGAAATACTGAAGGAACACAGGATCAAAGCGCGGCGGCTGGCAGTGGCGCAGGCGTCGCACTCGCCGCTGATCGAGCCGCTGCTGGACGAATTCGAGCGCGTGCTGGAGTCGGTGTCATTCAGCGAGCCATCTGTCGCGCTGATTTCGTGCACAACCGGCGCGGTCGTTGGCCCGGCAGAAGTCACACAGGCCGCTTACTGGCGGCGGCATATCCGCCAGCCGGTGCGCTTTGCGACTGCCGTAGAAACGCTGTATGGGCAGGGCCTGCGCATCTTTGTGGAAATTGGCCCCAACCCGACCCTGCTGGCGCTGGGGAAACGTTGTGTGCCGGACAACGCCGGTGTATGGCTGCCATCCCTGCGTGAGGGAATCAGCGATTGGCTGCAACTGCTCGAAAGCGTCGGGCAGCTTTACGTCCAGGGCGCGGCCCTGAACTGGGACAGCTTCTACCAGGGCGCGGCGCAGCACCGGCTGGCGCTGCCTACCTACCCTTTCCAGCGCGCCAGCTACTGGACGGACGCAGCGCGCACAGCAGCATCACCAAAATCAGATGTCTGGAATGCCATGCGCACAGCGGTGCAGCACCAGGCGGATTATGGGCCGCTTGACCTGATACTGGACAGCTATCCGCAGCGCTGGGACTGCCTCGACCGGCTGACAAGCGCGCACATCATCCATACGCTGGCTGAACTGGGGGTGTTCACACAGGCGGACGAAAGGCACACCATTGAAGACCTGCTGGCGCACTTCGGCGTGCAGCCGGTGTACGCGAACCTGATGCGGCGCTGGCTGCACAAGCTGGCGGCGCTGGGGTGGCTGACGGAGCGCGACGGCGTGTTTGCCCGCCCGCAGCCGCTGCCACCCGCTGACCTGGACGCGATATGGGATGAAACGCGGTCGGTCATGGCCGATCTGCCGTTCGTGCTGGATTATTTCGAGCGCTGCGGCGCGAAGCTAACATCCGTGTTAACGGGTGCAGACAGTGCGCTGGACACGCTGTTCCCTGGCGGTTCATTCGGGCAGGCGGAAAACCTGTACCAGCACTGGCCGCTGTCACGCTATTTTGCCGGTATGGTGCGGGCGGCACTGGAAGCGGTTGTGAACGCGCTGCCGCCGGGCAAACCGCTGCGCGTGCTTGAGATCGGCGGAGGAACCGGGGCCACCACTGCCTCGCTGCTGCCTGTGCTGCCGCCTGACAGGACAGTATACACGTTTACTGATGTCTCGGATATGTTCCTGGCGCATGCCGCGCGCAAGTTCGCGGCCTATCCGTTTGTGCGTTACGGCCTGCTCAATATCGAGCAGGCGCCGCAGGAGCAGGGCTACGGGCGGCACAGCTACGATGTGATCGTGGCGGTTAACGTGCTGCACGCCACGCGTGATGTCAACCGGACGGTGCAGCATGTGCAGTCGCTGTTGGTTGCGGGCGGCGTGCTGCTGCTCAACGAGACGACCGAGCATCTGCCCTGGTACGACATGACGACCGGTCTGATCGGCGGCTGGCAGCGCTTTGAGGACAACCTGCGGACGGATAACCCGCTGCTGAAGCCGGAGCAGTGGGCAGAGGTGCTGCAGGCGAATGGTTTCGGGGCGGCGCAGGCGTGGCCCGATGCGGGGTCAGCGGCGGAGATTCTGGGTCAGCATGTGATTGTGGCACAGGTCAGCCAGGCTGGTGTGTCACAGCAGAGCGATACAGACGGCGGCGGTCAGGCGGCTGAGGCCTACGCCGCCCCACAGGAAACGGCAGCAGAGCACAGCCGCACTGAGAGGATGCTTCAGCTACAGGCGGCGCTGCCGGATGAGCGCCATGATCTGCTGGTGGACTATGTGCGCCAGGGGGTGATCCGCGTGCTGCGTTTGGACACAGGCCAGGCGCTGGACCGGCACAGTCCGCTGCTGGATATGGGTCTGGATTCGCTGATGGCGCTGGAACTGCGCGGGTTCCTTGACAGCGGCCTTGCTTTGCCCGAAAGCCTGCCGGCCACGTTGGTGTTTGATTATCCGACCATCAGCGCTATCGCCAGCTATCTTGAATCCATGCTGGGGCTGGACGGAACCGTTGACGATGTTGCGTCTGAAGCTGCGCCAGCGCGGGCGTCACAGCAGGCGCGGGCGGCGGAAATCGAAAACCTGTCGGATGACGATGTGGCGGCGCTGCTGCTGAAAAAGTTCCGCCGCTAGGTGTAAGTAAGTGCCCTGCCTTACACTTAAGGCGTTTCTGAGAAGGATGGATGATGACGGCACACGCAGATGGCACGCAGCTCTCGCCTTTGAAACAGGCTTTCCTGGCGCTGGAAGACATGCAGGCCCGGCTGGACGCGATGGCATATGCCCAGACCGAGCCTATCGCAGTGGTGGGCATGGGCTGCCGGCTGCCGGGCGGCGCGGATAACCCGGCGCTGTTCTGGGACCTGCTGCGCAGCGGCGGCGACGCTATCAGCGAGATTCCGGCGAATCGCTGGGATGTGGACGCGCACTATGACCCTGACCCGGATAGGCCGGGGAAAAGCTCGGTGCGGCTGGGCGCGTTTATCCGCCAGCCCGTTGACCTGTTCGACCCGCAGTTCTTCAGCATTTCGCCGCGTGAAGCAGTCAACATGGACCCACAGCAACGGCTGCTGCTCGAAGTGACCTGGGAAGCGATTGAAGACGCCGGCGTCGCGGCCAGTGCGCTGGCGGGCGCGGCGGTGGGTGTGTTCATCGCGGCGACCGGCAATGACTACGCCCAACTGTTCACGCATACCGGCGACCGCACGCTGCTGGACGCTTACTATGCGTCTGGCATTGCCCACAGTATTTTATCCGGCAGGCTGTCCTACTTCCTGGGGCTGCACGGCCCCAGCCTGACGGTTGATACCGCCTGCTCGTCGTCACTGGTGACGGTGCATCTGGCCGTCCAGAGCCTGCGCAACGGTGAATGCCGGATGGCCCTGGCCGGCGGCGTGAACCTGCTGCTCTCGCCGGATAACTACATCGCCCTGTCCAAGTACGGCATGTTAGCGCCGGACGGACGCTGCAAGACATTCGACGCTGCCGCTGATGGGTTTGTGCGCGGCGAAGGCTGCGGCATGGTGGTGCTCAAGCGTCTATCCGACGCACAGACCGACGGCGACCGCATCCTGGCGGTGATACGCGGCTCAGCCATTAACCAGGATGGCGCCAGCAGCGGCCTGACCGCGCCCAACGGCCCGGCGCAGCAGGCGCTGATCCGGGCGGCGCTGCATAACAGCGGTGTCGAAGCGGCGCAGGTGAGCTATGTCGAAGCGCATGGCACCGGCACATCGCTGGGCGACCCGATCGAAGCGCAGGCGATCGGCGCGGCCTTATGTGATGGGCGCGGCGGTGATAACCCGCTGCTGATCGGATCGGTCAAAACCAATATTGGCCACCTGGAAGCGGCGGCGGGCATCGCCAGCCTGATCAAGGTGGTGCTGTGTTTGCAGCAGCGCGAGATTCCGCCGCATCTGCATTTTACCCAGCCCAGCCCGCATATTCCCTGGCACAAGTGGCCGCTGGTTGTGCCCACCGAGCGCACGCCCTGGCAGGGCAGCGCTGAGGGCCGGCTGATCGCCGGGGTGAGTTCGTTCGGCTTCAGCGGCACGAATGTGCATATCATTCTGGAAGATGCCCCTGCCGCTGGAGCGGTGGTTGAAACCGCTTCTGAGCGACCGCAGCATCTGCTGGCGCTGTCGGCCAGAAACCCGGCGGCGCTGCGGATGTCCGCCGAACACCTCAGCGCTTATTTGGCCGAGAACCCTGGCGCTTCCCTGGCGGATGTGTGCTTCAGCGCCAATGCCGGACGAACACACTTCAGCCACCGGCTGGCGGTGCGGGCGGCCTCGCTGAGTCAACTGCGCGACCGGCTGGACGCCTACCTAAGCCAGCAGGACTCGCCCGGCTGCAACAGCGGCGTGGCCGACCGGGTTGACCCGCCCAGAGTCGTGTTTCTGTTCACGGGGCAGGGCGCGCAGTATGTGAATATGGGCCGCCAGCTTTACGAGACGCAGCCCACATTCCGCGCTGCCCTCGATCACTGCGCGCACATACTGGAGCCGTACCTGGATCAGCCGCTGCTGGCGGTGCTGTTCGCTGAAGCGGACGACGCAGCGGCGCTGCTGGACGACACCGCCTATACGCAGCCGGCGCTGTTCGCGCTGGAGTACGCGCTGGCGGAACTGTGGCGCTCATGGGGGATTGAGCCTGCCGCCGTCATAGGGCACAGTGTGGGCGAACTGGTGGCGGCCTGCGTCGCGGGCGTGTTCAGCCTGGAGGACGGCCTGCGGCTGATCGCGGCACGGGGGCGGCTGATGAGCAGCCTGCCCGCTGGCGGTGCGATGGCGGCGGTGTTTGCCGATGAAGCGCGTGTGCTGGCAGCGATCGCGCCTTACGCCGCGTCCGTGTCTGTCGCTGCTGTCAACGGCCCCGATCAGGTGGTGATTTCGGGCGACGGCGCAGCGGTTGAGGCGGTGATTGCTGATTTGCGGCAGGACGGGATCAGGGCCAAACGGCTCACCGTTTCCCACGCCTTTCACTCGCCGCTGATGGACAGCATCCTCAGGCCGTTTGAGCAGGTGGCGGCTGAGGTGCGTTATGCGCGGCCCCGCATCCGTCTGTTCTCCAACGTGACAGGTGAGGCCGCCGGTGCGGAAGTGACGGCCCCGGCTTACTGGCGCGACCATATTCGCCAGCCCGTGCAGTTCGCCCGCAGCATTGAGAATCTGCACCAGGCGGGCTATGAGGTCTTTCTGGAAATTGGCCCCAACCCTACGCTGTCCGGCATGGGGCAGCGCTGCCTGGAAGAGGCCGAAGATGTGGGCGTGTGGCTGCCATCGCTGCGCGCCGGGCGCGATGACTGGGAGCAGATGCTCGGCAGCCTGGGGGCGCTGTATGTCGAAGGCGTGCCGGTAGACTGGGCCGGCTTTGACCGCGACTTCGCGCGCCGCAAAATCGCGCTGCCGACGTACCCGTTCCAGCGCAGCAGTTTCTGGCTGCCGCAGGGCCGCCAGCAGACGCCGCGCGCCGCTGCGCCGCGCGGCGATCAACTGCACCCGCTGCTCGGCAGCCGGTTGCGTTCACCGTTGCGGCAGCTTCAGTTCGAGAATCACCTGTCAACCGAGGCGCTGGCGTTTCTCAACGACCATCGCATCTATGGTACAGCGCTGCTGCCGGCCACCGGTTTTATCGAGACAGCAGCCGCAGCGGGTCAGGTGGTGTATGGTGGCGGCCAGCTTGAAGATTTTGTCATTCATGACGCGCTGGTGGTGGGGGACGAGGGGCGCGCGGTTCAGGTGGTGGTCACGCCGCTGGATGACGAAACGGCCCGGTTCGAGTTTTTCAGCCAGGGCAGCGATGACGGCTGGCTGCTGCACGCTGCCGGCACGCTGACTGCCGCACCGCCGGCTGCGCCCGCGCCGGTCGTGCTGGCGGCGGTGCGCGCGCACTGTACGGAAACGGTCAGCGCGGAGAGTCATTATCTGCATTTGCAGGCAAGCGGCCTCGATTTTGGTGAGAGCCTGCGCGGCGTGGTCGAGATTGAGCGCGGCGACGGCGAGGCGCTGGGGCTGATCCGCCTGCCGGAAGCGTATCAGGCGGAGATAGCGCGTTATCATGTGCATCCGGCGCTGCTTGATGCCTGCCTTCAGGTGATGGCTGCCGCGCTGCCCGATACAGACGAGGTGTTTCTGCCGCTGAGTTTCGATCATTTCTGCCTTTACAGCGTGCCGCCGGCCCAGGTGTGGGGTTATGCCCAGCTTCACGCGGGACAGCAGCGCGAGACCTTCGGCGGGGACGTGCGCGTGCTGGATGAGCGGGGGCAGATCATCGCCGAAATCATGGGGCTGCGCTTTAAGCGCGCCAGCCAGGATACCCTGCTCAGCCTGGCGCAGACACCGATTGACGACTGGCTGTACGAAGCGGCCTGGCGTCCGCTGGAAGGTTTCGGGCCGGCGGTAAACGCGGCGGAGGCGGTGTCGCTGCCCGCCGCCGATCACCTGACACAGCAGCTTGAGTCGCAGTTGGCGGCGCTGGCGGCGCAGCATCACCTGAGCCGGTATACCGCCGGGCTGGTTCCTGAACTGGACGCGCTCAGTGCCGCTTACATTGTTCAGGCGCTGCGGCGGCTGGGCTGGCAGCCGCGCGCGGGCGAACGGGTCGCGGCGGCGGCTCTGGCCGGTCAACTGGGCATCCGACCGGCGCACAGGCCGCTGCTGCCCCGGCTGCTGGATATCCTGGCTGAGGACGGCCTGCTGCGGCGGGACGGCGATACCTGGGTGGTGGCACAGCCGCTGCCGGATACGCCGGGCGAGCTTGAGGCGCTGCTGGCCCAGTATCCCGACTATGGCGCTCAATTGGAGATTACCGGGCGCTGCGGCGAACAGCTTGCCGAAGCATTAAGCGGGCAGGTGGATTATCTGCAACTGCTGTTCCCGGACGGGGGTGTGACGACGGCTGAGCGCCTGTATCGGGAAACGCCGGTGGCGCAGATTTACAACGGCCTGATGGGACAGGCAGTCGCCGCAGCAGTGGAACAGTGGCCGCCGGGCCGCCCGCTGCGCATTCTGGAAATCGGCGGCGGGACAGGCGGGACGACCTCGTATGTTGTGCCGCTGCTGCCGGAACAGACCGACTACTGCTTCACCGATATTTCGCCGCTGTTTATTGCTAACGCGGAACAGAAATTCGCTGCTTATCCATTCATGCGCTGCCAGACGCTGAATATCGAAGCGGAACCGGCGCTGCAAGGGCTGGCCGGGCAGCAGTTCGATATCGTGATTGCCGCCAACGTCATCCACGCGACTGCTGATCTGAGCGTCGCGCTGAAGCATGTCCGGCAGGTGCTCGCGCCGGGCGGCCTGCTGCTGATGCTGGAGATCACCGCGCCGGAACGCTGGGTCGACATCACCTTCGGGCTGACAGACGGCTGGTGGCGCTTCACCGATACACATCTGCGCCCGGCGTACCCGCTGCTGAAGACGGCGCAGTGGCTGGACGTGCTGCGCCAGGCCGGGTTCAGTGGCGCGGCGGCCCTGCCGGAGACCGGCGCGGATTACATGGAGCAGGCCGTTATCGTGGCGCAGCGCGCGGTTCAGGACAGCGGCGGCTGGCTGATTTTTGCCGACGCGGGCGGTGTGGGTCACAGGCTGGCCGACGACCTGGAAGCACAGGGCGAAACCTGCGCGCTGGTCACTGCCGGGGAAACCTATATGGCGCTGGGCCAGCGCCGCTGGCAGATCAACCCGGCGGAGGTGGACCACTATCAGCGTGTGCTACAAGACACGCCTTGCAGCGGTGTCGTTCACCTGTGGAGCCTGGATGTCACGGCGGAGGCGCTGGACGCGGCCCAGGCGCTCAGCTATGGCAGCGCGCTTAATCTGGTGAAGGCGCTGGCGTCTGCGGGCGGCGACCTGCGCCGGCTGTGGCTGGTGACGCGCGGCGGCCAGCCGGTCGGCGGCGAGGCACAGCCGGTCGCGGTGGCGCAGGCGCCGTTGTGGGGGCTGGGCAAGGTGATCGCGCTGGAATTCCCGGAACTGCGCTGCGTGCGCCTTGATCTCGACCCGGCGGCAGACGATGACAGCCGCCCGACACTGCTGGAGGCGCTGAGAGCGCCTGCCGATGATGACCAGCTCGCGCGGCGCGCGGGGCACTGGCACAGCGCCCGGCTGGTACGCAGCCAGATCACAAAGCGCGCGCCGGACGATCCGAACCGGCCAACGGCATTACAGATTGTGGAACGGGGCACGCTCGATGCGCTGTCCTGGCAGCCGGTGGTGCGGCAGCGTCCGGGTCCCGGCCAGGTCGAAATCCGCGTGCAGGCCACCGGGCTGAACTTCAAGGATGTTCTGAACACGCTGGGGATGTACCCTGGCGACCCCGGCCCGCTGGGCGGCGAGTGCGCCGGGCAGGTGATGGCGGTGGGCGCAGGCGTGGAGGGCATCGAACCGGGCGACGAGGTGATCGCACTGGCCGGCGGCAGCTTCAGCACGTTTGTCCTCGCCGATGCGGCGCTGGTGATTCCCAAACCGGCGGCGCTGACGTTCGAGCAAGCCGCCGCTGCTGCCATTCCGTTTGTCACGGCATACCACACGCTGTACACGCTGGGCCAGTTAAGAGCCGGCGAACGGGTGCTGATTCACGCGGCAGCCGGGGGCGTGGGCATGGCGGCGGTACAGCTTGCGCAGCGGGCGGGGGCGGAAATCTTCGCCACTGCGGGCAGCCCGGAAAAGCGCGACGTGCTGGCGTCGCTGGGCGTGCCGCACGTGATGGACTCGCGCTCGCTGGACTTTGCCGACGAGATCATGGCGATCACGGACGGTCAGGGCGTGGATGTGGTGCTGAACTCGCTGGCAGGCGACTTTATCCCGGCCAGCCTGTCGGTGCTGGCCGCTGGCGGGCGCTTCCTCGAAATCGGCAAAAGTGGCCTGCTGACCGACGCTGAGGCGGCGGCGCTGGGACAGGGCAAAACCTATTTCATCGTGGACTGGACGGACGCGGCGCGCGAAACGCCGCTGGTGATCCGGGACATGCTGCTGGAGATTATGGCGTGGCTGGAAGACGGTTCGCTTCAGCCGCTGCCGGTGCGCGCTTTTGCCACGCAGGATGCGGTCAGCGCTTTTCGCTACATGGCCGCCGCCAAACACATTGGCCGGATTGCGATTTCACAGCGTCCCGACGAATTGATTCGTCCCGACGGCACGTACTGGATTACGGGCGGGCTGTCCGGCCTGGGGCTACTGACCGCCGAATGGCTGGTTGAGCAGGGGGCGCGCCATCTGGTGCTGATGGGGCGGCGCGGCGCGGGCGAGACGGCGCGCCAGCGCATCGCGGACATGGAGGCGGCGGGGGCACAGGTGGTGGTGGCGCAGGGCGATGTGGCGAACGAGCGCGATGTCATCAGCGTTTTGCAGGACATAGACCACTATATGCCGCCGCTGCGCGGAGTGATTCACTCGGCGGGGGCGCTGGACGACGGCGCGCTGCTACAGCAGGACTGGTCGCGCTTTGCCACCGTGACTGCGCCGAAAGTGGACGGTTCGTGGCTGCTGCACCGCCTCACGCAAAGTCTGCCGCTGGATTTTTTCGTGATGTTTTCGTCGGCGGCTTCGCTGATCGGGTCGCCGGGGCAGAGCAACCACGCCGCCGCCAACGCCTTCATGGACGCGCTGGCGCATCACCGGCGGTCGCAGGGGCTGCCGGCGCTGAGCATCAACTGGGGCGCGTGGGCAGAAACAGGCGCGGCGGTGGACTACGATGTGTTCGAGCGCATTGGCCACCAGGGTGTCAGCGCCATAAGACCGGCGGATGGGCTGCGCGTGCTGGCAGCGCTGATGCAGGGCGACGCGCCGCAGGTGGGCGTGCTGCCGGTTGCCTGGCCGACGTTCCTGAAGCGCTTTGCGCAGGGCGCGGAACCGGCCTTTTTTGCGGAGATGGCTCGTGAGGCGCGGCAGAAACAGGCCGCGCCGGTGACGCTGGCGCAGCCGCTGGCGGAGGCGCGGCCCGATCTGCTGAAGCTGCTGGAAGACGCCGCGCCCGCCAAACAGCGCGCGCTGCTGGTTGCGTTTGTGCAGCAGCAGGCGGCCCAGGTGCTGGAACTGGACTCGGCGCAGGCCGTGAGCGAACGGCTGCCCCTAAGCGAGCTGGGGCTGGATTCGCTGATGGCGGTGGAGCTGCGCAACCGCCTGAGCAGCGGGTTAGGCCTGAAGCGGACGCTGCCCGCTACGCTGGTGTTCGATTATCCCACCGCCGAAAGCATTGCCGATTATCTGGCGCGCGAGGCGTTGGGGCTGCGACAACCTGAAATCGAAGCGCCCCCGGCTGCACCGGCGGCGGTCAGCGGGAGCGCCGTGCTGGGGCTTCTCGACGCGCTGGAAGACCTGCCGGATGACGAGATTGACCGGCGCTTATCGGAAAAGACAAGACACAGGAAGTAAATGCCATGAGCGATCTGTTTGAGCGAATCAGCCAGCTTTCACCGAAGCGCCTGGCGCTGCTGGTGATGGACCTGCAGGCCAAACTGGAAGCCAGCGAGCCGCGCGCGCCGGAGCCTGTCGCCATTGTGGGCATGGGCTGTCGCTTTCCGGGCAGCGCCAACACCCCGGACGCTTTCTGGGACAACCTGCGTAACGGCGTGGATTCGATCACGCAGGTTCCGGCTTCGCGCTGGGATGCGGCAGAACTGTATGACCCTGACCCGAACGCGCCGGGCAAAGTCGCGACGCTGTGGGGTGGCTTTATTGATGCGGTGGACCAGTTTGAGCCGCAGTTTTTCGGCATTTCCCCGCGCGAAGCAGCGACGATGGACCCGCAGCAGCGCCTGCTGCTGGAGGTAAGCTGGGAGGCGCTGGAAAACGCCGGTTACGCGCCGGATAAACTGGCGGGCAGCAAGACGGGTGTATTTGTGGGCATCTGCAATCACGATTACGCGCAGATGCTGTTTGAGGGCGACACCAGCCTGTTTGATATGTATGTTTCTACCGGCAGCGCGCACAGCGTGGCGTCGGGGCGCATTGCGTACATCCTGGGCCTGCACGGGCCGGCGATCTCGGTGGATACGGCCTGTTCATCGTCGTTGGTGGCGATCCACATGGCGGTGCAAAGCCTGCGCAGCGGCGAGTGCCAGATGGCGATCGCGGGCGGTGTCAACGCCATCCTCGCGCCAGAAGTGACGGTCACGCTGTCGAAGGCGAATATGATGGCGTCGGATGGACGTTGCAAGGCCTTCGATGAAGCAGCGGACGGCTTTGTGCGCTCGGAAGGCGCCGGTATTGTTATCCTGAAGCCGCTGTCGGCAGCGCTGGCCGCCGGCGACCGCATCCTGGCGGTGATTCGCGGCTCGGCCATTAACCAGGATGGGCGCAGCAACGGCCTGACCGCGCCCAACGGCCCATCGCAGGTGGTGGTGATCCGCGCAGCGCTGGCGGATGCCGGGCTGGAGCCGCGCGACATAAGCTATGTGGAGACGCACGGAACCGGCACGTCGCTGGGCGACCCGATTGAAGCGCAGGCGCTGGCGGCGGCGCTGGGCAAAGACCGGCCTGCACAGCAGCCGCTGCTGATCGGGTCGGTCAAGACAAATGTCGGCCACCTGGAGTCGGCGGCGGGCGTGGCCGGGCTAATCAAGCTGATTCTGAGTTTGCAGCACCGGCAGATTCCGCCGCACCTGCATTTTAACCGGCCCAGTTCGTACATTGCCTGGGATGAACTGCCCATCAGTGTGCCGGCGGCGGGCATCCCCTGGGAGCCAGCCAGCGGCCAGCGCATCGCCGGGTTGAGTTCATTCGGCTTCAGCGGCACGAATGTGCATATGATCGTTGAGGAAGCACCAGCGCGTGAACGGGAGGTGGTCGAAACGGAGAGGCCGCTGCATATTCTCACGCTGTCGGCGCGCAGCCAGACGGCGCTGCGCCAGCTTGCTGAGCGCTATGCGGCTGACCTGGCAGCCAAACCGGGCAACGCGCTGCCGGACATCTGCTTCACGGCCAACAGCGGGCGCGCGCAGCACCAGCACCGGCTGGCGCTGGTCACGGACTCGTTGCCGCAGTTGGAGGAAACACTGGCGCGTTACCTGGCGGGCGAAACCGCCAATAATGTTATAAGCGATCAGGCAGGGCTGGAAAAACGGGCGGTGTTCCTGTTCACCGGGCAGGGATCGCAGTATGTGGGGATGGGCCGCCAGCTTTACGACACACAGCCGGTGTTCCGGCAGGCGCTTGAGCGCTGCGATGGGCTGCTGCAAGACGTACTGGGGCGGTCGTTGCTGGACATTCTGTATCCGGCCAGCGAGCCGGACTCGCCGCTGAACGAGATTCAGTTCGCGCAGCCGGCGCAGTTTGCCATCGAATACGCGCTGGCGGAACTGTGGCGGTCGTGGGGCGTGATGCCGTCGGTGGTGATGGGGCACAGCGTGGGCGAATACGCCGCTGCCTGCGCAGCGGGCGTGTTCAGCCTGGAGGACGGCCTTAAGCTGGTGGCGGCGCGCGGACGCCTGATGCAGTCGGTGGCGCAGTCCGGCGAAATGGCGACGGTGTTCGGCCCGGCGGCGCGCATCGCGCAGGCGATCAGGCCGTACAGCGACAAGGTGGCGATTGCGGCCATCAACGGCCCGGAAAGCGTGGTGATCTCCGGCGACAAAACGGCGGTTGAGGCGGTGATTGACAGCCTGAAACCTGAGCGTATCCGTGCCCGACGCCTGCAGGTGACGACCGCTTCGCACTCACCGCTGATGGACGGCCTGCTGGACGCCTTCATGCAGACGGCGCGTCAGGTGACGTACCATGCGCCGCAGGTGGATTTTGTGTCCGGCTTAACCGGTCAATTGGCCGGGGGCGAGATCGCCGCGCCGGAATACTGGCGGCGGCACATGCGTGAAACGGTGCAGTTCTACCCCGCCATGCAGACGTTGCAGGAGTTGGGGTATCGCCTGTTTGTGGAGATCGGCCCGGCGCCGAACCTGCTGGAAATGGGGCAGCGCTGCATCAGCGTCACCGCTGGCCGCTGGCTGCCTTCGCTGCGCCCCGGACACGGCGACTGGGAGCAGATGCTCACCAGCCTGGGCGCGCTGTACGCAAGTGGCGCAGATGTTGACTGGGCCAGTTTTGACCGCGATTATCCCCGGCAGCGTTTGGCGCTGCCGACGTATCCTTTCCAGCGTGAGCGCTGCTGGTTCCCGTCAGCCCGGCGGCAACCTGCCGCCTATGCGGCGGGCGACGCGCTGCATCCGCTGCTGGGGGGGCGGCTGCGGTCGCCCGCCCTCGACAATATCGTTTTCGAGACGCGGGTGAATGCTCGGTATCCGGCTTATCTGGACCATCATCGCATCTACGGCGCGCCGATTGTTCCTGCGCCGGTGTATCTGGAAATGGCGCTGGCCGCCGCCGAACACGCTTTCGGGCCGGGGCTGCATGAAATCACGTGCTTCGGCATTCAGGAGGCGCTGATTCTGCCGGAAGATGATGTCGCGGCGCTTCAGATCGTTATCGAGCCGGTAAATGACGACCGGGCCACATTCCGGATTTTCAGCCTGGAGGGGGAACGCTGGAAGCTGTATGCCACCGGTGGGCTGGCGCTGAACCTGGACACGCCCGCGACCGCAACTGCGTTTTCGGTCGAGGACGCTCAGGCGCACTGCACCGAAGTCATCGCGGGGGAGGCTTATTATCAGCGGCTGCGCGACCTGGGCTTAGACTTCGGCCCCGATTTTCGCGGCCTGCGCAGTGGGTGGCGGCGTGACGGCGAAGCGCTGGGCGAGGTTCAACTGCCGGACAGCCTGGCCGCTGACGCCCAACACTATCACATACACCCGGCGCTGCTGGATGCGTGTTTTCATCTGCTGGGCGCGTCGCTGCCCGACGAGAACCCGGACAACGCTTATCTGCTGGTGGGCATCGAGCAGTTCCGCCTCCATCGCCAGCCGGGCGCGCGGCTGTGGACGCATGTTGTGCTGCGCGGGCAGGACGGGGCAAATACCGAAACCTTTACCGGCGACATGCGCCTCTACGACTCCGGCGGCCAGCCTGTGGCGGAGATCGAAGGCGTGCAGCTTAAGCGCGCGGGCCGTGAAACGCTGCGGCGCGCGGCGCGCCAGCGGCCCGACGACTGGCTGTATCAGGTGGCGTGGCTGCCGCGTCCACTTCCCGGCCTGGATTCAGGCTCACCGCTGGCCAGCGCCGCGCTGGAGGACATCGCCCTGCGGCTGCGGCCGCAGCTTGAGGCATTTGAGCAGCAGCCGCAGCTAGAGGCGTACAGCGGCTTCTTCGCGCACCTTGACCGCCTCAGCGCGGCGTACATCGTGACGGCCTTGCAGCAGTCAGGCGTGAGCGCACAGCCCGGCGAACGCTTCCGGCCACAAGACCTGGACGTGATCGAGCCGTATCAGCGGCTGCTGCACCGGCTGCTGGCGATGCTGCGCGAAGATGGACTGGCGCGGCAGGCGGGCGAATGGTGGGAATGGACGCGGCTGCCAGATGATGCGCCCGATTACGCAGCGTGGCTGCTGGAACAGTATCCCGATTACGCGGCTGAGCTGACGCTGCTGGCGCGCTGTGGGCCGGCGCTGGCGGATGTGCTGCGCGGCGCAGTTGACCCGGTTGAGCTGCTGTTCCCCGGTGGATCGCTGCGGGCGCTGGAGCGCATTTACCAGGATGCGCCGTTCGCGCAGGCCTTTAACACGCTGGTGCAGCAGGCTGTCGCGCAGCTCACGGCGGACTGGCCGCCAGGCCGGACGCTGCGCGTGCTGGAAATCGGCGCTGGCACCGGCGCGACCACCGCTTACGTGCTGGGTGCGCTGCCGCAGGATGGTGTCGAGTATGTCTTTACGGATGTGTCGCCGCTGTTCCTGGAACGCGCTGCCGAGAAATTCGGCGTACAGGTGCGCTGTGAACGGCTGGACATCGAACAGAACCCGGCGGAACAAGGTTTTGCCGACCAGTCGTTTGACCTGGTCATTGCCGCCAACGTGCTGCACGCCACCGGCGATCTGCGCCAGTCACTGAGCCATATCAGCCAACTGCTAAGGCCGCAGGGCGCGCTACTGCTGCTGGAAGGAACGGTTACACAGCGCTGGGTTGATCTGACGTTCGGCTTAACGGATGGCTGGTGGCGCTTTGTGGACACCGACCTGCGCCCGTCGTATCCGCTGCTGCCCGCCGCAAGCTGGCTGGCGCTGCTGGAAGCGGCAGGGTTTGATGGCCCAACGGCGCTTACCGGCCAGCGCGCGGGCGGCGTCATGGCGCAGCAGGCGGTGATTCTGGCCCATGCGCCGCAGGCAGCAGAGACGGCAGGGAATGCGAACGGAAACTGGCTGATCTTTGCGGATGACGACGGCATCGGCCAGCAGGTGGGCGAATGGCTGGCCGAACGCGGCGGACGGTGCCAGTTTGTCTTTGCCGGCAGCGCTTACCGGCGCGGCGACAGTGCTGTCGAGATCAACCCGCTGAACCGCGATCATTACCGGCGGTTGCTGAGCGACGGTTCCGAAAACCTGCGCGGGATGGTCTATCTGTGGGGTATGACGGCCTCTGCTGGCTCTGACGACGACATGCTGGCAGCGCAGCAGGTTGTGTGCGGCAGTGTCCTTTACCTCACCCAGGCGCTGACCGCTTCGGCGGCATCAGCGCCGCTGTGGATCGTCACGCAGGGCGCGCAGCCGGTACAGGCCGCTGTGACAGAGCCGGTCCAGGCGACCTTATGGGGCCTGGGGCGTGTCATCGCGCTGGAACACCCGGAAATCTGGGGCGGGCTGATTGATATAGATGGCAGCAGCGCCCGGCCAGCGGCGCTGATCGCGGCGGAAATCAGCCAGCCGGACGGCGAAGATCAGACGGCGTGGCGTCACGATCAGCGCTATGTGGCGCGCCTGATGCCAGCCGCCGCGCCGCCGTCTCAGCCGGCGGCGTGGGACGCTGACGGCTGCTATCTCATCACCGGCGGGCTGGGCGGGCTGGGCCTGAAGGTGGCGCGCTGGATGGCGCAGCAGGGCGCAGGGCACATTGTCTTGACCGGGCGGCGCGGTCTGCCGGGGCGCGATCAGTGGGATGATCTGCTGCCGGGCAGCGCTGAACGCCGCAAAGCTGACACGATCCGCGAGATCGAGGCGCTGGGCACGCAGATCACGGTGGCGGCGGTGGATGTCAGCAGCCGGGCGCAGATGGAAGACCTGTTCGCGCAGTTCGGCGCGGCGCTGCCCCCGCTTCGCGGTCTGGTTCACGCGGCGGCGGCGCTCAGTGACCGGGCGCTGGTTGATATGGAGTTGGATACACTGCTGGCGATGCTGCGCCCGAAGGTGATCGGCACGCAAGTGCTGGATGATCTCACGCGCGAGCTTGCCCTCGATTTCTGGGTGCTGTTTTCGTCTACCACCGCGCTGTGGGGGGCGCGTCACCTGGCGCATTACGCGGCAGCCAACGCTTTCATGGACTCTCTCGCGCAGCGGCGTCAGGCAGCAGGGCTGCCCGCGCTGAGCATCAACTGGGGTACGTGGGACGAGATGGGCGCGGCCTCTGCCAGCGGACAGGAAGTGGCGGCGCAGTTCGGGCTGAGGCGTATGGCCTCCGAGCAGGCGTTGGAACTGCTGGGCGAGCTGCTGGGCGCAGCGGATGTATCGCAGCTAGCGGTCGCGGAGGTGAACTGGTCGGTCCTGAAGCCGGCGTATGAAGCCCGGCGCGAGCGCCCCTTCCTGGAACTTGTTGGCGCGCGCGTGGATGCGGCTCAGCCCGCTGCTGCTGCCCGGTCTGAAAGCTGGCTGCCCCGGCTGCACGCAGCACCGGCAGATGAACGCCACGACCTGCTGCTGGATTATGTGCGGGCCGAAGTCGCCGCTGTGCTGGGCGCAGCTCATGCTGAGGATATTGATCTTCATCGCGGCCTGTTTGAAATGGGCATGGACTCGCTGATGTCCGTCGAGCTGAAGGGCCGCCTGGAAACCGGCGTGGAACAGGCGCTGCCTTCGACGCTGACGTTTAATTATCCGACGGTGGCGGAACTGGTGCTGTATCTGGAGACGCACGGGCTGGCACAGCCAACCGATGAAACACCAGCGGCGCAGCGGCCGCAGGCCGGGGCAGCCGCGATCTTTTCAACCGATGATCTTGATGACCTGGATGAAGACGAGCTGGCGGCGCTGCTGAGCAGGAAGCTGGCGCCAAAGGGGTGAGGTGAAAACACATGTGTTTTATCATCGTTCTGTTGAGCCTGTTGGTGACGGGTTTTGCGGGATTTGCTGTGCCGGTGGCCGTGCCAGTGATGCAGGACGCTGGCGCCGTGCCGCTGCCGGTCACGGATGTGGCCTATGGCGATGGGGCCAATAACCTGCTTAATGTCTACCTGCCGGACGGCCCAGGGCCGTTCCCGGTGGTGCTGCTGTTTCACGGCACGGATGTGAGCAAGGACTATTTTGCCGGCACGCTGACAACTGATGATCTGATAGCGAACGGTTATGCCGCTGTTTCAGCCGATTACCGCGTACCGACGCCGGCTGACCCGTTCGGGGCGATCAATGACGCGGCCTGTGCACTGGCCTGGATTTACGCCAGCGGCGATACGTATCCGTTTGACACGCGCCATGTGATCGTGCTGGGGCACTCGCGCGGGGCGGCAATGGCGGCGCTGCTGGGGGTGAGAGACGATCTGACGCCGCTGCTGGACGGATGCGCGTACACGCTGCCGTCGGCCAACCCGGTCACGGCAGTCGTGACCTATGGGGGCAATTATGCCTCCCCGGAAGTGAGCTTCACCGATCCCATGTTTATGGAGGCGCTGCGGCGGATGGCGGGCATGAGCGACGAGCAGATGCAGGCCCTGCTCGCGGCGCTGGCAGCCGTTCCGCCGGCAGACTGGCGCAGCAGCCCGCAGCTTCCAGAGGCGGTGCGCCAGTTCGCCGCGTTTTTGCCGTTAGCCTGGCTGGATGGCAGCGAGCCGCCCTTTCTGGTGGTACACGGCGAGATTGACGAGTTTGCGCCAGCGGCGGAAGCGCGTGTCTTTGCCCAGGCGCTGGAAGCCGTCGGTGTGCCGGTGACACTGGCCGTTCTGCCGGGGCAGTATCACCGCATTAATCAGGAAGCGCTGCACGAGCCGCTGCTGGCGTTCCTGGATCAGGTCATCAACGCCTGGCCGGAGCCGTGAGGAAGTCAGCGCACCAGTTCTCAATGTGACTGATGGCCGTATACTGGCCCGCGAGCAGGGTAAAGGTGTGGTCGGCATTGGAGACGATCATTTCTGTGCCGGCTCCCGACTGCATCAGCGTATCCAGTTCGCGCCCCAGGACGGTGTGGATGTGTTCGATGGCTGAGCTTCCCTCGGAAAAAAGCAGCAGCAGTTGAGTCTGGTGCTGGATGAATCCCTGCATCATCTGGTTGAGCAGCAGGGACGTTTCCGGCTGCTCCGGTTCCTGGCCGCGATCCAGCTTGTGGCGAATTTTGAACGCCGCTGTCGACAGGCGGTTGAGGAAAATGTTCTGTACCACGTTGCGGGTGATACTGCCGTAATCGGCCTTACCGGTCAGCAGCTTCTTCCAGCGCTCCGGGTTGGTCAGCGCCTCGCGCGAGTAGTACTGTTCGTAGAAGCGTGAGACCTTGCGCTGGCGGTCGTACTCGACCCAGTCATCACCGCCACCGTCAGGATTCATGACCACCGTGCCGCATACACGATTATCAACGCTGGCTGTAAGCAAGGAAGCCCAGGCGCCAGCACAGTGACCGATGAGAATAAACCGAGCGATACCGCTGTGTTCGGTAAGAAAATTCATCGCCTGCTGCACATCGTCAACGACGGCCTGTTCGATAGGTAGATTGTCGACGCGCGCGCCGCTGTCACCTATGCCGGAGAAATCGAAGCGCAGCGCCGTGAACCCGTGCTGCGCCATCTGCCGCGCCAGCCGCACATAGAGGCGGCTGGGGCCAACGTGGTGAATCATACCGGCGTTGAGCAGAATAAGCGCCGGGGCGTTCACGGCCTGGTCAGGCAGCGTGACCACACCGGTCAGGTTGTCGTGGTGGCCCAAGCGAACGGCTTCTTCGTGCATTATGATTTCTCCCTATACCTGCTTTATCCACGCAACAATCGCTTCCAGTGTCTGCTGTGGCACAAGCGCCTTATCGACATTTTCAGTCCACAACTGCGGTGCGTCGATCTGCTGATAGACGATGGCTGTGCCCTGGGCTTGCAGGCGCTGGCAAAGCTGGCGGGTTGGCTCTGACGTTTCACGCTCGACAACAAGCGCCTGCTGTGCCGGTTTGGTTTCGGCGGCCAGCAGATCAAGCGCCTCAAGCGCGCTGACCATGCTGTCGGAGAGGGCAAAGCCGAGAATTTCGATCTGTGCTGAGCCGTGCGCCGAGACTTTGCCGAGGAACGACAGCAGATTCTTGCGCTGCCAGCGTTTCAGTTCATCGAGGTAGGCATGACCGTTCACAATCGGTTCCCACAGCACCAGGCGCTGCGCCCCGGCCAGGGCTGCCAGCGACGCACCCAGCCGCGCGCCGATGAGCGTGACCTGCTCAACGCCGCTGCGCTGCTGAAGCTCGGTGATGGCGGTGGTGATGTCTTCGAGACTGCGCGGCAGGCTCATGTCGAGGTCGTCGCCGGCAGAGTCGCCGGTTCCGTAATAATCGAAACGCAGCACCGGTATGCCGGCGCTGGCCAGCCGCAGCGCCAACTGATGGCAGGCGCGGTGCATGCGCAGAAATTCCGGCCCCCAGGGTTGGCAGATAACGACACCGGCGCGGCTGGCGGTTTCTGCCGGGTAGTACATGCCGAACAACTCATCGTGGCAGCCGAAGAAAAGCGGCGTTCCCAGGCGGCCGGGTGCGCGCGGGCTGGGCGCTGCCGGCGCGGGGTCGGCCTGTGACTGAAACAGCGCCGACGACTCAATGGACGCTGCCTGCTGCCGCAGGGATTGGTAACGCATAAGCAGTGGGTCGAGATGAATATCGGTTTCCTTTTCGAGTTTGGCGATGACCTGGACGACCTGAAGCGAATGCCCGCCCAGGTCGAAGAAGTTGTCGTAGATGCTGACCTGTTCCACCCCCAGCACCGCCTGCCAGACTCGAACGAGCAGGTCTTCGGCGGGGGTTCGGGTTTCGCGCGCGATTTCTTCGGCACGTTCCTCTGAGACTACCGGTGCAGGCAGCGCGCGGCGGTCAACTTTGCCGCTGGGGGTGAGGGGGAAGGCGTCCAGCACGACGACCGCCGAGGGAACCATGTAATTGGGCAGCCGTGAGGAGAGGTAATCGCGCAGGGTGCTGGCGTCGGGCGCGTGGCCCTCGCTGCCGATCACATAAGCAACCAGGCGTTTATCGCCCGGTTGGGTTTCGCGCGCGGTGACGACGGCCGTCTGCACGCTGGCATGGGTTTCCAGCGCCAGTTCGATTTCGCCCAGCTCGATACGGAAGCCGCGCACCTTCACCTGATGATCGACGCGCCCCAGACATTCCAGCCGGCCATCGGGCAGCCAGCGGGCCAGGTCGCCGGTGTTGTAGATACGTCCGGGGCCAAAGGGGTTGTCAATAAAGCGCTCGGCAGTCAGGTCAGGACGGCCAATATAGCCGCGCGCCACGCCTGCGCCGCCGATATAGAGTGTGCCGATAACACCTACCGGCACAGGCTGGAGATGGCTGTCGAGAATGAAAGCGGTCGTATTGGCGATGGGGCGGCCAATCGTAATGGTGCTGTCTGTGGATGTAATGGGTTCAGTAGTACAACAGACCGTTGTCTCAGTTGGGCCATACATATTCCACAGTTCACCGCCGGCGTTCAGCAGACGCCCGGCCAGGGACGCTGACAGCGCCTCGCCGCCGCACAGCATTTTCAGATCGCGCTTGCCATGCCAGCCCGATTCCAGCAGTATCTGCCAGCTTGGAAGCGTGGACTGTATCACAGTGACGTGATGGTCATCGATGGCTGCGGCGATTTTGCGACCGTCCCAGGAGTCTTCACGATCCAGAATGATGACACGCGCGCCCACAATCAGCGGCAGGTACAGGTCAAACGCGGCAATATCAAAAGATAAGGTTGCGAGCGCCAGCAGCACATCATCGACGTATAACCCTGGCCGGTCACGCATGGTCAGCAGGTAATTCGTCAGGCTGTGATGCTCGATCTGAACGCCTTTAGGACGGCCCGTAGAACCTGACGTAAAGATCACATAGACCAGGTTGCTGCCGGTGGTGCGCGGCGGCGGGTTATCTGTTGGCGACAGTTGAATCTGAGGCCAGTCGCTGTCGATGCAGATCAGGCGCGCGCTGTGCGGTGGCAGTTGATCGGCCAGACGCGCCTGTGAAATGATGATGGGCATGGCCGCATCTTCGATCATGTAGGTCAGGCGTTCCTGGGGGAAGGTGGGATCCATCGGGACATACGCGCCGCCCGCTTTGAGGACACCCAGCAGCGCCACCAGCATATCCAGGCCGCGCTCGACATGCACGCCGATCATGGTTTCGGGCTGAACGTCGAGCGCGCGTAAATAGTGAGCGAGCCGGTTGGCCCTGGTGTTCAGTTCAGCGTAAGTGATGGTATCTGCGCCATGCACAGCCGCCGTCGCCAGCGGGGTGCGGGCGGCCTGCTGCTCAAACAGGGTGTGAACGCCCGTGTCCGCCGGATAGTCGGTGTCGGTCGCGTTCCAGTCATGAAGAATCTGTCGGCGTTCGGCGTCGGTGAGCAGTTGCAGTTCGGAGATGGGCGCGTCGGGGTTGGCGACGATGGCTGCCAGCAGTTGTTCAAAGTGGCGCATGAAGCGGTCAATCGTGGCGCTGTCGTAAAGGTCGCTGCTGTACTTCAGGATGCCGGGCAGGGTGGTGTCGGCGTCCAGTAACTGCATTACCAGGTCAAACTGGCCTTCCTGCTGCGGCAGAGGATAGGCTTCGATTTCCAGCCCGCTCATTGAGATGCGCTCGATTGACGCGTGCGGGATCAGCAGATGCGATAAAGCGTCGGACACCGCTTCTGATTGGCGCACACGCTGGACATCAAATGACACCTGGAACACCGGTGAACGGTTCAGATGTGTGCGCGGCCCCAGCCGTTCGACCAGCAGTGGGAAGGGGAAATCCTGATGGTCGAGGGCGGTAAGAACCGTATGCTGCACCTGTGCCAGGCATGTCTTAAAGGTGGGGCTGCCCTCCAGGTTCACGCGCATGGGCAGCATGTTCACAAAGTCGCCGACGATGCCGGCGTACTCAGGACGGCTGCGCCCTAAGGTAGGCGAGCCCACGATGATGTCATCCTGGCCGGTATAGCGATGCAGCAGCACCTGGAGCGCCGCCAGCAGCAGCACGTACAGCGTCACGCCTTCGGCTTTTGCCAGGTTTTTGAGGCCATTTGTAACGGTGGCGCTGATTTCAAAGTATGCTGTCTTCCCCTGCGACGAGATCACCTGCGGGCGGGGGTGGTCAATGGGCAGATCAAGCGGGGAAAGCTCACCCGCAAGTTGCTGTTTCCAGTATGACCACAGGCGTTCGCCCTCTGCGCCGGCCAGCATCTGCGCCTGCCAGCGGGCAAAATCGCTGTATTCGGCTTCGGGATGCGGCAGCGAGGCTGACTGGCCGGTGCGATAAGCATCGTACAGCGCGCTGAATTCTTTCAGTAGAATCCACATTGACCAGCCATCGGTGGCAATGTGATGAACGACCGGCAGCAGGACATGGTCGTCCGGGGCGCGCGTAAACAGGCGCACGCGCATGACCGGGCCGGTGCATAGATCAAACGGCTGGTGACTGGCGGTATAGATGCGCTGGTAAAGCGCTTCCTCATCGATGCCGGGCACAGCGGTCTGCTCAAAATCCACATCGACATAGCCCGGTATGCGCTGAAAGGGCTGGCCTTCATCGTTTACAAAGGTCGTCCGCAGCGCCGCGTGACGATCCGTCAGCGCCTGGAAGACGCAGCGCAGCGTGTCCACATCCACTGCCGACCAGATGCGCACAGAAAGAGAAACGTTATAAGCCGCGCTGTCCGGTGCGACTTCATGAACCAGCCACATACTAAGCTGACTTTGAGACACGGGCAGCGTTTCGACGGTCTGGCGGGCGCGCTCACGCACTTCGGCCAGCACCGCGTCGCGCTGCTCGGCCAGCAGCGCGCGCAGGTCAGGCGTCAGCGCGCCTTTGGGGGCGCGGAAGCGCAGGCTGCCGCCCTCCGTCCACAGTTCAATACCTTTGGCTTCCAGTTGAGCCAGCAGCTCGCTGACGGTCATAACACTCCTTCTTCCCAATCAGCCTGGTCGTCATCGGTATGCGTGCCGATGGTTTCCGGCACAGCAGCGCCGCTGCCGCTGTCGAACTGTCGCAGCAGGGTTTCGGTCAGTTGCAGAATACTGGGGCCGTCGAGGATAGCGGCGACCGTGACATTGAGATGCAGATGTTTGTCCAGCCGGTTGCGAATTTCAACCGCCATCAGCGAGTCAATGCCCAGACTGGTAATGGGGATGGCGACATCCAGGTGGCTCACCGATGCGCCCACGACAGCGGCGACCTGCTGCTGAAGGAAATCGCGCAGCAGCGCGGCGCGCGCTTCGGGCGAAGCGCTGAGGATATTGTCCCGCGCGGACTGGCCGTTAGCCTGCGGCGTCGTTTCGGTGGCGATGTGCGCTTCGAGCAGATTCCTGAGCAGGGCGGGCGCGCCCAGGAAAGCCTCGGCGGTCTGCCAGTAGCGCCGGTCAGCGGCGATCACCAGCGCCTGGACGTGGGGCAGGCGCATCAGGCTGCCAAGGATATGCACACCCTGTTCCGGTGCGATCAGGCGCATACCCTGGGCCTGCAGGCGTTCCTGCTGCTGGTGGCTCAGCGAAGCGGCCATGCCGACCTCACTCCACGCGCCCCAGTTGATGCTCAGGCCGGGCAGACCATGCGCGGCGCGATAATGCGCCAGGCCATCGAGGAAAGCGTTGGCGGCGGCGTAATTGCCCTGGCCGGGCGAACCCAGCACCGATGACCCGCTGGAAAACAGCACGAAAAAGTCCAGCGGCAGGGTTTCGGTCAGCAGGTGCAGGTTCCAGGCTCCGCTGACTTTGGGCGCGAGGACGGTTTCGAAGCGCGACCACTCCTGCTGCACCAGCGCGCCGTCGGCCAGCACGCCGGCAGCGTGAATGACCCCGCGCAGCGGCGGCAGCTCAGCGGCGATGCGGGCCAGCAGCGCGGCGGTTTGCTGATAGTCGCTGATGTCGGCCTGGACGGGCACCACCTGCGCGCCTTCGGCTTCCAGCGCCTGTATCACCGCCTGCGTTTCGGGGGACGGGGGCCGCCGCCCGGCCAGCACCAGATGGCGTGCGCCGGACTGCACCAGCCACTCGGCCACTTTCAGGCCCAGGCCGCCCAGGCCGCCGGTCACCAGATAGGTGGCATCAGGCCGGAAGTCGGAAACGGGCGCGGCGCCGTTCTGGGTGATCACCAGCTTGCCGATATGACGCGCGCGCGCCATAAAGCGGAAAGCGTCCTCGACCGCTTCCAGTGGGAAGGTCTGGATCGGCGGCGGCACAAGCTCGCCGGTGGCGAACTGTTCCAGCAACATCCGCAGCATATTGGGGATGTAGTCCGGGTCGGACAGAAGCAGCTCAGTCAGATCGTAGATGTGGTAAGACAGGGCGGGAAAGTGGGTTTCGACCTGTTCGTGCGTCCAGACACCGCGTTTGCCAATTTCCAGGAAACCGCCGCCGGGCGCCAGCACCGAGAAGCTCTCCGGGATGAACTCGTCTGTCAGCGAGTTGAGCACGATGTTCACGCCCTGGCCGTTGGTGATGGCCATGATTTCCTCAGCGAAACCAGGCTCGCGGGAACTCATGACATGCTGCACGCCAATCGAGCGCAGGTAAGCGTGCTTGATCTCGCTGCCGGCGGTGGCGAACACTTCGGCTCCGGCCTGCTGGGCGATCTGCACGGCTGCCAGGCCAACGCCGCCGGCAGCGGCGTGAATCAAGACCCGGTCGCCGGCTTTGATGTGTACCAGTTCATGCAGGCCGTACCAGGCCGTCAGGAAAACGCTGGGGATGGAGGCAGTTTCGGCCAGTGTAAGGTTAGCCGGGACAGCAAACACCATGTTCGCCGGAACAGTCACGTAGCTGTTGAAGGCGTTGCCGCCCAAGGCCAGGACACGATCACCGGGCGCGCAGGCGGTGACATCCTCACCGACTTGCACAACAATGCCGGCGCATTCCGTGCCCAGGGGAATGCCCTCGCCCGGATACATGCCCAGCACATTGAGCACATCGCGGAAGTTCAGGCCGGTGGCATGAACACGAATTTCGACTTCGCCCCGCCCCGGTTTGCGCCGGGCGATGGGCACGAGCGTCAGATTTTCGAGCAGTCCTTTCTCGGTCACGGTAAGCTGGAACGCTTGCTCATGATCTATCGCCGGCGCGGTGTGATGCTCAAGCCGCGCCACATAGCGCTCGCCGGCGCGCAGCAGCGCCTGATCTTCATCGTCGGCGGCCAGGAACACAGCCAGCATCTGGCCCGGATGTGCGGTGTCGTCAATGTCCAGCAGCCCGCCCCAGATGTCCGGTAGTTCGAGCGCGATCACGCGGCCCAGGCCCCACAGCGGCATTTGGGCAATGGCGCTGGATGCGCCGTGCCGCGCCGCCTGCGCCTGGCGCGTGACCAGCCACAGCTTCGCGTGGGCGTTGTGTGTTTCCAGCGCCTGCGCCAGCGTGAGGGTGCTGTGCAGGCCCAGGTGAGCGCCCGTGTCAATGTCCGTTACGGCGGCATCCAGTGACCAGAAGTGGATCACACGGGCGTAAGGCGCTTCAAGCTGGCGCGCGAAGAACGGCTGGCCGTCGGCGGGTACATCAGCGGCAAAAAGCAGATCGCAGGTGATGCCGGCTGATTTTGCGTGGGCGGCGAAGGCTGCGCCAATCCCGCTGCTGTCCGCCAGGATAAGCCAGTGTTCGCCGGCGGGGTCGGCCATCTGATGCACCGGCGCGTGCTGCCACTCGATGTCGTACAGCCAGTCTTTGAAATCCGGCTCGACGAGACGTTCCAGCGCATGACGATCGGCGCGCCGGATGTGCAGCCCTTCGAGCGCGGCCAGCAGGCCGCCGTCGTCGGCGTAGAGGAACACATCAGCCGTTCGGGTTTCGGGCCGCATCTGGGGCCGGAAGCGCGCAAAGCACCAGACAGCGGTTCCAGCCGGGCGATGAAGCGTCAGCCTGTCAATTGCAACCGGCACACTGATAAATTCTTCGTCCGCATCCTCACTGTCCATGGCTGTGCCGAGCAGGTGGAAACAGGCATCCAACAGGCCGGGATACAGGTTATAACGCGCGGCTTCGGCAGCAAAGCCCGGCGCGAGTTCAACGCGGCCCAGCGCTGCTTCGGCCTGCGGTGCGCGCCACGCCTGCTGCAGATTGCGGAAACTCGGCCCGAAGTTCAGGCCGATTTTGTCCAGCCCGGCGTAGAAGTCCTCTAATGCAGCGGGCGCGTTGCAGACCTGCCGCATGTCAGCCAGCGACGGCGCATCTGGCTGGGCGGTGGATGTGTACGGGCCGACACTGCCGACGGCATGGCGCTTCCACACCACATCCGGTGAAGCGGTGTCGTCGTCCGGCGCGCCGAAAACCTGGAAGCGCTGCTGGCCGCTGCCGGTGGGCGTGAGAACAAGCTGCGACTGCCACAGGGTGTCCTCCGGGATGAGCATGGCCTGTTCGATTTCGACATCGTGAACGGTAATTTGCTCATAGCCACTGTCGCGCCCGGCGGCCAGCGCCATTTCCACATAGCCTGTGCCGGGGTAGATGGACGCGCCGTAAATGCGATGATCGTCCAGCATGTGCAGCCAGTGGCTGCTGAAGGTCTGGGTGTAGGTGGTTTCCGCGTGCAAAGCTGACCGGACGCGCTGCCCCAGCAGGGGGTGGCCGCCAGCGGTGTTGGCGGGGGGCCTGCGCTGTTGGCCTGTCTGCGGCCAGTAAATATCGCGCTGGAACGGGTAGGTGGGCAAGATCAGGCTGCGCCGGTGGTAATCCCTGTCGAAGCCGGCCCAGTCCACCGGCACGCCCTGGGTATACAGGCTGCCCAGGCTGGCGAGCATGGTGGCCCAGTTATCCCGGTTTTCACGCAGCGACGCAAGCCAGGTGGCCTCACCCAGGAAGGTCTGCGACATGCTGATGAGCGTCGCGTTGGGGCCAATTTCAAGGAAGATACGGTAGCCGGCGTCGTAGAGCGTCTGCATATCGTCGGCAAAGCGCACAGCGGTACGCGCCTGCTTCAGCCAGTAGTCGGGCCGGGTGAGCGCATCGGTGGCGAATGTGCCGGTGACGTTGGCCGCCAGCCGCAGCTTTGGTTTATGGAAGGTGATGGTTTGCAGCACGCGCTCGAACTCGGCCAGCATCGGCTCCATCAGCGGCGAGTGGAAGGCGTGGGACACCTTCAGCCGACGCGTCTTGATGCCGCGTGCCGTGAACTGCTCGATGGCGGCCTGCACCGCCGCGTCTGTGCCGGCAATCACCGTGTTTTCCGGGCCGTTCAGCGTCGCGACGACGACCGCATCACCGAAGGGGGCGATCACGTCGGTGACGGTCGCTTCATCGGCCATGACCGCCGCCATGACGCCGCCGGCGGGCAGATCACCCATCAGGCGGCCGCGGGTGGCGATCAGCCGCAGGCCGTCGTGGAGCGAAAACACACCGGCGATGCAGGCGGCGACAAACTCACCGACGCTGTGGCCCAGCACGGCATGGGGTGTAATGCCCCACGACAGCCACAACTGCGCCAGCGCATACTCCATCGCGAACAGCGCCGGCTGGGTGTAAGCCGTGTGGTTGAGCCTGTCCGCCTGGCTTTCATCACCAAACATGACCGGCAGCAGGCCGCCGGGCATGTACTGCTGTAAGATGGCGTCGCATTCGTCCAGGGCGGCGCGGAAGGTGGGCTGCGTTTCGTACAGCGCGCGGCCCATGTTCAGGTACTGCGCGCCCTGGCCGGTGAACAGGAAGGCAACGCGCGGGCGTTCGTTGAGCGCGATGTTCTGCAGCAGCCCAGCATCGTCCTGACCTGATTCAAAGGCGCGCAGTCTGCTGACCGACTCGTCATATGACGCGGCGGTGAAGGCCAGCCGGTAGGGGAAGGCCGCCCGGCCATGATTGAGGGTGTAGGCGATGTCGGCCAGGTCGCATTCGTCAGGCGCGTTCTGCGCCATAAACGCTGCCAGGTCATGCGCGCGTTCGTTCAGCGCCTTGGCGCTGCGCGCGGATAATGTGATCAGGTGATGCGTGCGCTCAACCTCGCTGGTGGCGGGTGTGGG
>CAZDVL010000002.1:0-55370 GCA_964508745.1 uncultured Anaerolineaceae bacterium | reverse complement strand
CGCCTTCGCCAACGTCGGCCTTTTCAACCACAACTGGTCCGACCCGGACGCGCTGGTGCAAATCGGCACGCTGTCGTCCGGCCAGGTGCGCGCGCTGGCCGGCCCCGCCTGGCACCCTTCGCTGGGCGGCGACGTGCCGGTGCGCATCAACCGCCGCGCGCTGGACTACGACCATCTTCTCATTCTCGGCCCCACCTTCCCACACGAAGTGGCCGGCTTTTCCGGCGGCGCTAAATATCTGTTTCCGGGCATCTCCGGCCCTGAAATGATTAACGTCACCCACTGGCTGGGCGCGCTCATCAGCATCATGCAGATCATCGGCACGCGCAGCACTCCGGTGCGCGCCATCATCCACGCCGCCGCCGAGCTGGTCCCGACACCCATCACGCTCGCCAGCCTCGTCGTCCAGGGTGAGCACCTGGCGGGTGTGTTCGTTGGCGACTATCTGGCTGCGTTCCAGGCGGCTGCGGAGCTTTCCAGCCGGGTGCACATCCGCTGGCTCGACCAGCCTGTGCAGCGGGCGCTGTCGTGGGCGCCGCCCATGTACGATGAGCTGTGGACAGCGGCCAAAGCGGTTTACAAACTGGAGCCTGTCGTGGCGGACGGCGGCGAAATCGTGGTGTACGCGCCCCACCTGGACACGGTCAGCCGCGTGCACGGGGCGCACATCTACCGCACGGGCTATCACGTGCGCGACTATTTCCTCAGCCAGTGGGATCGCTTCAAAGACACCCCGCTCGGTGTGCTGGCGCACAGCACGCACGTCAAAGGCGCGGGGGTCTATGTGGATGGGGTTGAGCACCCGCGCATCCGCGTCACGCTGGCCTCCAGAATCAGCGCGGACGACTGCGCGCGGCTCAACCTCGGCTACCTTGACCCGGACAGCGTTAACCCGGACACCTGGCGCGACCATGAAACTGAGGGCACGCTGTTCGTCCCCAAAGCCGGCGAAATCCTCTACCGCCTGCGCGCCTGACAGGCGCTCCCCCACGGCCGCCGGGCAGTAGGCGCGTGCCGCGTCGTGGTTTATAATGGCTGCGTGGGCGCGTGGGTCTGCGCCAGCTCAGTTTGCGCGGCTTAATGGATGGCCAAAAATCAGCAGCCTATGTTTGAACTTCCGCTGTTTCCGCTCGGCACGGTGCTGTTCCCCGGGATTCCCATCAATCTCCACGTCTTCGAAGAACGCTACAAAGAGATGATCAACCGCTGCCTCCGGAAGAACGAGCCGTTCGGCGTGGTGCTCATCCGTGAGGGGGTCGAGGCGCACGGCCCGCTGGCCAAGCCGCACCCTGTTGGCTGCACCGCGCTGATCGCGGGGGTGCAGATGCTTGAGCAGGGCCGGATGCTCATTGTCGCCAGCGGGCACGAGCGCTTTCGCATCAGCAGCCTGTCGTTTGACCAGCCCTATCTGACGGCGGCCGTTGAGCTGCTGCCCCTGGCGAACACGGACGACCCGCTGAATCTGCGACGGCAGGGCCGCCAGTTGAGCCTGCTGCTGCGCCGCTACCTGGAGCTTGTCGTGCAGACCGGCGGCGCCGAGTTCAAGCCGGAGCAGATGCCGGCAGACCCGGTCCAGCTTGCGTATTGGTCCGCGGCGATTTTGCAGCACGTCGCGCAGGCCAGAAAACAGGACCTGCTGGCACAGGGGAGCGCCAGGGCGCTGCTAACACAGGTCAGCGCGCTCTACCGGCGCGAAGTGAGCCTCCTGGAAATGATGCTCGACCGGCACAGCGCCGGCCAGGAAAACGACCCCTTCTCACTTAACTGAGCGCTGGCCGCGTTTACTGCCGGCGCGCCCGCCCTTTGTGGGTGTCCTCCGTTTAACCTTCCGCCGCGCCGCCCGTGAATGCCGCGTCCTCTTCCTCGGCCACGCGCCGCCCCTCGTCCACATTCACCCGCGTCAGCAGATACCCGCCCACAATGAAGAAAGCGATCAGCACCAGAATCGCCGGGCGGCTGCTGCCAAACATGACCACCGCCAGCGCGAACAGCAGCGGGCCGATGAACGAGGCGAACTTCTCCATCACGCCGAACAGCCCGAAAAATTCGCCGCTCTTCGACGCGGGCGACATCACGCTGTACAGGCTGCGGCTGAGCGCCTGGCTGCCGCCCTGCACGATCGCGACCATCCACGCCAGGAACCAGAACTCGATCACCGAGTTGAGGACAAAGCCCCACGTGGCGATCACGCAGTAGATCACCAGCGCCAGGATGATGCTGCGCTTCGTGTTCATCTGGCTGGCGAGCCGGGCGAACAGCCGCCGCCCGATGCAGTAGGCGAACAGCAGCCCGACCGCCTGCACCGCGATCACCGCGCCCAGGATAACCGGCAGGCTGCTCTGGCTGACCGGCGTCAGCACTTCAAACTGCGCCACAGACATCACCGCGCCCGCGCTTTCGGGGTGCGCGGCCCCTGTGTTCACCAGGGTCAGCGTGTGGCGGCCCGGCGCCGGCGCGCTGAACGTCTTGGTCAGGCCGTAACGCTGCACCCGGCTGAAGGCGTCGACCGTGACGGCTGTTTCGGCTCCATCCTTCACAGTCGTGAGCGGCGCGCCGTCCAGCAGGACCGCCCAGATGCCGTGATCCGGCCCGGCGCTGTGCGTCAGCACAATTTCCTGGCCGTTAAAGTCGAACGCCAGCCGCGCGTCCGGCGCAGCAGAGACGGCGTAAACCACGTCCGCGTCGCCGCCGATTTCCGCCGCCGGAACAGCGCGCGTCTCCCAGCCCGCGGCCAGGCTCAGCGCGCCGTCGCCCGCGCGGTGGACGCCCGTCCCGGCAAAACCGTCCACGCTCTCATATGGCGGCAGCAGCACGCCGGTTATCGACTGCGGCAGCACATGGGCGCCGGCCACGCCCACCAGCGGCAGCGTCACCAGGTTGAACACAATAAAGGCCAGGAAGAAGGCTCGGCGGCGCCCGTCGGAGCTGGGCAGGTAGCCGAAAATCAGACTGAAGGGGATGCCAACGAACTGCACCAGCAGCAGCGCCAGGATCAGCTCAATGTCGCCAAAGCCCAGTTCAGTGCCGTAGATGGCCGCGACGCCGATAATCGTGCCGATCGCGTCGTTGTAGATCAGAAAAGCGACCAGAAATTTGAACAGCTCGCGGTAGCGGCGCACATCCTTGATCGTCTCCCAGATGCGCCCGAAACTCGCCGCCAGCACCGTCTGCCCAGGCGCAAGCGCGGCGGTGGCCGTCGCCGGCTCTGGAACCTGGCGAAACAGCGGAAGCGAGAACAGCGCCCACCAGACCGCCACGCTGAAGAAAGAAAGCCGCGCCCCGGCCTCGAACCCCATGGTAAAGATCATGACGGCGTTGATGGCCAGCAGCAGGCCGCCGCCCAGGTAGCCGGTGGCATAGCCGCGCGTGGACACCGCATCCTGGTCTTTGGGGCGCGCCACGTGCGGCAGCAGTGCGTCATAAAACGTAATCGAGCCTGTAAAGCCGATGCGCCCGATAATCGCCAGAATCGAGGCCAGCATCCAGTCGCCGGTGCCAACAAACACCAGCGCCGCCGTTCCCAGGATGCCCACCGCGGCAAACACCGCCAGGAAACGCTTTTTGCCGCGCATGATGTCGGACACCGTGCCGAGGATCGGCGACAGTATCGCCGCGATAATCAGCGAAATGCTGAGGCCCAGGCTCCAGTATGAGGTGGCCACCGCCGCGCTCGGCAGCGTCGCGCCCGCCACCTGGCTGTAATAGATCGGCAGCACCGCCGCCAGGATCGTCGTCGCAAAAGCAGAGTTCGCCCAGTCGTACATCGTCCAGGCGCGAATGCGCCGCCGATATTCGCGCTCGTCCGCCGGAAACGCCGCTGTAGAGCCTGCCGCTGCCATAAGGTCCCCTTCCCTGCCGGCACACCCTCACGAGTGCGGCCAGCGGCGCAGTATACTGCATTTGTGTTCTGCAAGGGTTAAACTGAGGGGCGCAGCGCGCGGAGGCGGGCGCGGCTGCGGTGAGCAGCCGCGTCCACCGTTGTGGTGTTTGCTCAGGCCGGGCGCTGCCAGCGGCGCACCAGGTCAACAAGCAGGCGCACGCCGAACCCCGTCGCGCCCTTCGCCGGGACATACGCGCTGCCGCTGCTGCCCCCCGCCATGCTCTCGATCCCGGCCATGCCGGCGATGTCCAGGTGCGCCCAGGCGGGGTAGTCCACAAAATGGCGCAGGAAAGCCGCCGCGATCGCGGCGGCGCCGAGCCGCCCGCCGCTGTTCTTGATGTCCGCCGTCTGCGACTCGATCAGCTTGTCGTATTCCGGGAACAGCGGCAGCGGCCAGACGCGCTCGCCGGTGCGTTCCGCCGCCGCCAGCAGCGCATCGCGCAGCCGGTCATCGGTGCTGAACAGCCCCGCCGCCACCCCCCCCAGCGCCACCACGCACGCGCCCGTCAGCGTGGCGATATCCACCACTGCCGCCGGCTGATACCGCGCCGCGAACGCCAGCGCGTCCGCCAGAATCAGGCGGCCTTCAGCGTCCGTGCTGATGATCTCAATCGTCACGCCGTTGCTGGCCGTCAGCACTTCCTGCGGGCGATAAGCGTGCCCGCTGATCATGTTATCCACCGCCGGAATCAGCCCGACCACGTGCAGCGGCACGTCCAGCGTGCCCAGCGCGCGCAGCGCGCCGATCACCGCCGCCGCGCCTGCCATATCGCTTTTCATGCCGACCATGCCCTCAGCCGTCTTGATGCTGTAGCCGCCGGTGTCGAACGTGACGCCCTTGCCCACCAGCACAATCGTGTCGAGTTCTTCGGCCCGCGCCGCGTTATGCTCCAGAATGATAAAGCGCGGCGGCGCGTCGCTGCCCTGGGCCACGCCCAGCAGCGCGCCCATGTTCAGCGCCTCAATCTGCCGCCGCTCCAGGACCTCCACTTTCAGCCCGGCCGCGCGCGCCATCTCGGTCGCCGCCTGCCCCAGATAGGCCGGCGTGCAGATGTTCGGCGGCAGGTTCACCAGGTCGCGCGTCAGCCATGTGGACTCAGCGATCACGGCCCCGGCCCTGACGCCCGCCTCAACCTCGGCCACGTCGGCGGGGCTGACGTACAGCGTCAGCGTTTCGGGCAGCGCCGCGTCCGGCGCTTTGGTTTTCTGGCCGTGATAGCTGTACAGGCCCAGCAGCGCCCCCTCTGCCGCCGCTTCCGCCGCCGCGGCCAGCGCCAGGCCGCCAACCGGCAGCATGGCGGCGGTAGTGGCAGCCTTCAGCTCGCGCGTCCTCTGCATCCCCTGGGCGGCCGCCCGCCGCGCCTGGTCGGCTGTGAACTCTGCCGCTGGCCCCAGCCCGACAACCACCACGCGCCGCGCCTGCACAGCGCCGCGCGGGTACAGCACGGCGGTCTGGCCCGTTTTGCCGGCCATATCGCCGCCGCCGATCAGCTCGCTGATCGCGCCGCCCAACACGCTGTCGAGCGCCTGCGCCGCGCCGTCCGGCTGGCTGTCCTCAAACAGATAAACAACCAGCGCCTCGGTTTCCGCCGCGTGCAGATCGCCAGCTCTGACCTGAATGTCCATGTCGCATCTCCTTCGGTTCCGTCGCGCGCGCGCAATTTTACCCAACAGACCGCACAGGCCGCATGTGCCAGAAAACACACCAGCGCCGTACCTGACGGCGCTGATGCGCGGGGAGAATATCGGTTTTGGACGCTGCCGCTGTAACAGCCGCGTTCGCGGCGGCGCGCCCCTAAGATTTAGCGGCCTCTGGCTGCCCCGCCGCCCACAACAGGCCGCGCGTCACCATCTCCAGCGTGTTCGGCTCCGTGAGCACGTCCACCTGATGCCCCAGCGAGCAGTAAAACACCCGCCCCTGGCCGTAATGCGTGATCCAGGTCACGGGCATCACGACAGCGCCGAAGCGCGCCGTCGCCAGCGTCGTGATGGCCGGGTCCACCTGCATATAGTACTGCTCGGATCGCACGTGGATCGTGGGCAGCCCGGCCGTGATCGGGTGCGGCTCGCCGTCCATGTACACATCATAGGCGATGCCGTCGCCGCCGGGGTGCGCTACCCACTGCCCGCCGCACATGAACTGGTATTCCGGCTCGCTGCGAAAAGCGTCGCACATGCCGCCGTGCACGCCCGCCAGCCCCACGCCGCCCCGCACCGCGTCGAGCAGCGGGTTAAGCTGGTCCGGCGCGATCGTGCCCATCGTCCAGACCGGAATGAGCACGTCAAACGCGCTCAGGTCCTGGTCCCTGAACACGTCAAGCGTGTCAGCAACCATAACCTCAAAACCGTGTGCCTCAAGCTGCGCCCTGAACAGGCGGGCCACACCCTGCGGGTCGTGGCCGTCCCAGCCGCCCTGTACGATCAATGCTCTGCTGGCCATCTTCTTCATCACTCCTGATGCAGCTTCACGTCTTCGGGCTTGGTCTGGATCAGGCTGCGCCCGGTCATTTCCGGCGGCTGCTCCAGCCCCAGCAGGTCGAGCACCGTCGGGGCAACATCCGCCAGGATGCCGCGCGAATGCAGCCCGAAGTAGCCGTCGCCGATCACGAACAGCGCCACCGGCCCAACTGTGTGATAGGTGTGCGGCTGGCCGGTTGTCTCGTCAATCATGCGTTCACAGTTGCCGTGGTCCGCCGTGACAATCGCCGCGCCGCCTTTGCTGAGGACCGCGTCCACCAGCCGCCCGGCGCACTCATCCACAGTCTCGACCGCCTTTACCGCCGCCGCCAGCACGCCCGTGTGCCCGACCATGTCCGGGTTGGCGAAGTTGATGAGAATAAAGTCGTCGTCGTGCGTCGCCAGCCGTTTGAGCGTCGCCTCAGTCAGCTCGTAAGCGCTCATCTCCGGCTTGAGGTCGTAAGTCGCCACCTTCGGGGAAGGGACAATCGTGCGGTCCTCGCCCGGAAACGGCACCTCGTTGCGCCCGTTGAAGAAGAACGTGACGTGGGGGTATTTCTCCGTTTCAGCCGAATGATACTGCTGCAGACCGTGCCTGCTCAGCCACTCCGCCAGCGTGTTGGTGAGCAGCTCCATCGGGAACAGAATATGCACCGGCAGGCCTTCCATATACTCCGTGAACGTCGCGATGTACAGGTCGTCCAGGGGCGTAAAATGGCTGGCGCCTTCGAAATCGCGGCGCGCAAACGCCTGCACAATCTGGCGCATGCGGTCCGCGCGGAAGTTATAAAACACCAGCGCGTCACCGGCCTCCACGCTCAGGTTCGCGTCGTCGCCAATCACCGTCGGCACGATAAACTCGTCGGTCACGCCGCTGTCATACGACTGCTGGATGGCCGCGCGCGCGGTGTCGGCGCGCTGGCCCTTGCGCGAGACCATCGCATCGAACGCCTTCGCGGTGCGCTCCCAGCGTTTGTCGCGGTCCATCGCATAATAGCGCCCGCTGACCGTCGCGATGCGCCCCACGCCGGCGCTGTCCATTTTCGCCTGCAGGCGCGCCAGAAAATCAATGCCGCTGTCGGGCGGCGTGTCGCGCCCGTCGGTAATCACGTGGATAACCGGGTCCACGCCGTTCTGCCGGCACACGTCCAGCAGCGCGAACAAGTGGCGCTCGTGGCTGTGAACGCCGCCTGGCCCTAACAGCCCGACCAGGTGCAGCTTCTTTCCGCTGGCCTTCGCGCGCTCAACAGCCTCCACCAGCGGCGGGCGCTGCGCCAGCGAGCCATCCCTGATGGCGTTGTCGATGCGCGAAATGTCCTGGTACACGATGCGCCCGCTGCCCAGGTTCAGGTGTCCCACCTCAGAGTTTCCCATCTGGTCTGGAACCAGCCCCACGCTCTCGCCCGACGTGTCCACAATTGACCGTTCGAGCTGGCGCGTCCAGCGATCATAGTTCGGCGTCCTGCCCAGCAGCACGGCGTTGCCGTGTTCCATCTCGCGAATACCCCAGCCGTCGAGGATGATGAGCATAACCGGCTTGTAGGGTGGCATAGTCTGTTTTCTCCCTGTGCGCAACACATCCGTACCATTATCGGACACCCGCTCAGGCAGCGTCAAGTGACCTTCCGCGCAGCAAAGCGCGCCGGAAAGAACCTGCCGACCGCGAGCCACACAGTCCACAACGCATAGACAAAGCCGCCCATGTCTGCGACAATAGCGCCAGGGGGTGGACCGCGGGAAACAGGCGTCCATCGCCTTCCACATGATCGAACGCAGCCGCGCATTTAACACTTTTGAGCTGTTCGCCGGTCAGCACAAACACGCTGTGCCCGGCGCGCCGCTCACCCAGGCCGGGGAAGGCATAAACACACATGACAGCAGCGCTTAAAGCCCACGAATACCGCGTCGTTGCGCTGGCTTACACCAGCTTTATTATGCTCGGCGCGTCCAGCAGCCTGCTGGGTGTGGCCTGGCCTTCAATGCAGCAGAAGTTCGGCGTGTCGCTCGACGCCCAGGGTCTGCTGCTGCTGGCGCCGACCGCAGCCTCGCTGACAGCCAGTTTTTTCAGCGGCCGTATTATCCGGCGCCTGAGCATCGCTTCCACGCTGACGGCGGCCTGCCTGCTGCTGGGCCTGGGTCTGATCGCCTATGGCATCGCGCCTTCCTGGACGGCGATCATCCTGCTGGGCGCGCTGATCGGCGGTGGCGCTGGCCTGCTGGACTCTGGCCTGAACACTTACTTCGCCGAGACGTTCGGCCCGCGCCTGATGAACTGGCTGCACGCCTGCTTCGGCGTGGGCGCAACGCTTGGCCCTATCCTCATGACGGTCGTGCTCAGCGGCGGCCTGACCTGGGAGACGGGCTATCTCATCGCTGGCGTGGCCACGGCAGCGATGAGCCTTATCTACATCGCCAGACGGCAGGATTGGACGCAGCGCCCAGGCAGCGGCGCCGCTGAGGCGCTGCCGGCATCCGCAATCCCCCCACTGCAAAGCACGCTGCGCCAACCGCTGGTCTGGGTGGGCATTATCCTGTTCTTCCTGTTCGCCGGCGTCGAGATTACCGCCGGCAACTGGGCTTACAGCCTGTTCACGCTGTCACGCGGCATCGACGCCGCCCAGGCGGGCCTGTGGGTCAGCCTGTACTGGGGTTTCTTTACGATCGGCCGCATTGTCTTCGGCATTTTCGCCAACCGCTTTAACGCGATCACCGCCGTGCGCTGGTGCATTGTCGGCGCGACCGCCGGCGCGCTGCTGCTGTGGTGGAACCCGCTTAATGAAATCAGTTTTCTTGGTCTGGCCGTGCTGGGGTTTGCCCAGGCCCCGATCTTCCCACTGATGATTTCCACTACCCCAGAACGGCTGGGGCGCGGCCACGCCGCCAACGCCATCGGCTTTCAGATCGGTTCCGCTGGCGTGGGTCTGGCGCTGGCCCCTGGCATCGCCGGTGTGCTCGCTGGCGCTGCCGGCCTGGAAGCCATTGTCCCGTTCATGATAATTATGTCGCTGGTAACGCTTGTGCTTTATCAGGTGGCGGGAACGCGCAGCATAGCGCCTCACAGCGAACACGTCGCTGTGCCCGCCGGGCTTTTAAGTGAGGATGCACGCCCGTAGCAGCAGCGCGGAGGGGTAATCTATGGAAATCCTGGGCATTGACATCGGCGGCTCCGGCATTAAGGGGGCGGTAGTAGACACTTACAACGGTGTCCTGGTGACAGAGCGCCATCGCATTGCCACCCCCCAGCCGTCCAAGCCGGGCGCTGTGGCGGATGTCGTCAAGGAGATTGCCGATCACTTTAGCTGGCGCGGCCTGATCGGCTGCACCTTTCCGGCCATCGTGAAAAATGGCTACACCCTCAGCGCCGCCAATGTCGATCACGCCTGGGTTGGCCTCGACGCTGAGGGCCTGCTGGCGCAGAAAACCGGCTGTTCGGTGATGGTGCTCAACGACGCCGACGCCGCCGGCATCGCCGAAATGGCGTTCGGCGTGGGCCGGGGCCACAATGGCGTGGTGTTCATTCTCACCTTCGGCACCGGCATCGGCTGTTCCATCTTTGTTAACGGCGTCTGTCTGCCGAACGCCGAGCTGGGCCACCTGGAATACAGCGGGCGCGAAGCCGAAAAATGGGCCTCAGACCGCACCCGCAAAGCGGAAAAGCTCAAGTGGAAAGAGTGGGCGGCGCGCGTTGACAGCTACCTGGCCCACCTGGAATTTTTATTCTCGCCAGACCTGTTCATCATCGGCGGCGGCGTGAGCAGCAAGTTCGAGAAGTTCGGCCCGCGCCTCACCGTCCGCGCGAAAGTCGTCCCGGCCCAGCTTCTCAACGACGCCGGCATCGTCGGCGCGGCGCTGGCCGTCCGCCAGCACATCCGCGAGTGACCCGACCGGGCGGGCCGGTCAGCCGGCGCTGTACAGCACCGCCGTCTGTTCCAGCGCGCCGCCTGCATAGCGAATAACCCGGCTGGCGGCCAGGTCAAGGGTTTCCTGCACGTCCTCCAGCGAGACCGGGCCGCAGCCATCCACGATCAGCAGCACGTCGGTCGTCGCGCCGGTGATCCTGGTCGCGTCCGCGTCACGATAGTTGAAGTCGCGGCAGATGACCTGCTGCTGGTCGGCGTAGACCAGCTCGCCGGCGTCCAGCGCCGCCGGCTCGCCGCCAATCGCCACAAACGCCTCGCCAGCCCCCGCAAAGCGCAGCGTCACCGGCAGCGCCAGCCGCCCCAGATCGTAGGCCGCCACCGGCACAACCATTTCCACAGATGTGAGGTTGAGCGCGTCCACCACCACGTTGATCGCCGGCAGCCCTTTGCCGCGCGCCGCGCGGCGCAGCAGCGCCTCCACGCTGGAATTGCGCGCGCCAGGGTCCGCGCCGAAGGCCCGGTAAATCTCACGGTAAGCCTTGATGCGCTCCAGCGAGCCGAGGTTGACGCCCTGATAGCGGCTGAGGATGTCCGCCGCCGCTTTGTCCTTCAGCGCATCCAGGTCAGCGTGCGCGTCCGTCACTGTTACGCCGCGCACCACCGCCACGCCAATCCGCAGCGCAGGAAAGCGCTCAAACACGTCCGCGGCGATCTCCAGCAGGCCGCCGTAGCTGGCGCGGCGGCTTTTCGCGGCCACCCGATAGATTGCGCCGCCGAGGTGCTGTGCCGCCTGGGCCTGTCGCACCCGCCGGGTGATAAACGTCAGGTCAAGCGCCGCCAGCAGCTCCCCGGCGCGCGGGCCGCTGCTGCGCCCCAGGAAAATGAGATACAGCGCCTGGAACGCGGCCCCCGGCTTCAGGCCCATGCTGGTGGCGGTCTCGTAGATGCCCTTGTGAAGCTGCTCGCCATTTAAGTCGTGCTGCGCCGCAAACCACCCGGCGAAACGCGCCAGGAACGCCCGCTGTTCATCGCTGAGGGCTGCCGCCTCGGCGGGGTACTGCTGGCGCACCTCAAAGGCGGTGCCCTCCGGCGCGAAGCGGCGCAGCCACAACTGCGCATAGGCGATGCGGTGCTGAATCTCGCTCACCTCATCGGCGGTCAGCGGCGCGCCCTTGTGCGCCTCAAAGTGCTTCATGGCGTCAAGGCCCGGAATCTGCGACACTGTGACGACATGCATAAAGCGCGGCCTGTAGCGCGGCTCAAGCTGGCGCACATGGGCGATCTGCGCCAGCTCGAACAGGCGCCTCGACCACTCCTCACCCGCCTCGGCGCTGTCGTCGAAGTACTGCTCAGCGGCGGCGTCATATTCGTCAAACAGGCGCGGCATCGCCTCGTCGTCCAGGCGAAAGTTGATGGCCGTGCGCGGGCGCGTCCGCACCAGCAGGTAGCGCAGCAGCTCCGGCGGCGTGGCGTCCGCCACCACCCGCGCCGTAAAGCCGATCCCCTTCGACGAACTCATCTTGCGGCTGTCCATCAGCAGGAATTCATAGGGGACGTTGGACGGCGGCTCGCGGCGGAACACGCGCCGCGCGACAGCCTCGGCCACATCGCGCGAGCCGCCGTCCACCGAGTGATCCATCCCCGCGCCTTCGACAGTCACGCCCAGCACCGACCAGCGCGCCGCCCATTCCAGCTTCCAGGGCAGCTTGCCGCTGCCGTCGAACGGGCTGACGGCCCCTTCGTGCCCACAGCCGCGCGCATACGGCATCGCATCCGGGTCGCAGCGGTAATGAACCTGCTCGCCATCAAAGCGTGTCACCCGCGTCATGGCAATGCGCCCGCAGTTCTCACAGATCACGCTGAACGGCAGCCAATCGTCGGGCCGTTCAGATTTGCTCACCTCCAGATAAACCTCGCGCACCGCCGCCGCGTTTTCCAGCGCCATTCTGATGACAGCGTTCATCCTGCCGGAGCGATACAGGTCGCTCATGCGGTAGGGCTGCGGGAAAATGCCCAGTTCGTGCTGCACGCTCATGAATTCGTCGTAGAAAAACTCAGCATAGCTGCGGTCGCTGCCGTCAGGCGCGGGCACATGGCACAGCGGCTTGCCCAGGTACGGCCCATACAGTTCAGGCGACAGGCTGGGAGGCACGGCGTCGAGCGCGTCGTAATCGTCGCTGCCATAGAAAAAACGGGCCGGGCGTCCGGCGTCCAGCGCCGCCCGGTACAGCACATCGTGAATGACCGGGCCGCGCAGCGAGCCAACGTGCGCGCTGCCGGAGTAGGTTTTTGAATCGTTCAGAACAACTTCGTCCGCTTCCAGCTCTGCGATAAGCTGATCTGCCCAGTAAAGCACGGCCATCCCTCCCCCACGCTGCAAGCCGGCGCGCGCGCCGCGCCTCTATAAACAACCGCCCCTGTGTCTGGCACAGGGGCGGCGCGCTGTCTCGGTCGTCCTGTCGAGCTACACCGCATTATACGCAGCGGCAGCGATTCCTTCCAGCGCGACCTGCGCTTACCCGCGGCGCGCCTCCGCCTGCGGCTCTTGCATCAGCACCTTCTCCACGCGCTCCATCGCCCAGTCAATTTCTTCTCTGGTGATCACCAGCGGCGGGGCAAAGCGCATCACGTTCTCGTGGGTTTCCTTACACAGCACGCCTTCGTGCATCAGGGCTTCGCAGAAGGGACGCGCCAGGTAGCCATCCTTGAACACAACGCCGATGAGCAGCCCCTTGCCGCGCACTCCGGCGACATACGGGCTTTCCAGCGTCTCCAGCCGGTGCGTGAAATAAGCGCCCATCTCCGCGGCGCGCTCCGCCAGGCCCTCCTCGGCCAGCACCGCCAGGGACTCGCTGGCGATGGCGCAGGCCAGCGGGTTAGCGCCGAACGTGCTGCCGTGCTCGCCCGGCGTGAACAGGCCCAGGATGTGCTCTTTGGTGGCCACCGCCGACACCGGATACAGCCCGCCGCCCAGCGCCTTGCCCATAATCAGAATGTCCGGCTCAATCCCGTCGTGCTGGTAGCAGAAGGTCTTGCCGGTGCGCCCCAGGCCGGTCTGAATCTCGTCGGTTATCAGCAGCACGTTGTGTTTATCGCAGATTTCGCGCACGCGCCTGAGGTAGCCCTCCGGCGGGACGACGACCCCGCCCTCGCCCTGAATTGGCTCTACAAGGAAGCCGACGGTGTTAGGCGTAATCGCGGCCTCCAGCGCGTCGGCGTCGCCGAACGGAACCGCGCGAAACCCTGGCGTGACGGGGCCAAAGTCGCGCCAGTACAGCTCCTCAGTCGAGAAGCTGATCACGGTCGTCGTGCGCCCGTGGAAATTGTTCTCGCAGACGATGATCTCCGCGTCGTAGCGCGGCACACCCTTGACCTGATACCCCCATTTGCGCGCGGCCTTGACCGCCGTTTCCACGGCCTCAGCGCCAGCGTTCATCAGCAGCACGCGGTCCATCCCGCAGAACTTCGCCAACTGCGCGGCGAACGGGCCAAGCTGATCGTTGTGAAACGCGCGCGACGTAAGCGTGACCCGCTCCATCTGCCGCTGGGCGGCGGCGATCAGGCGCGGGTGCCGGTGGCCGTGGCTCACCGCCGAATAGGCGCTGAGCATGTCAATATATTTTTTTCCGTCAACATCCGTTACCCAGCAGCCCTCAGCGGTGGCAATCACAACCGGTATTGGTTTGTACGTGTTGGCAGCGTACCGCTTGGTCTGGTCAATATACTGTTGTGTCTGTGACATAAATCACCCTCCTGGAGACAGGCAAGAAGAACTGGCTTAAGAAGCAGCCTGAGCTTATGCAAAGGAACCTAATCGTCTTATAGATTTTACACAACAGACCGGGCCTGCGCCATAGGTCCGCCTGTAAACAGCCAATCAGTTAAACTGCGGCAGATATTCCTCGAATTCATACATGAAATCGTCAAGGATGGCGCGCGCCCGGTCAATATCCGTGACCATCGGGTCCAGCAGCAGGGCCTGAAGCGCCAGGTTGCGGTCGCCGGTCGCGACTGCGTCAATGGTGATCGAGCTGAGCGCCAGCTCACGCCGGCACATCTCAGCGACGCCTTCGGGCAGCGGCGGAAACGTCAGACCCTGAATGCCCATGCCGGAAACAATGCCGGGCACTTCAATGATAGCGTCCTGGGGCAGGTTCGGGATCAGCAGCCCTTCGTTGGGGATATTAAGCTGCTGGTGGTAGTAATTGTCGTTGTTGACCATCGCGCCGATCAGTTCGGGGATGCCCTCGTCCAGCATGTTGTGCCGCCACACGTCGCGCAGCTCGTTGACATCCATCTCGCCGTTGACGATGGCTTTGGCGATGGCCTTGCGCTGGGCGCGGCGCTGGCGGTTGCCTTCCCAGCTTTGCAGCTTGAGTTCGTATTTCTCCCAGGGGCGGGTCTGCTGGTCGCTCACCAGCGGCAGAAACTCGCACATGTGGCTGTCGCCCGCCGTCGGCATCATGCCGAACACCTCGAAAATTTCGCGCGTCAGCGGCTCAAAATCCTTGCGGAAGTGATTCAGCCAGCGGTCGCGCAGCAGCGGGTAGAGGTCCTCGCCGGTGTGTTTGTCGCGGATGTCGTACACCCATGAAAAGTGGTTGATGCCCGCCGCCTTGATGTCCAGGTGCTGCAGCGCTGCCCGCGCCACCGGGATGAAGCGCGGCATGTTTTCGGCGTCGGTGTGCACGTGGAACTTCTCAGGAATCGGGATGTCCCACCGGTCCGCCAGGATGGTCGCCGCCATCGCATAGCCCCACAGAAGCTGGTGACACAGCCCCAGGACCTTCTTGATCTTGGTAAAGCGCCGCACGCCCCACGTCAGCCGGATCAGCGGGTTGGTAAGGTTGAAATACCAGGCGTCCGGGCACAGGCGCTCCATGTCGCGCGCAATCTCCAGAATCACCGGCAGGTTGCGCGCGGTGTGCGCCAGCGCGCCCGGCCCGCCGTTCTCGGCATATGGCTGGCGCACGCCGTGCCGCAGCGGAATCTTCCAGTCCATCTCCCACACGGTCTCGCGCGGCCCCACCTGAATCGACACAATGACAAAATTAGCGCCGGACAGCACATCAACCCGGTTGGTCGAGCTGGTGATCTTCATCTGCGCGTCCCAGGCTTCGTTCATGATGTTCGCCAGCTTTGTCATCGTCGCCAGCGCTTCTTCGTCCGTGTCAACCAGCGCCAGCCGTGCCCCTTTCAGGCGCGGCGATTGCAGCATGGTTGCCAGCGAGCCGAGGCCGAAGATGGCGCTGCCGGCCCCGATCACAACGATCTTGGGCGGCTTAACGCGCCCGCGGCCGTCAGCGGCAGTTGTGTTTGAGATGTCGCCATTCTGTGTAGTCATCGTGTGTCTGCGGGTTGAGGCTGCCTGTTATCAGTTCGGAATATAGCGAGTGAGAAAATCCGCCTGTAAATCGCGGCTGGCGGCCGCCACCGCGGCGGCGCCGGCGGCACCGATGCCCTTGCGCACAATATCGTCTACCGCCTGCGCCACCGCCGCCGGGTCGTCCGGGCCGGGAAACGCGACATTGCGGCCCACCATCGCGCCGCGCACATTGGCGCCCGCAGCCATACCTGCCGCAAACTCAGTGAACGTGCTGCGCGGGTCCTCGTTCGACGGGCCGCCCAGCAGGATGATCGGCATCGTTGTCGCCAGCGACACACGCTCAAAACCGTCGCAGTATGGCAGCTTCAGCCAGGTGTTGCGCGACGAATCGCCCAGCCCAGCCAGCACGCCCACCAGCTTAACCAGCTCGTCAGCCGTGTTTTTCATCGTCCAGCGGCCAGCTTCGTAATCCATGCGCAGCGGCTCGACAAAGGCGGGCAGGTTATAGCGGTTCAACTCGCTGACCGCGCGGGCGCAGTGTTCAACGGTGAGCAGCGTGCGCTCGTCAGCCGGCACGAAGCGCAGCAGCATCTTGCCGCCGTCCAGGCGGAAACGCGCCAGCGATTCGGCGCTGTAGGACGTAAAGCGGTCGTCAATCTCGCCGGCCACGCCGGCCACGCCGCCGCGCTGCATACAGCCGATCAGCACCTTGTTGTCCAGCAGCGACGGCCCACCGCCGGCCTGCACCAGATAGTCAACGATGAGCAGGTCGTCAATCATGTCGTGCGTGCTCATGAAGCCGTCGAAGCTGGTCGCTGTCAGCACGCGCAGGATGCGCCCCAGGTACTGCTGGCGGTTGCCCATGATGAACGGGTCGGCGCCAATGTTTGTTACGCCGCGCGCCGGGTGGTCGGCGGCCAGAATCGTCAGCCGCCCATCGCGCGTGAGGCGCGGTCGGCGGCGGCGCGCCAGCGCCTGCCGTTCGATGATCTCCGGCGCATCAACCCGTATTTCGGTAATACGGTCGAAAATATAGCGCGGAAAAAATGCTTCCAGATCAAACGCATAGCCTTCAACGGCATAATCGGCGGCCACGGGTCTGCCTTTGTCTGAACAAGCGGAAGGTTGTGCCCTTATTGTACATCCTCCGCGCGGCTGCAGTATATGCAGTTTATCGCGCCGGCCGGGCCGCGTGCCTCACGTCAGGTTCAGCGTGAGCGTTTCGCCGCCCAGCGCGAGCTGCATGGCGTCAGCCCCCAGCGCTGTGTGCGTGTAGCTGTTGTCGTAGTGCGGATACCCGCCAAGCGGCTGCGGCCGCCCATCCACCGTGAACGCGCCCGTCCAGCCGAAGGCCAGCGTGCTGCCCTCCGGCGTGCGCCAGGCGACCGTCAGGTTGTCAGCGACCGGCGCGTGCTGGCGCAGCCGGGCGCAGAAATCGCCGTAAGCGCCGTCGGTCGCGGCCCGGCCCAGGCGGCACACCCAGGCGCGGCCGCCGCCCGCGCTGCGCAGTTCCTGATAGGCGTGCCGTCCTGTCGTCGTCAGACACAGGTCGCCATCGCCCCACAGCGCCACGAAGCCGCCGCCGACGCGGGCGAACGCCCACTGCCCCTCGACGCTGTAGTCATCGAACGCCGCCGCCGGGAAATAAGCGTGGCTGAACCCCAGGCCGCCGCCCAGCGCCAGGTTGTACAGGCAGATCACGCTGGCGTCGTGCATCGCCACGCGCGGCAGCCGCGCAGATCCGGCCCAGAAGTTGGGGCGCGCGTTGCCGTGTTCCTGGCTGTTGCCGGGGTGCGTGGTGAAGATCACCGCCTCCGTGCTCAGCGTCGCCTGCCACAGGTGTTCCTGAATCCCCGGCTCGCCCGGACGCCAGTCCAGCGCCGCCGCGATCATGCCGTCAGGTGTCCGGTGCGTCAGCGTGTTCACGTCCCACGCGCCGGGGGTCATATCGAAATGCGGGCGGTAGCGCCCCTGCGAGCGCGCCCGCGTCGTCAGCGCGGCGGGCATATCCGCGCCAATCCGCTGGATCAGCTCTGGCACACGGTAGCGCCGCGCCAGCGCCAGCAGCCCGGTCGGGCGCGTCTCGCCGTTGAACGTGCCCAGCCCCCAGGCGATGCGCTGCAGCCCCGATGTCAGCTCGACGCGGGCCGTTTTCAGCCCCTCGACATAGCAGCGCCCGTGGCTGCCGCCGTGAATGCCGCGCCACGACTGGCACGCCAGCATAAACAGCGTCTTGTGCATCAGCGCTTCCGCCATCCCCCGCAGGCGCGCGCTGCCGGCGTGCTCGACCAGCGCCAGCAGCGCAAAGGCGTCCAGCGCCATGTACGTGTTCGAGTCCCACTCAGAGTAGCCGCCGCGCAGCCGGGTCAAAATCCAGGCTTCGATACGCCGGCGCGCCCGGTCGCGCTGCTGGCGGCCGGTGAGACCGCTGTTGGCAAAGACGCGCCCCGGCCAGCGCTGCCCGGCCAGATAAGCCGCCGTGTGAAATAAAATCTGATGGTTTTCGGTGAAATAGCACATGGCATCCAGGCCCGGCTCGTCAATCCAGAACTTGAACCCGGTGAAAGCCGCCTCAACGCGCGCGCGGTCAGCCGGGCGCAGCGCATCGGCGCGGTCGCAGCGGGCCAGCAGCGCCAGCAGGCTGACGGCGTAAAAATCGGCACAGTCGTGCCGGTTCTCCATAAACGTGCAGGCCAGCGCCACCGCGCCCGAATCCGCACAGCGCGCGCGCCCGGTTTCCAGCGCCGCCAGCGCGCCCTGCACGTCGTAAGGCATCTTCGCCAGGTGTTCCAGCGCCTCGCGGCGGCGCTCATCATAGCTGCCATACGGCTCCAGGCGGAAATCGTTCGCGCTGGCCCACAGCTCGCGCTGGAGGGTGTACGGCGTGCCGTCCGTCGGGCGCGCCGTCAGATGGATGTTGTGCTCGCCCGCCAGCCGTGCCACCGTTTCCAGCAGGGCCGGCGTGACCGGCAGGTCGGCAGGCTGGCCGGGGTGCAGCGCCAGCCGCCCCTGCTCCACCGGGACCACCAGCGCCTCCACGCCCTCAGGGCGGGCGGCATCCAGCTCATTCTGAAAAATGGACGGGACGCCCAGCGGCAGCGGGACAGTCAGCGAAACGTCCACCTCCACGCCGGCGGGTGCGCCCGCGTCCAGCCACATCTGCGCGGGCAGGCGCGGAAAAGCAAACCGCCGCAGCGCTAACCGCGATAGCGCGGTCTCCGCGGCATGCCAGCCCGCCGCATCCACCGTGCCCAGCGGCAGCGCGACCGCCAGCGCGGGCCTGTCGGGGAAGCGCAGCCCCAGCGCCAGCCGCGCCTCGCGCCAGCCGACCATCTCGCCCTGCAAATACAGGTCATTCTGCCCCGGCCCAAGCTCAAGCGTCAGCGGCACAACAATCGGCTCAACATAGCTGAAGCGCTCGCGGTAGTGGTGAACCAGCGTGCCGTTCAGCCACACCCGGCACGGGCCGATCGTCAGCAGCTCAGCGCACGCGCTCAGCGGCGCTTCAGCCTCCAGCCGCGCGAACGTCCACGCCTGCATCCGCGTGAGCCTGAAGTTGAACAGGCTGAAATCAATCACCTGATCCTCGTCCGCGGCGCGATACTGCCACCGCCTGCCGCCGGGCGCATCCGCGTTCAAAGCCGGCAGCGCGCCCGGCCGCCAGTCCGCCGCCCGCAGGTGGTCGTACACCCGCAGCTTAAGCGCCGCGGTCTGCGGTTCAAACCCCCAGTAATTCACCGCCCAGCGCCCGCCGCGGCGGAACGGCGGCCCCGCCGGCGCAATCACAGATTCAGCCACCGCCAGCGGCTGTGTCACCGGGCCGCAGACCAGCCAGTTGCGCACCGCGCCGTTATTGTCTAACGCATACCGCGCCTGACTGCCGGGTGCATCCACGCTGTTTCACTCCTGTCTGAAGCAGCGGCCACGACCTGCGCCGCGCCCGCTTTTGCGGTCACCATATGAGGTTGCTATAATACCGCTGGCGCTGTGAAAGCGCTTCAGGCGTTATTCCCGGCGTGCGTGGATCAAAGTTGCTTAAATCCATTGAAGGAGATCGTTCATGAAACAACGTATTCTGCTTGTGCTGCTGGCGGCCCTGCTGCTCATGGCCGTCGCTCCCCTGAGCGCCCAGGCCCCCGTGGAACTGCGCATCACCTGGTATGACGATGGCAACGAAGGCGCTATCCTGCGCGAGCTGCTCGACCAGTTCGAGGCCGAGAACCCCGACATCAAAGTCGTTATTGACACTGTTGCTTACACCGTTATTCTGGAACAGCTCCCGCTTCAGATTCAGGCTGGCGAAGGCCCGGACATGGCCCGCATCACCAACTTCCCCGGCCTGGTGGGCGAATATCTCGATCTGCGTCCCTACCTGCCAGACGCCGAATACTGGGAAACCAGTTTCCCGGCGATCGTGCTCCAGTCCATGCGCGCTGAGGGCGACACCACCGGCCTTTACGGTTACCCGACACAGTTCACCGTGACCGGCCCCTTCATCAACCGCACCCTGTTTGAGCAGGCCGGCATTGACGTGCCCAGCGACAGCGGCGAGCCGGTAAGCTGGGAAGAGTGGACGGAAGTCGCGCAGCAGGTTGCTGAAGCCACGGAAACGCCCTACGCCATCGCGATGGACCGCACCGGCCACCGCTTCGCCGGCCCGGCCATGAGCATGGGCGCGACCTACTTCGACGCCGACGGCAACATCACCATTGACAGCCCCGGCTTCCGCGCCATGGCCGAGATGCTGTTCAGTTGGCACGCCGACAACATCACCCCGGCGGAGGTGTGGCTTGGCTCTGGTGGCAGCTATGCCGCCGCCGCTGATTTCTTCATCAACAGCCAGCTCGTGCTCTACATGTCCGGCAGTTGGCAGGTGGGCCGCTTCTCCAACGACATCGGCGACGCCTTTGACTGGGAAGTGATCCCCAACCCGACCGGCCCCGGCGGCAGCACCGGCATGCCTGGCGGCGCGGCCCTGATGGCGATCGGCAGCACACAGCACCCTGAAGAAGTCGCCCGCGTCATGGACTACCTGGTGCAGGAAGACCAGATGCGCGAATTCACGGCGCGCACGCTGTTCATCCCCGGCCACCTGGGCCTGGGCGAAGTCGCCTATGACACCGAACTGCCGGCGGCGCAGCAGGCGCTCAACGCCTTCGCGGCGGAAGTGCCCAAGCTCCAGGAGCAGGCGTACATGCTCAACTTCCACCCGCAGAACTTCGTGGTCTTTAACGAAACCCGTGACCGGCTCTCCCAGGTGATGCTGGGCGAGCTGACGCTGGACGAAGCGATCGAGCGCATCCAGCAGGCGGTGGACGAGGCGGTTGCTGCCGCGCAGCAGTAACAGCCGTTCCGCAGCGGGTGAACCCCGCCCGTTTCAGGCTGCAAACACCGCCCAGGGTGTTTGCAGCCTGCCCTGTCACACTGTCCCCACAATCCAGGAACTGCTGTATGGACCAGCTTCAAGCCACACCCAGTCGCGAAGCGCCGCCCTCAGGCTTGCAGCGGTTGTTCAGCGGCCTCGGCGCAGGCCTGTCAAACACCATCCTGGGGGTTACTGAGCGCGTCATGTCCCCCCTTCAGCAGCGCATTGGCGTGCAGCGCATGGCCTACGTCTTTGTGCTGCCCAACCTGCTGATTTTCGGAATATTTATTTTGCTGCCCATGCTGCTGAATTTTTATTACGCCTTTACCGGCGGGACCAACCTGTACCCGCAGGATCGCCCCTTTGTCGGCGTGGAGAACTTCGAAAGGCTGTTTGCCTGCGAAAACTTCTTCCAGCCCAACACCTGCGTTGATGACCGCTTCGCGCGCTCAATGCTGAACACGGCCGGGTTTGTTGTGGCCCAGGTCGCCCTGGTTGTGCTGCTGTCGCTGATCACCGCCCTGGCGCTCAACCGAAAAATCGCCGCGCGTGGGTTTTTCCGCAGCGTGTTCTTCTACCCGGTGCTGCTTTCGCCAGTGGTCGTCGCGCTGATCTGGAAGTGGATTTTGCAGCAGGACGGCCTGCTCAACGCGCTCATCGTGCTGCTGGGGGGCGACAGAATCTCGTTCCTCACCAGCGGCGACTGGGCGCGCTTCTGGGTGGTGATTATCAGCGTGTGGTCCACAATGGGCTTCTACACGCTGATCCTGCTGGCCGGCCTCCAGTCCATCCCCGCTGAATTGTATGAGGCATCCTCGATTGACGGCGCGAACGGCTGGACAGCCTTCCAGAAAATCACGCTGCCGCTGCTGATGCCGACCATGATGGTTGTGCTGGTGCTGTCGGTAATTCGCGCGGTGCAGGTGTTCGACGCCGTGTACGCCTTCACCGGCGGCGGGCCGGGCACGGCCACGTTCTACCTGGTGCAGTACATCTACACCACCGCCTTTACCAACCTCAGCAATCTCTACGGCCTCGCCTCCGCCGCATCGGTGGTGCTGGCTGTGATCCTGGTCGTGTTCACGCTGCTTCAGCTTCGCCTCGGCGGGACCAGCAGCGATGTCGCCGACGCATAAGGAGCAGACAGCGTGACTTTTCTCACACGCACACGCGGGCGCGGCGGGCTGGATACCAGTGACGTTCTGACGTATCTGTACCTGACGCTGGGGACCGTCCTGATGTTCGGGCCGGTGCTGTGGCTGGTCATGTCGTCGTTCAAGGAGCCGGCCCAGCTTGTTCGCTTCCCGCCGACCTTCCTGCCCTTCCGGCAGGCGACGGTGACGGTGGCCGGGCACGACGACCCGCTGCCGCTGTACACAGTTGTCCTGGAGGATGGCAGCGCGCGGCAGCTCGCCCAGGTGCGGCGCGTCGGCATTGAAGCGCAGATGGTTGACCCGGCCAGCCCCGACGACATCATCCGCGTGAACATCAACCAGCGCACGCCGGTCGAAACCGTGTATTTCAGCCTGGACAACTACATTGACGGCGTCAACCGCTTCCCCTTCTGGACCTATTTCCGCAACAGCGTGGTCGTGACGGTGGCGGCCACGGCGCTCACGCTGCTCATCAACAGCATGGCCGCGTTCGCCCTCAGCAAATACCGTTTTCGCGGGCGCGACACAATCTTCCTGCTGACGCTGGCCACGCTGATGGTCCCGCTGTCCGTCATTCTGGTGCCGGTCTTTCTCGTCATCACGCAGATCGGCTGGAACAACAACCTGCTCGGCGTGATCATCCCCGGCACGGCCACCCCGACCGGCGTGTTCCTGCTGCGCCAGTACATGTTGACCATCCCCGACGAGCTGATCGAATCGGCGCGCATTGACGGCGCCAGCGAGTGGCGTATCTTCATTCAGATCATCCTGCCGCTGGCCCGCCCGGCGCTGGCTGTGCTGGCTATCTTCTCGATTATGTGGCGCTGGAACGATTTCCTGTGGCCGCTGATCGTGCTCAGCCGCAACGAGCTGTTCACGCTCCAGGTGGGCCTCAACTCGTTCCAGGGCGAGCTGCAGGTCCAGTGGAACCTGATCCTGGCGATGACGGTGCTGACGCTGCTGCCGATCACGCTGATCTTTGGCTTTCTGCAGCGCTACATCACGACCGGCATCGCCACCACCGGCCTGAAGTAGCGCCTCACAGGCGCAGAACGGGCAGCGCCAGCAGGTCAGCCAGGGCCAGCAGCGCGTCCACATAGTCGCCATACGTCAGCGCGAGGTGATGCTCCAGCCCCGCGCTGAGAATCGTGTCCAGCACCGCCGCGGCTGGCCGCTCGAAGCGCAGCACACCCGATGTCCCTGAAAAGCTCATCGGCGCGCGCAGCATCTCGCCGCGCCCAACGACCAGCCGCAGCCCGCCCTCCGCCAGCGCGCTCAGGCGCGCCACCGTCACCGTGCCCGGCTTCAGCGGAAACTGCATCAGCAGCGGCAGCCGCCGGTTCGAGTGGATCGTCCCGGTCGGCACAACGTCCGGGTCAGCCATTGCGAGCGGCGCCTGCCCGCAGTGCCACACCACAACGCCGTCACGCTCGCTGTCCAGGGAAACGAGGTCGGTGCCAAAAGCCGGCGCGCCGCTCAGTTCCCGAAGCATCAACTGCGTGATCGTGCCGTGAACGTCCGCTTCACAGCCGCACGGGAGCTGCTCATCGTTCAGCAGCGACAGCGCGCCGCAGGCCGCGCAGCCCAGGTCCGTAAAAAATTCAGGCCAGCAGCGCACGGCCAGGCCGCGCAGGCCGCCGCCCGTTGCAGCGCCGCGCAGCGCCGTGTACACGCCCAGCGTGCCGTCAAGCGCCCGCTGGTCGAGGGCGTCCAGCCCGCCGACGCGCCGCGCCAGCGCCGCGCGCAGACCGGCCACCGCGGCCGCGTCCGCACGGCGCGCCGCCCCGAACACGGCCTCTAACGAAACTGCTGCCACTTCCACGCCCAACGTTTTCAGCAGCGCCGCCGGGTCATAGTCACAGGTTTCAAAACCCGCTGGTCGCTCCCCCACACAGCCCACGCGCGCGCCGCGCAGCACGCGGCGCACACGCCCGGCTCGCGCCAGCGCGTCCACTTTCTGAGCCACCGCCTCAGCCCCTGGCGGCGCGTAAATGTGCTGGTAACGCAGCCCGGCGCGCGTCAGCGCGTGCGCCGCCAGGTTGATGCCGCACAGCGCATTGAGCCGCAGCCGTTCGCCCGTGTGCGCCTCCGGCGCCGCCCACAGCAGCAGCGGCGCGTCGTGCACAGCGCGGCCCACCTCAAGCGCCATGCTGCTGTCGGCGAACGTCGCCTGAAACAGAATGACGGCGTCTGGCGCCGGCCCGAAGCGGTCCAGCGCCGCCCGCACAGCCTCGGCTGTGGTCGCCGGCGCCGCCGGCCCGGCAACGTCAAAGCCAGCCTGCACAAGCTGGCTGTGCGCGGCGCCCGTGACCTGTTCCGCCAGCGCCATGTCGAACGTGGTGCGCGCGACCGGCACAAAGCCGACGCGCAGGTTATGCGCGGCCATCGCCTGACTCCTCAGCTCATAAGCTAAAAGGCGGCGACCAGGCCGTCCTTGCGCGGGTCGCTGCCGCCGAACAGCACGCCGCTGTAGGGGTCGCGCCGGATAATCTGCCCGCTGCCAAACAGCAGCCGTCCCTGCCCGCTGACTGGCCGCACCCGGTGTCCCAGCTCCGCCAGCCGGGCCATTGTCTGAGTCGGGATGCCCTCCTCAAGCGCCAGAACGCTGCCGCCAGTGCCGTCCTCCAGGCACCAGCGCGGGCGGTCAAGCGCCTCCTGCGGGTTAAGGTCATCGTCCAACATGGCGCTCAGCACCTGAAGGTGCCCCTGCGGCTGCATAAAGCCGCCCATCACGCCGAAGCTGGCCCACAGCCGGCCATCCCTGAGCGCCATGCCAGGAATAATCGTGTGGTAGGGGCGCTTGCCGCCCGCCAGCGCGTTGGGGTGACCCGGCTCCAGGCTGAAACACGCGCCGCGATTCTGAAGAAACACGCCGGTGCCGCGCGCCACAATGCCCGTGCCAAAGCCCATATACAGGCTGTTGATGAACGAGCAGGCGCTGCCCATGCCATCCACCACACTCAGATACACCGTGTCAGAGCCGGCCAGCGGCGCGCCGAACGAAGGCGGCTGCATGGCGCGGTCAGGCGCAATCAGCCGCGCCCGGCCAGCGGCGTATCCCCGGCGCAGCAGCTCGCGGGCCGGCACGGCGCTGGCCTGCGGGTCAGCGATATACTGGCGCGCGTCGGCGAACGCCAGCCGCATCGCCTCGACCATCAGGTGCAGCCGTTCCGGCGCGTCCCAGGCCAGCCCGCGCACGTCAAGCTCGCTGAGGATGTTCATCGCCAGCAGCGCCGCCAGCCCCTGCCCGTTCGGCGGGCATTCATACACGCTGACGCCGCGGTAGTCCGTCATGATCGGCTCGTCCCACGTCGAACGGTGCGCCTTCAGGTCAGCGTGCGTCAGCGCCCCGCCCTGTTCCTGCACCGTGGCCACGATCGCGTCGGCGGTTGGCCCGCCGTAGAACGCATCTGGCCCGCCTTCCGCGATCAGGCGCAGCGTGCGCGCCAGCGCCGGAAGCTGGACCACCTGGCCGGCGCGCGGCGGCTGGCCGCCGGGCAGATACTCCTCCGTGTTCGGGCTGCTTGCCAGCAGCGACCGCGCGCCGGGGCTGCCCCACAACCCGCCAAACACTGGCGCGACCGGATAGCCTTCCTCCGCGTGATGGATCGCCTCCACCAGCACATCCGCCAGCGCCATCGTGCCGTGCCGACGTAACAGGTCGTGCCAGCCCATCACCGTGCCCGGCACAGTCACCGCGTGCGCGCTGTGCGGCGGAACCTCCGTAAAGCCCTGCGCGCGCAGGTCGGCGGCGTTTAACGCGGCAGGCGCGCGCCCGCTGCCGTTCAGGGCCGTTACCCGCCCTGACTGCGCGTCGTAGAACAGCGCGAAACAGTCGCCGCCGACCCCGGTCGAGGCCGGGTCGGTCACATTCAGCACCGCCGCCGCCGCCACCGCCGCGTCAGCCGCGTTGCCGCCCTGGCGCAGCGCCAGCAGCCCGGCCTGCGCCGCCAGCGGGTTGCTGGCCGCAACCATGCCGCGCCGCGCCGCCACCATTGACCGGCGCGACTTAAAATCAAAGGACATTGGCTTCATGGTCCACAGCTTTCGTGTGCTGATTCCGCGTCAGGCCGGCAGCGTCAGGCTGTCCAGGTCGCGCGGATAATAGGTCATAATCTCGATGCCGTCCGCCGTGATGGCGACCGTGTCGGAGTGGCGGAAACCGCCCAGCTCCGGCGAGTACAGCCCCGGCTCGACTGTGAACACCATCCCCGGCTGCATCAGCGTGTTGTCGCCGCTGTCCAGGTACGGCCCTTCGTGATAGCGCAGGCCAATCGTGTGGCCGGTGTGGTGCCGCCAGTACGGCATCAGGTCGTGCGCCGTGAAGTAAGCCCGCACCGCCCGGTCAACCTCCGCGCAGGGTTTGCCCGGCTCCATCGCCGCCAGCGCCGCGTCCTGTAAGGCGACCATGTGCTCAAACATGCGCTTCTGGTCGTCGGTTGGCCGGCCCAGAAACATCGTGCGTTCCAGTTCCGACACATAGCCCCACACCGGCGCGCTGGCCCCGGTCACCAGCACGTCGCCCTTCTGGAAGCGGATATTGTTCGCCAGCGCGTGCGGAATGGCGGCGCTGCGGCCGATCTGCCCCCGGTAGCCCGCGAACGCCCCGCCGCCCATCCCGCCGCCGTAGGCCCGGTAGAGCGGGCCAATCGTTTTATACAGCGCCAGCGTGGCTTCGCTGCTGGCCCGCTGCGCGACCTCTGTCTCGCTCGCGCCGACAACCGTGTATTCCTGCAGCAGCATGTGGGCCAGGTTGCCCCACTTGCAGCTTTCGCGCAGACAGTTCAGCTCAGCCTCAGACTTAATCGCCATTTCATCTTCGATAAACGCCCGGATGAACCGCACCGTCACGCCCGCCACATCCGCCAGCAGCGGTCCGCGATAGCCAAGAATCCAGGGGTAGCCATCGGCGTCGCCGCCGATACTGCCGCTGATGCCCATGTCGGCCAGCGTGGCCGCCAGCAGGCGCAGCGGGTGCGTGGTGCCAGGATACTCTGGGTAGTGATCCACCCGCTCCAGCACGGCGTTGGCGCGGGCGTGCTCCACCTCCAGGCGCGGCACAAACAGCCCGCGCAGGCCCTCAGCGTTCATGACAAAGCCGATCGGGCGCTCTGTGGGGATGAAGGCGAAGCCAGTGTAATAGAGGATATAGTCCCGGTCGAACAGCACAACGCCGTTGAGCGACTGCGCCCGCAGGTAATCAAGCAGGCGCTCGCAGCGCGCAATGTGTTCGTCGCTGGAGATCTTCAACTGTGCCGCTGAAATAGTCATAACCAACTTCCTTGCCGAATACCCTGGCTCCGAATTATAACCCTCTCGCAGATGCAGGCCACAGCAAGTTGCAGCGTGCGTCCGGCAGTTCAGCGGGGCGCGTCGCAGCCAGCTCTGGCGGCAAACCGCTGGACGCTTTACTCCTTTAGCCCGCCCCTCTGCCCCGCCTCAGCAGAGGGGCGCGTCTTTTTCGTCCGCAGCCAGATCGCGTGTATAATCGCCTGGTTTTACTGGCAGCAGGCTGCAAAGGACAATGCCGCGTTGGCACAGCAAAAACGACACATCGAAATTGACGATCTCTATCGCATCACGCTGATTGAAGACCCGCGCGTCAGCCCCGACGCGCGCTGGATCGCCTACGTGCAGATAACCATTGACAAGCTCGAAAACGAGTACCGGCGCAACATCTGGGTTGTCCCCACCGCCGGCGGCGCGCCCGTTCAGCTTACGCGCAGCGGCAAGGATTCCACGCCGCGCTGGTCGCCGGACGGACACACGCTGGCCTTTGTCTCAGCCCGCGACAAAAAGCCGCAGATTTACCTGCTCAACGCCGCCGCCCCCGGCGGCGAACCGCGCCCGCTGACCAGCCACCCCAACGGCGCGTCGGCGCCAGCCTGGTCCCCCGACGGCGCCCAGATCGCCTTTCTCGCCGGCAGCAGCGCCAGCGAGCGCGCCGATGAAGACCGCGGCGAGAAGCTGCCGCCGCCCGCCGACAAGCTCGAAGCCAAACAGCGCGCCGAACGCAAAGAGTATGACGAAGCCAGCCGCTGGGACCCGCGCCCTGTCGAGCGCATCCCCTACCGCAGCGGAACCAGCTACCTTGACGACCGCTTCGCCCAGGTGTACGTCGTCCCAACCGCCAGCGACCTGCCCGCGGACCAGGCCAAACCGCGCCGCCTGACCAGCGTTGACGCCAGCCACGAGCCGCCCCGCTGGACCGCCGACGGCCAGTACCTGCTGACGGCGCGCACGGTTGACCCGCTGGGCGACATGCCCTGGCGCTCCAGCAGCCTGTACCGCATCCGCGTCGCCGACGGCGCGCTGGAACAGCTCACCGACCAGACCCACACCAGCTTCAGCCCGGTCCCGGCCCCCGCGGGCGGGCTGGTCGCCTACGCCCGGCTGCCGCAGGAACGCCTGGCCGAACGCATGGACCGCCTCACTGTGCTTAACCCGGCAGACGGCGCTGTGCGCGACCTGAATCTTGAGTTTGACCGCGGCGTGGCTGACTTTCGCTGGACGCGCGACGGTCAGGCGCTCGTTTTCGCCGCTGAAAGCTGGGGCACGTGCGGGCTGTACTCGGTGCAGGCTGCCGGCGGCCCTGTAAGCGAGGTCGTCGCGGGCGACATCATCATCACCGCCTTCGACCTGGCGCACGACGGCGGCGCGGCGTATGCCGCCGCCAGCGCCGCCAACCCGTCAGAGCTGTTCTGGCAGGCAGCCGGCGGCGCGCCGGTCCAACTGACGCACGTCAACCGCGCGCTGCTGGACGAAGTGACAGCGGCGGAAAAACATGAGCTTCGCTTTCAGTCGCCGGGCGGCCAGGAACTTCAGGGCTGGTACATGCTGCCGCCAGACTATCAGCCCGGAAAAACGTACCCGCTGGCGCTGAACATTCACGGCGGCCCGCACGTCATGTGGGGCGCGGGCACACAGTCTATCTGGCACGAAACGCAGTGTCACGCCGCGCGCGGCTACGTGGTGTTCTACTGCAACCCGCGCGGCGCCGCCGGCTATGGCGAAGGGTTCCAGGCCGCCCTGCACGGCGCCTGGGGCGATGTCGCGCTGGTTGACATCATGGCCGGCGTGGACACGCTGCTCGCAAAAGGCTTCGTTGATCCGGCGCGACTGGCCGTCACCGGCGGCTCTTACGGCGGCTACATGACCGCCTGGATCACCAGCCACACCGACCGTTTTGCGGCGGCGGTGTCGCAGCGCGGCGTATACAACCTGCTCAGCTTTTACGGCACCAGCGACGTGCCGCTGCTGGTCTCCAACGAGTACGACGCCGAACCCTGGGAAGACCCGCAGCTCCTGTGGCAGCAGTCGCCGCTGGCCCACGCCCACCGCATCAAAACGCCGCTGCTCATCATCCACAGCGAAAACGACTTCCGCGTGCCGATCTCCGACGGCGAGCAGTTGTTCGCCTACATCCGGCGCAGCGGCGGCACGGTCAAAATGATCCGCTTCCCGCGCGAAGGCCACGAGCTGTCGCGCAGCGGCGAGCCAGCGCACCGCGCCAGCCGCCTGACGCACATGATCGAGTGGTTCGACCGTTACTGCCAGCCGGGGGGCGAAACCGGCGCCTCATAGCCCCGTCTCTGCCGGCAGCCGGCGCGCTGCTCAGCCCGGATACCCGCCGCCGCTAACGGTCACCGTGCCGCGCGCCGCCGCCGCTTTCCGGGCGTAATCGTCAGCGCGGTAAGCGGCCAGCGGGTCCGGCTGCCGGCCCATCTCAACGCGCACCTGCGCCAGCAGCGGGCGCACATCGGTTTCGAAAGCGTCAACCAGCACGCGGTGCGCCCCCAGCACGTCGCCGTCGGCCTGGCGCTGGCGCAGCAGCGGGTAGTTGACAATTAACGCCTTGGCATACGCCGTCTGGCAGTTAAGCACGCTGACGAGCATCGCCTCCAGCTTCGGCTCGATGTTGTGGCTCTGGTCAATCATGTAAGCGACATCAGCGGCTTTGTCGCCCGCCATCACCAGCTCTGTGTAGATTTCGAACAGCTCAAGCGGGTTCACCGTGCCCACGATCAGGTCATCGTCGGCGTATTTGCGCGCGTTGAAGTGGAAGCCGCCCAGCTTGCCTTCGTCCAGCAGCAGCGCGACGATGTGGGCGATGTTCGTGCCCTGCGCGTGGTGGCCGGTGTCCACCAGCACCTGCGCCTGCTCGCCCAGCTTGAGCGCCATCATGTAGGCGGTGCCCCAGTCGGGCAGGTCGGTGTGATAGAACGCCGGCTCGAAGAACTTGTATTCGATCAGCATCCGGCTGCCGGCGGGCAGATGCCTGTAGGTCTCGGCCAGCGCGTCCTCCATGCGCCGCTTGCGGGCGACAATGCTGTCCTGCCCGGCGTAGTTGGTGCCGTCCGCGAACCACAGGCTCAGAAGCCTGCTGCCAGTCTGCGCCATGATCTCGCAGCACTCGACCAGATGCGCGACCGCCTCCTCGCGCACCGTCGCTGAGGGGTTGGCAACGCTGCCCAGCTTATACTGCTCGTCCTGGAACACGTTGGGGTTCACCGCGCCGATAGCGACGCCCTGCTGCCGGGCATAGTCCACCAGCGCGCGGTAGTCGTCGGTTTTGTCCCAGGGAATGTGAATCGCCACGCTGGGCGCAACCCCGGTCAGCCTGTGGATGTAACCGGCGTCGTCCAGCTTCTCGTAGATGCTGCGCGCCGCCCCCGGCCAGGCGAACACCTGAAAGCGGGTGCCGCTGTTGCCATAGCCCCATGACGGCGTTTCAATATGCTGCGCTTTCAGGCGCGCCTTCACCTGCGCCACATCCGTTCCCTGGGCCTCCAGGCGCTCTGCCAGGCGTTCGTAATCAGCTTTGCCGTTCACGTTTATTCTCCCACAAAGAGTAGACGCTGCGCTGTCAGGTTGAGAGTAGCGCCGGGGCGCATCAGTGTCAACCCGCCGCCGAACCATGCCCGCGCGCGCATTTTGTCGGGATTATCGCTGAGGGGTATACTCCGTTTCAGCACGTGAAAGGGCCGCGCATATGAGCATAAAACAGGTTGTCGCTGTTGATCTGGGCGCGGAATCAGGCCGCGTGATGCAGGTCGGTTTTGACGGCCAGAGTTTCCAGATGGACCTGGTGCACCGCTTCCCCAACATCCCCGTGCAGTGCCGTTCCACCCTGCATTGGGACGTGCTGCGCCTGTGGCACGAAATCGTCACCGGGCTGAACATGGCGCTGCCCAGCGCCTCCAGCATCGCCGTTGACACCTGGGGCGTTGACTTCGCCCTGCTGGACCGCGACGGCGGCCTGCTGGCCAACCCGGTGCACTACCGCGACAGCCGCACCGAAGGGCTGCAGGAGTGGGCTTTCCAGCGTGTGCCGCGCCGCACCATCTTCGAGCGCACCGGCTTGCAGTTCATGAACCTCAACACGCTTTACCAGCTTGCCAGCCTGGTCAAGGCGGACAGCCCGCTGCTCGACGCCGCGACCACGCTGCTCACCATCCCCGACCTGTTCAATTACTGGCTCACGGGCGCGCGCTCGTGTGAGTTCACGCACGTCACCACATCCCAATGCTACAGCCCACACACGCGCGGCTGGGATTTCGACACCCTCAGCGCCCTCGGCATCCCCACGGGAATCTTCCCGCCGATCGTCCTGCCAGGGGACAAACTGGGCGAATACAACACTGTCCCGGTCTTTGCCGTCGGCTCGCACGACACCGCCAGCGCTGTCGCCGCCGTCCCCACCACCACCGCCGACTACGTCTATATCAGCAGCGGCACGTGGAGCCTGATGGGCATGGAAGTGCCCGCGCCCATCATCAATGACGCCACCTACGAGGCCAACATTACCAACGAGGGCGGCGTGTACGGCACTTTCCGCCTGCTCAAGAACGTGATGGGGCTGTGGATCGCCCAGCAGTGCCGCGCCGCCTGGGCCGAACAGGGCGCCGAATATTCCTACAACGATCTGACCGCCCAGGCAATTAACGCTGAACCTTTCCGCAGCCTGATTAACCCCAACCACTACCTTTTCTTCCCGCCCGGCGACATGCCCCAGCGCATCCGCGAGTTCTGCCGCATCACCGGCCAGCCCGTCCCCGAAACCGTCGGGCAGATTATGCGCACCATCTACGAGAGCCTGGCCCTCAAATACCGCTACGTCCTAGACAGCCTGCTGAAGATCAGCGGACGGCAGGTTGACCGCATCCATATTATCGGCGGCGGCGTGCAGAACACGCTGCTGTGCCAGATGGCCGCCGACGCCACCGGGCGCACGGTCATCGCCGGGCCGGTCGAGGCGACGGCGCTGGGCAACGCCTTCGTGCAGTTCATCGCCGTGGGCGAGCTGGACAACATCGCCCAGGCGCGCGAGATTCTCAGCCGCACCGCCGGGACGCTGCACTATGAACCCAAGCACGTCGCCGCCTGGGAAGATGTTTATCAGCAGCGCTTCCGCGCGCTTGTCGAAACGAGGCTCGACAATGAGTGACGAACTTGACCGCCTGGTGAGCATGACGCGCGCGCTGGGCCAGCCGCACCTGGATTACGTCATCATCGGTGAAGGCAACACCTCGCAGCGCATTGACGCCGACACCTTCTGGGTGAAGGCCAGCGGCCAGCAGATGCAGAGCATCGGCCGCGACGGCTTCGTGGCGATGCGCTTCGCGCCGCTGCTGGCGCTGTTCGACAGCCCGCCCAACAGCGCCGCCCAGGTGCAGCAGGCCATGATGGACGCCAGGGTGGACACTGCGGCGGCCGCGCGCCCGTCGGTCGAGGCCACCTTCCACGCCGCCCTGCTGGCCGACTGCGGCGCCGCCTGCATCGCCCACACGCACCCAGTGGCGGTCAACCAGGTGCTGTGCAGCGCGCGGGCTGAGGTGTTTGCCCGCCACCGCCTGTTCCCCGACGACGTGGTGCTGTGCGGCCCGGAATCGGTTTTCGTGCCTTACGTTGACCCTGGCCTGCCGCTGGCCAGCGCCATCCGCGAACAGGTGCGCGCGTATATCGCGCGCTATGACGAGCCGCCGAAAGTCATCATGATGGCGAATCACGGCCTGATCGCGCTGGCGCAGACGCACGAGGAGGCGCTGAACATCACGGCGATGGCCGTCAAAGCGGCGGCGATCTTCGTGGGCGCGTGCGCGGCCGGCGGGCCGGTGTTTATGACCGAGGCCGACGTGCTGCACATCCACCGCCGCCCGGACGAAATCTACCGGCGCAGGCTGTTCGCGGCCTCCGAAACAACGCGGCCCTCGTAACCGTCCGTCACCGCCAACATCATCGCAAAGGGTAAACCGTGAACAACCTGCCGTTTGACAAACCGGGCCGCTTCTGGAAAGGCAATCTCCACACGCACTCCACCCTGTCCGACGGGCACCTCGCGCCTGAGGCGGTGTGCCGCTTTTACCGCGAAGCGGGCTATCACTTCCTGGCGCTGACCGACCATTTCATGCAGGCTTTCAACTTTCCGGTGGCCGACACGCGCCCATACCGCTCCGCCGATTTCACGACCATTCTGGGCGCAGAGCTGCACGCGGGCAGAATTGAATTCGGCACGCTCTGGCACATCCTGGCGGTCGGCCTGCCGCTCGACTTTGCCCCCCCCGCGCCCGAAGAAACCGGCCCGCAGATCGCCGCGCGCGCGCTGGACGCCGGCGCGTTCGTCGCTGCGGCGCACCCCTACTGGTACAACCTGACCGAGGCTGATGTGCTGTCGCTCGGCCCTGTGCACGCTGTCGAAATTTTCAACGGCACGTCGCACGACCACAACGACCGCGCCGACAGTTGGTATATGCTGGAAACGCTGCTCGAACGCGGCCGCCGCTACAGCGCCTGCGCCACCGACGACGCGCATTTTCACCCGGACCGCGCCGACGCGCTCCTCGGCTGGACGTGGGTCAAAAGCGAGGAACTAACCCCGGAGGCGCTGCTGGAAGCCCTGAAACAGGGACACTACTACTCCAGCACCGGCCCGCTGCTGCACGATGTCCGCCTGGAGGCCGACCGGCTGACCGTGCGCTGTTCGCCGGCCAGCCGTGTGTTTGTGACCGGCTCCGGCTACCGCGCGCGCAGCGCCTACGGTAACGGGCTGACCGAGGCGACCTTCGACCTGAGCAGCTTCGACAGCCCGTACTGCCGGGTGATTGTGCGCGACGCCCTGGGCTGCCGCGCCTGGTCCAACCCGATCTGGCGCTGAGCGCTCAGGCGGGCAGCAGCCGCAGCGTCACAATCTCGAACGGGCGCAGGTTGAGGCTCAGGCTGCTGCCGCGCGTGCTGATCGAATCCTGATTCTCCTCCAGCAGGCTGGCGCGCCAGGCCGCTTTGATGGGAAAGCCCGCCGTCAGCGTGACCGGCCCGCGCTGGCGCTGGCTCTCGTACAGGCGGATGATGAGGCCCGCGCCGTCCTCGGCCTGCTTGACCGTCTCAATAATCACATTCGGGCTGTCGCAGGCGATCAGGCTGTGCAGCAGCGGCGTCGGCGCCGCCGCAAAAGCGGCGCTCTTGCCCTCAGCCACCAGCAGCGGGTCGTTGAGCGCGTAAGCCGCCGCCGCCGTGCGTGCATCGCAGCGGCCCACGTGCGGCAGCAGGCTGTAGCAAAATGTGTGCTCGCCCTGGTCCGCCTGCGGATCAGGCTCCGTGGGGCTGCGCAGCAGGCTGATGCGCATCACATTATCGCGCAGGTCGTGCCCGTACTTGCAGTCGTTCAGCAGGCTGACCCCATACCCGCCCTCGCTCAGGTCCACCCATTTCTGCGCAGCGGTTTCGAAGCGCGCCCAGTCCCAGCTTGTGTTGCGGTGCGTGGGCCGCTCGACGCTGCCCCACTGAATCTCGAACGTCGCCGTCGGCGACAGAATATCCACTGGGAAAGCGGCCTTCAGCAGCACGTGCCGCTCGCGCCAGTCCATGTGCGTCTCAAAATCAATGCGCGGGCTGTTATAGGCCAGCGCGATGCGCTGCACATAGGCGCTGTTGAGGATGCGCCGCCGCACCTCCAGCGTCGCCCGCAGCGGCCCCGTCTCAATCACGCGCACCGAGTCGGCCGGCTCCGCCAGCCACACGCGGTCGTCGTAGAAAATGTCAACATCCCAGGCGTCCCAGTTCAGGGGGCGGTCCTCAAACGCCTGCATCTGCCCGCCAACAGCGCCCGGCGCCAGCACCTCGCGCGCGGCGACCTTATCGTAAATGCGCGTGATGTCGCCCGCGCCGTTAAGCTCGACGCGCACGTATCGGTTCTCAAGCAGCGAGGGCGCGGCGCTGAGGCCGGTTTCCGGCACGCCAGCGATTCCTTCTGTCATCCGCAGCGGCGTAACGCTGTACGGCGGCAGATCGCCCGCGCTGATCCACGTGCCGTTATCAGCAGGCTGTGTGAGAACGGGCTGCCCGTCAGGCCGTTCAAGCCGGTGCGCTGGCTCGATATGCCAGGGCCAGAAGGCCAGGTCGCCGCGCGCGAAGGATGTCGGGTTAACGACAATCAGCGCCGCGCCGGTTTTCTCCGCGACCGCGGCCAGCGCGGCGTCGCGCACACTGACCCCTATCTCGCCCACCTCGGCGTACTGGCGCTGCGAATCGACGTACACCGCGTGAATGCTGCTGCCCGGAATAATGTCGTGGAACTGGTTCAGGCACACCAGCTCCCAGGCGCGGCGCAGCCGCTCCGCGGGGTACGTGAAGCCAGCGTCAAGCTGCGCTGCCAGCGCCGCCAGGAACTCAGCGTCGTGCAGCAGAAATTCACTCTTGCGGTTGGCGCGCTTGTTCCGGCTCTGCGTGGTGTACGTCCCCCGGTGAATCTCCAGGTAGAGTTCGCCGTTCCAGGTGGGCAGCTTCTCGCCGCTGTGCGCCTCCAGGTCCCTGAAGAAATCCCGCACCGGGCGCTGCCGCACCTGCGGCATGGCCGGGAACGCGGCCAGCTCGCGCAGGTTCTCCAGCATTTCGCGCGTTGGCCCGCCGCCGCCGTCGCCGTAGCCGAACGACATCAGAATGTCCTGCTGCGATTCCTTCTGCTGGAAATTGACCCACGCGCCCAGCGTCTCGCCGGGGGTGGCGCCGCAGTTATAGCTGCCCCCCTGGCTGCCGGGCCAGTTCGCGGTGCTGAAGTGCGTCAGCACGCGCGTGCCGTCCAGGCCCTGCCACCAGAAGCTGTCGTAGGGCAGCCGGTTGTACTGGTTCCAGCCGATTTTGATCGTGAAGAAATACTCCAGGCCGGCCAGCCTGATAAGCTGCGGCAGCGACCACGCATAACCGAACACGTCGGGCAGCCACAGCACCGGGCTTTCTGCGCCAGCGCCGAAGTGCTGGCGGAAAAACGTCCGCCCCAGCAGGAACTGCCGCGCCAGCGATTCCGGCCCGCTGATGTTGCAGTCTGCCTCCACCCACATGCCGCCGAGCGGCTCCCAGCGGCCCGCCGCGACCAGCTCTTTGATCGCCGCAAACAGCGCGGGATAGTCCTGGCGCACATAGTCGTAAAGCTGCGGCTGGCTTTGCACAAAGTGGTAGCCGGGAAACTGCTCCATCAGCCGCGTCACCGTGTGGAAGGTGCGCCCAGCCTTGCGCCGGGTCTGCCCCAGCGTCCACAGCCAGGCGACATCAATGTGGGCGTGGCCAGCCGCCGAGACGCTCACGGCCAGCGGCGGCCCGGCCTGGGCGATGCCCTGGCGCAGCACATCCAGCGCCGGGGTGACGCTGTCGTAAAACGCCGCGCCCAGCGGCTCCAGCGTGTCGAGCAGGTTGAAGGCCTCGTTCAGCGTGTTCAGCAGATAGCCGCGCGCCGGTTCGTTCTCGTCCAGCACGCCGACCACGCCCAGCGCCACGCGCGCCGCCGCCGCGAAATCGCGCGTGAGCGGGTCAGGCTGGACCAGCTCACACGGCCCCAGAAAGAGCCGGTGTGGCTCTGGCCAGCGGCCCGTCCAGCCGTGCAGCCCCAGCGCGTGGCGCTGGCCATCGCGCCAGCCTTCAGCCAGCAGCACCTCCTGGTGATGCCGGTCACAGGCCGCGTAGGGCGCGCCGTCAATATAGATCAGCGCCTCCGGGTGGCTGAATGATCCCGGCTCGCCCAGCGGCAGGTACAGGGCGACCGGCCAGGCGGCATCCCACTCCGCCGGCACTTGAAAGGCCCCGCGCAGCACAAAATTAATGTCCGCGCCCGCCCAGTAGCGGTTGAATTCAAGCAGCGGCCAGCCGCTGTCATCCACCTCCAGCCCCACCGGCGGCGGCTGGACAGGGCCAGGATCGGGGTCAGGCAGGGCGGTAAAGCGGAAAGGCGGCAGCGTCACCCGCTGCCGGTACGCCAGCCGTTCAATCAATGCCAGCCGCTGGGCGATCTTCTGGGCGGTCCAGCGCATTTTATGAAGCATGTCCGCATCTCCTCCCGCAAATAAAAAAGCCGAGCAGCAGGTCAACCACTGCCCGGCTTCAACAGCCCGATGCTACTTATGGTGGTACGTGGGCCAGCCCAGGTACTTGGTGAACGCCTCCACGACGGGCGCCGCGACCTTCGTCTGGTTGACCGCGACATGGTGCTCAAAGCCGTTGGCGCAGATGTACGCGAGCAGGTCCTGGTAGCGCGGCACTTTCACCACGCCGTAGCCGCCGAACGTGTCAATCGGGTCGTCGGTGAACTCGCCCTCGCCGGCGTAAGCCACGATCCTGCCGTTGAAATCGTCGGTCGAGATGCGCACGTAGGTGAACGGGTTCCGCTTGACCTTGCCCTGAATCGTGCCAAAAGTGCCCTCGCGCCCAACCGTGCCGGCGATGATCTCCTGGTAACCCATCACCGGAATATCATCAACGAACACGTCCTTCGGCAGGTTCGAGCAGTGGAACACGACGCCCTTGTCAGGGTCGTCGCCGTAGTTGTTGTTCCAGTCTACCAGCGCCGACGGCCGCCCGGACGCGAGCTGCATTGCCAGCATCGCCAGCGCGCCAACGATGTCGGTCTCGCAGGCCGACGGGTTCAGCTTGTTGCTGCTCATGCTCATGAGTGTACACGGCACGACGCCAAAGTACTCCTCCATGCTTGTCCAGCACTGGACCGCCGTCGCGTCAAGCGCCTTCTCGGTCATCCAGTCGTCCAGCACGACGCCGAATTTCGCCATGCGGTAGAGCGAGACTTCCGGCACGTCGCGGGTGCGCGCGTAATCCTTGATGGCCACCAGCTTGGCCTGCACCAGCGGGTCGCTGTCCTGCAGCCGGTTAATACGCCCGAACACCTCGCTCAGGTCCAGCGTCTCCACGCTGATGCCGGCCAGTTCAAGCAGTTTCTCGCTGTAACGCACGGTCTTGAAGGCCCAGGGGCGCGCGCCCATCATGCCCAGGCGCGCCGTCCGCATCCCGCGCGTCACGCGGCAGACAGCGGCGAACTCTTTCAGGTCCTTCATGAATTCCGGCGTGTTCGGATTCATCGTGTGCTGGCTGGTGAGCGTGTACTTAATGCCATACTGGTACAGGTTGTTGCAGGCGCTCATCTTGCCGCAGAAGCTGTCGCGCCGGTTCTTGATGTCCATCTTGCTGACTTCATCGGCCCAGGCATGCACCAGCACCGGCACATCCAGGCCAGCAAACCGCAGTGCGTCGGCGATGGCATATTCCTCGCCAAAGTTCGGCAGCGTGATCAGCACGCCGTCAATGTCGTCGCGGCGCGCCCTGATATAATCAGCCCAGATGCGCGCCTCAGGCGTGGTCGTAATCGCGCCCACCGAAGTTGCGTCGGCGGGCGGAATGACAGCGTTGATGCCGGCCTGCTGCATAACGTCCAGAATCGTGCTGCGGCCGGTCACCGCCAGATGGTCGGGGAAGAAACCCCGGTTGCCCACAATCACCGCCAGCGTGACCGGGCGGGCGTTGAGGGCAGAAGCGGGTGTTGGGCGAACCTGTGGCAAAGCCATTTAACAAACTCCTTTTACCTCTGTGAACGCGAAAACGTCGTTACCTGTCTGCCGTCATCACAGCGCTAGCGCTGGCCGTAAACGTTCTGATAACGGTCATTCAGCCGGTCAATGTCGGCCTGCGACAGCGGAAGCGGCTGGCCGATCTGCAGCGCGACCCACACAATGGCCGCGTTGTCCTCAGTCATGACAGCGGCCTGCACCGCTTTTTCCGCTGAAGGCCCGGTGGTAAACACGCCGTGATTCTGGAGGATACAGGCGGGGCTGCGCGTCCCCTCCAGTGCCTTTATCACCTGCTCGCCCACCTGCTCGCCGCCAATCAGCGCAAAGCCGCCGCAGGGAATCGGCCCGCCAAATTCATCGGCCATGGCGGTTGTAACACACGGAATCTCGCGGCCCAGCGCGGCGAAAGCGGTAGCATAACGCGAGTGCGTGTGTGCCACGCCGTTTATCTGGGGCATGCGGCGGTAAATGTAGCAGTGTGACGCGGTGTCGGACGACGGGCTTAATTCGCCTTCGACCACAGCGCCGTTAACATCCACGATCACCATATTTTCCGGCGTCAGGTCCTGGAACTTGACGCCGCTCGGCTTGATGACCACCAGCCCGCTTTGCGGGTCGCGGGCGCTGATATTGCCGCTGGTCCAGGCGACCAGGTTGTTGCGCGGCAGCTCAGCGTGCAGCGCGCACACTTCGGCGCGCAAAGCCTCCAGCATCATTCGGTTTCACCCTCCCGCGCCGCACGGCGGATGCGCTTGAGGCGCTTCATCACATCGTTCTCGCCCCGGCCAAAGTAATCGTAGAGCGTTTTATAGTCCGCGAAAAGCTGGTCATAGACCGCCTTGGCCGCCATGTCCGGCTCAACCACCCCGTCTTTGAGCTTGCCCATCTTCGCGGCCGCCGCTTCGATGTCCGGGTAAACGCCCGCCGCGACCGCCGCGTGCATGGCCGAGCCAAGCGCCGGGGCCTGCGCCGAGCCGGCCAGCTTGAGCGCGCGCCCGGTTACGTCGGCGTAAATGTGGCGCAGCAGCGCGTTTTTCTCCGGCAGGCCGCCCGCCGCGATCAGCTCGTTGACGTGCAGGCCGCGCTCCTCAAAGGCCTCGATAATCACCCGCGTGCCGAAGGCCGTCGCCTCGATCAGCGCCCGGTAGATTTCAGGCGCGCGCGTCGCCAGCGTCGCGCCCACCAGCAGCCCGGAAAGCTCCGCGTCAACCAGCGTCGAACGGTTGCCGTTCCACCAGTCAAGCGCGATCAGGCCGTGCTCGCCCGGTTTCTGCCGCGCGGCCTCGCGCTCAAGGTACTGGTGCAGGTCCATGCCCGCCGCCGCGGCCGCCGCGTGATACTCCGGCGGCACAGCGTTGTCCACAAACCACGCGAAAATGTCGCCCACGCCGCTCTGCCCCGCCTCATAGCCGTAATAGCCGGGGATGATGCCGTCGCGCACGACGCCGCACATCCCCTCGACCGGCTGAAGCTGGTCATCAATCATCATGTGGCAGATAGACGTGCCCATAATCATCACCATCTGGCCCGGCTTAACAGCCTGCACCGCCGGCGCTGTGACGTGCGCATCCACATTCGCGACCGCCACCGCGATGCCCGCGGGCAGCCCGGTCCACTCGGCAAACTGCTGCGTCAGGCCGCCGGCGCGGTCGCCCAGGCGCGCGAACGTCCGGCCCATTTTCGTGTCCACCACGTCCGCGAAATCCGGGTGCAGCGCCGCGAAATACTCGCGCGGCGGGTAGTCGCCTTCCTGCACCATCGCCTTATAGCCGGCGGTGCAGGTGTTGCGCGTTTCCTGCCCCGTAAGCTGCCAGACCACCCAGTCCGCCGCCTCGATGAAACGGTCAGCGGCGCGGTACACATCCGGCGCTTCGTGCAGAATTTGCAGCGCCTTGCTGAAAAACCACTCGGATGAAATCTTGCCGCCGTAGCGCTCCAGCCAGTTCTGCCCCATGCGCCGCGCCGTCTCGTTGATCTGGTCGGCCTCCGGCTGGGCGGCGTGGTGCTTCCACAGCTTAACCCACGCATGCGGGTGGCTGGCCCACTCTGGCAGTGCGCGCAGGGGTGTGCCGTCGGCCTTCACCGGCAGCATCGTGCAGGCGGTGAAATCAATGCCGACGCCCACCACCTCACGCGGGTCAACGCCGCTCTGCTTCAGCACGGCAGGGACGGTCCGCTTGATGACTTCGATGTAATCGAGCGGGTCCTGCAGCGCCCAATCCGGCGGCAGCGGCCTGTCGCTGCCGGGGAGATGCTGGTCAATCACGCCGTTGCTGTAGGGGTAAACGGCGGTCGCGATCTCGCTGCCGTCGCGCACATCCACCAGCAGCGCGCGGCCCGACTCCGTGCCATAGTCAATGCCTATTGTGTACATCTGCTCAATCCTCAAAGAATACCCCCGCTCTTTTCAGCCCGCCGCCGCCCAACCTTAACCCGGCCAGCCGCGCATGGCGGGGCCGAGCAGATGATACCCCCCGGCCCAGCCGGCCAACAGTGAGGAATGTCCGGGCTTCCGTGTTAATATTATCCATCGTGCCCGAACTTGCAATCACCAGCGGCCCGCCGCGCCTGCCGCGCGCCATCAACCCCACAGGTCGCGCAGGAATCGAATTTTCTCCAGCGTCTGGTAGCTGCCGCCGCCCTCGTGATAATTGTAGCTGTAAACGCGCATCTGCTTCGCGCCCGCCAGGTGGTTGTAAGCGGCGTACACCGTGGACGGCGGGCAGATGTTGTCCATCAGCCCGACCGAAAACAGCGCGCTGGCCGTAATGCGCGGCGCGAAATTCACGCCGTCAAAATAGCTCAGCGTCCTGAACACCTGCTCCGTTTTGTCGCGGTGCGTTTTGCAAAAGGTGGTGATCTCGAAATAGGGCGCAGTGTCCACCAGCGCGGTCGCGCGGCGGAAGTGGCACAGAAACGGCACGTCCGCCAGCACGGCGCTGATGCCAGCGTCCAGGCCGCCCGCCGCCAGGCTGATGCCGCCGCCCTGGCTGGCCCCGGTGACGGCGACGCGCCCTTTATCCACTGCCGGGTGCGCGCGCGCCGCCTCCAGCGCGCGCAGCGCGTCGGTAAACACACGCCGGTAATAATAGGTTGCCGGGTCAAGAACGCCCTGCGTCATAAAACCGGGCACAGACGGGCTGGCGCCCTCATCCGGCAGGTCGGGCGTGTCGCCCTGCCGCCACACACTCCCCTGCCCGCGCGTATCCATCAGCAGGTAGGCGTAGCCCACGCTGGGCCACAGCAGATGCTCAAAGCCGAAGCCGCGCCCGCCGCCGTAGCCGATAAACTCCACGACACAGGGCAGCGGCCCATTCCAGCCCACCGGCAGCAGAAACCAGCCTTTCACCCGCTGGCCGCCGTAACCCGAAAATGTCAGATCATAAACCTCGACACTTTTCAGCCCGTAATCCACGCGATCAAAGCGCGCATCCAGCGAGTGCTGGCGGGCAGCAGCCAGCGTGCCCTGCCAGAACTGGTCAAAATCCGCCGGTTCAGTGCGCGCCGGCCGGTACGCTTCCAGCTCTTCCAGCGGCAGATCGAAGTGCGCCATGCAGTACCTCCCCAATCGTTCCTGAACAACCGTCGCAATCACCCTCTGGCCAACAGCCACACCGCCGCGTCAGATGTCGATGATGACCTTCTGCACATGATCCTCATAGGCGGCGTTGAGCGCGAACGCGCGGTTCGCCTCGCGCAGCGGGAACCGGTGCGAGATCAGCGCGCTGAGCGCGATCCGGTCCGCGTGCGACACGGCCAGGCGGATCGCGCGCGGGTAGGTGTGCTTCATGCGCCGCGCCATCATGATCGTCAGGCCCTTGCGCCGGGCCGCCGAGTGGCGCATTTTCAGCTCGTCGTTCGACGGGATGCCCACCAGCACCAGCCGCCCGCCCAGGCGCGCCATCTCCGCCGCCTGCGCGATCGAATGGTCCGCCCAGGCCGCCTCGAACACCACATCCACACCGCGCCCGGCGGTCTCGCGCTCAATCGTCTTTACCGGGTCGCCCGCAGCCACGGTCCAGGCTGCCGTCGCGCCCCAGGACAGCGCCGCCTCCGCGCGCCAGGGGAAGCAGTCGAAAGCGTACAGCGGGCCAGCGCCCGACAGGCGCGCCAGCTTAATTATCAGCAGGCCGATCGGCCCGCAGCCCAGCACCGCCACGCTGCGCGCGACCTTCAGTTTGCCCAGGTCAACCGCGTGCAGCGCCACGCCCAGCGGCTCCAGCAGCGCGGCGTCCGCGTCCGAAATGGCGTCCGGTATCGGGAAACAGGTGTGCCCCCTGACGATCATCTGTTCCTGAAGCGCGCCGTCGTCCGGCCACAGCCCGCAGAAGTGCAGCCGGTGGCACAGGTTAGGGTGGCCCGCCTCGCACATCTCGCAGCGGCGGCAGGGCGTGGCCGGGTCAACCGCCACGCGCTGGCCAGGAACCAGCGGCTCCCCCAGGGCGTCGGCGGTGTCTGGCCCCACGGCCAGCACCTCGCCGCCAAACTCGTGCCCCAGCACCAGCGGCGACTGCACCTGTGTGTCGCCAATGCGCGCGTCAGTGTAGGTGTGCAAATCAGAGCCACAGACGCCCACCGCGCCGACGCGCAGCAGCACCTCGCCAGGCCCTGGCGCAGCCGGGGCGGGAATCTCTTCAACGCGCACATCGCGCGGGCCATACAGCCGGGCGGCCAGCATCGCGGTTTGCCTTTCCTGTTATAGACAGCGCAAGCAGCCCGATAATGACTCCAAGTCCGCCTGGCCGCCAGAGCCAGCCGCCCGATCCGCGCATGGCCTGCAACAATCCCCCGTTCTCGCGCGCGCGCTGGCCGTGTAGAATAGCTGCATGGAATTACCTGAAGTAAGGGAGAACCTTGATGAAGAAGCTCTATCCACTGGCAGCGGGGCTGCTCGTCATCGCGGCGCTGGCAGCGCCCCTGGCGAGCGCCCAGGACGCACAGACCCCCGCTGAACTCTGCGCCGCGGCCGTCCCCGCTGCCGAGCCGGAAACACGCACATTCGACCAGCCCGAACAGGTGCTTGAGGACGGCGTGGACTATCACGCCATTTTCTGCACCGGCGCGGGCGCCGTCTACGTTGACCTGCTGGAGGGCGAAGCCCCCGTTACCGTCAACAATTTCGTGTTCCTGGCGAACAGCGGCTTCTACAACAACACCACTTTCCACCGCGTCATTGAAAACTTTATGGCGCAGGGCGGCGACCCCACCGCCACCGGCAGCGGCGGCCCCGGCTACGAGTTCGAGGACGAGATCAGCGCCGCGCGCGTCTTTGATCAGCCGGGCCTGCTGGCGATGGCGAACGCCGGCCCTGGCACCAACGGCTCGCAGTTCTTCATCACGACGGTGCCCACCCCCCACCTCAACGGCCTGCACACGATCTTTGGGACCGTCCGCACCGGCCTGGGCAGCGTGCTGGCCCTGCCCGTGCGCGACCCACAGACTGCCACAGAGCCGGGCGCGGCCCTCGACACCGTGCTCATCGTGACTGACCCCGCAAGCGTGACCTTCACGCCTGCCGCCGCCACCCCCGAAGATGTACAGGCCGCGTTCGACGAGCTGGCGGCCAGCCTCCCGCCGGACCTGCTCGCGGTTGACGAGGCGGTCAGCGGCATTTTTGACGCCCAGACGGCGCTGGACAGCGCCCCGGAAGCGGCGCGCGACAGCCTGGCGAGCGTCTTCGAGGCGCACGAACTGGAGTTTCGCGGCTCCAATACGCTGGTGAACGTCGTCTGCGACCTGGAAAACGCCTTCTTCGTGTCGATCGGCTACACGCTGGACGCCTTCCCCACCGCCGAAGCTGCCGCCGCCGCGCTGGCTGACCCCGCGCTGGAGCAGGCGGCGCTGGCCGAAGGCTTCGCCAATGTCGGCCCGGCGGAGTCGCTGGGCGGCGTGCCGCTTTACACGCAGACAGTGACCGCCTGCGATGTCGAAGCCACACAGGCGCGGGCGCACCGCCAGCGCGGGCGCTTCGTGGTCACGATGGACGCCACCGTCCCCAACGGCGCGCTGCCCGAAACAATCACGCCGGACATGGTCCTGGGCGAATTTGTCGCACAGCAGATTTACGAGCCGCTGCTGGCCGACGTGCTTTTCGCCGACATCCGCTGACCCTGTGCCATCCGCGCCGGGGCGGGCTTCGGCCTGCCTCGGCCCACGCCCGGAGAGCGCGCCATGCCCTACACAATTGACCTCAGCGGCAAAGTGGCCGTTGTCACCGGCGGCAGCGGCGTGCTGGGCATGGCGCTGTGTCAGGGCTTCGCCCAGGCCGGGGCCGCTGTCATCGTCGTTTCCCGCGCCGCTGACAAGGCGCAGGCCAGCACCGAGGCTCTCACCGCCGCCGGGGGCCGCGCTGTCGGCGCTGTCGCCGATGTCACGGACACGGAGGCGCTTGAGGCGCTGGCGCACACCGTGCTGGCGGCCTTCGACCGTGTGGACATCCTGGTGAACTGCGCGGGCGGCAACCGCCCGGACGCCACCGTCGGGCCGGAGCAGGCCTTTTTTGATATCCCGCGCGCGGCGCTGTCGAACGTCTTTGACCTGAACTTCATGGGCACGCTGCTGCCGTCGCAGGTGTTCGGGCGGGCGATGGCGCGCCAGGGCGCCGGCGTCATCGTCAACATCTCGTCTATGGCCGCCGTCCGCCCTCTGACGCGCGTCGTGGCCTACGGCGCGGCCAAAGCCGCCGTTGACAACTTTACGCGGTGGCTGGCCGTCTACATGGCGCGCGAACACAGCCCGGCCATCCGCGTGAACGCCATCGCGCCGGGCTTCTTCCTGACGGAGCAGAACCGCCGCCTGCTCACCGACGCCGCCAGCGGCGGCCTCACCGAGCGCGGCCAGCACATCGTCGCGCACACGCCGTTGGGGCGCTTCGGCGCGCCGGAGGATTTAATCGGCACGGCGCTGTGGCTGGCCTCAGACGCGGCGCGCTTCGTCACCGGCATCGTTGTCCCTGTGGACGGGGGCTTCAGCGCTTACGGAGGGGTTTGAATGTCAGCCACGCTGCGCACGATCAGCCAGCTCATGCTCAACGAGCTGCTGCGCCAGGCGGCGGCGTCTCCGCGCAGGCGCGCCATCTACCGGCTGCACGAACACGAAGAGCCGGTGCAGCGCATGATTAACGCCATCGTGCCCGGCAGCTATGTCCAGCCGCACAAACACGAAAACCCGGACAAAGTCGAGCTGTTCGCCATCCTCGAAGGCCGCGTCGCCTGCCTGCAGTTCACGCCGCAGGGCGCGCTCGAACTGGCCGTCATCCTGGACGCCAGCGGCCCCGACCGCGTCGTGGATATTCCGCCGCGCGTCTATCACAGCCTGATCGCGCTGAAGCCGTCGGCGCTGGTGGAAATCATCCAGGGACCCTACGACGCGGCCGCCCACAAACAGTTCGCGCCCTGGGCGCCAGCCGAAAACAGCCCTGAAGCCGCCGCCTACCTGCGCCAGCTTGAAGCCCAGGTGCGCCAGCGCACCTCCGCCTGAAACGGCGCGCTAATCGCGCTTTGTCAGCACGAACATCGGCACGACCGACCCCGCGCCAGCGGTGACGTTGAGCAGGGCCTCTGACGACAGGCGCGTCAGCACGCCGCCGACCGTCTTGCCGAAAAAGACATACGGGTTCGCGTCCACATAGCGCGGGCTGATGTCAAGCGTGCCGTCGTCCCGCAGCGCCGGGAAATCACGATACACGGTGTCCACCCGTTCCTGCACCACGTGCGGGTTCACCAGCGCGTCCTGGATGGCCGCGTTCCATTCCTGCTGCGTCGCCTCCCAGCCGATCACCACACCTTTGCCGCCGTACTCGTCGTTCGGCTTGAGCACCAGCCGGTCCCGGTTGTCGGCGATAAACGGCAGCAGGTCAATCACGCGCCCCCGGTAAGATGTCTTACGCTCCCCCACCCGGCGCGTCCAGGGGATGTGCGCGCTGATCGCCGCGCGCTCCATGTCGCTGAACAGCCAGGCGTTCGCCTCGTCGCTCAGAAAGGCCAGGCTGGCCTTCTTCGCCATCAGCTTGGCGCTGAACGAGTTGGTCATGAGCGCGCTGTGGTCGCGCATGGCCTGGACAATCGGGTTGTTAACCCCCATGCGGTCGATCAGCTCGCTGATCAGCACGCGCTTGTACACCAGGTCCACCCGGAAGTCGCCAGCCCACAGCGCGCCGCCGCGATACTCCAGTTGGCGCGGGTCCGCCAGGACGGTCGCAAAGCCGTTGCGTTCAAAGTAGTCGCGCGTGATGGCGTGCTCGCTGAGCGTGGGCACTTCCGCCCAGTCCACAATGGCGATCTGCGGGTTCTCGCGCCCGCCCCAGGAACGGTAGCCGTGCAGCACCGCCCCCAGCAGATGCCCCAGGCCCGGAAATTGCTCGACATGGTAATATCGCTGGAAGCGCTTGATCGGCTCCAGCGTCAGAAAGGCGTCGGCCAGCACGTCGCCATAGCCGATGCCAGCGGGCGTCTCAGCGTTGTACTCGACAAAACTCAGGCTGAGCGTTTCCGGCCGGAAAAACGCATCGAGGCGCGATGTCGTCCAGGGCACCTCGATGTCCTTGTCAACGGCGAACAGCTCCTCCTCGTAAGGCTCCAGGTCGAGCTGGGCGCGCAGGTTGGCGTCCTCCAGGCAGGCTGTGTGCGCGCGCGCAAACGCGCTCAGGACCAGTTCGGTTCTGTGGCGCAGGTAGTCCCACCGGTCGCGCAGGTAGAAATGCGGGCGCAGCACCGTGCACAGCGGGCGGTCGCCGAAATACAGGCCGCGCTCAAGCTGCGCCTGCTGCAGCATCGCATACGCTTCCGCCGCCGTGTCGTCTGTCAGCAGACTGTGATAGAGATCAATGGCGGCCTGTATCATGATTTCCGGCTGCGGGCTGCCGGCCCTTTCAGAAATTTGCGCCAGTAGTAGCGGTCGGCGGTGGCTTCGGAAGACTGCGCCAGCCGAATCGTGAGGTCGGCCATGTGCGTAACCATCCAGTCGAAGTGCTTGCGCCCCAGCGAGTTCACGTCCATGTCCGGCGCCGGATTCATGAAATCAATGGCGTAAGGCACGCCGTCCTTGACGGCGAACTCGACCGTGTTCATGTCGTAGCCGAACGCCGAGCAGATCGCGGTCGCCTCGGCCACCATGCGCTCATACAGCGCCGGCGCGAAGTCGTGCTCCTCGTGGTAGCGGCGCTGCACCGGGTCATATTTCATCACGTAAATTTCGCTCTGCCCCAGACACATGCAGCGCGCATAGTTTTCCCAGGCGATGTACTCCTGCACGATCATAGTCAGCAGGCCAGTGCTGTTGTAGCGCCAGATCAGCTCGTCCTTAGAGTGAACGACGTACACCTCTTTCCAGCCGCCGCCGTGCGCGTCCTTCAGCACACACGGCAGCCCGCCCACCAGCCCGATAATCCGGTCCCAGTTCAGCGGGTAATCCAGGTTGCGCAGGCTTTCCGTGTGGACAATCCCCGGCACATAATCCTTGTTGGGCAGGACGACGGTGCGCGGCGAAACCAGGCCCATCCGGTCAAGCAGTGACGCGCCAAAAAACTTGTCGTCCGCCGTCCACATGAACGGGTCGTTGATCACCTTCACGCCCTGAAGCGCGGCATTTTTGAGGTAAGAGCGATAGTACGGCACTTCGTGCGAGATGCGGTCAACCAGCACGCGGTACGGACACGGCTCGTTCATCAGCGTGCCGCCCAGCCGCGCGTACTCTGCCACTACGCCCTGGTCGCGGCGGTTCACTTCCTCGATGAAAGCCGGCGGCCACGACCATTCGCGGCCCACCAGCAGCCCGATCCGCAGCGGCTCGTTACCTGACTTCCTGCGCGCCATAGCACACCCTCCCGGTTGACCAGCAAACGACAGGCTAAGACTTAAGCGCGCGATTATACACAGCGCAATCCAAAAACACACAAAACAACGCGGGCGCGTTTTCGGGCTGCGCGCGGCTCTGCTGTCAGTCGTGGCCGCCGATGTAAAGGCGAATCATCTTCTCCCAGTAAGGCCAGTCGTGCGACCAGCCGTCCCACTCGCGCAGCGCGTTGCCGATCCCCTTGCGCCACAGCGCGCCCGACATATCGCGCGAGCTTTGAATCAGGCTGTCGTCGCGCCCGGCAGCGATAATGATGTCCAGGCGGCGCAGCAGCGCCAGCCGTTCGGGGTCGTGTTCCGCGGGGATGTACTGCATCGGGTTGTTGAAGTACACGTATTCGTTGTCGAAGCCGTTCGTAAACTTACGAATGTCGTACAGGCCGCTCAGCCCCAGAATCCGCCCGACTCTGTCCGGGTGCTTCAGCCCAAAATTCATGGCGTGATACGCGCCGAAGCTGGCCCCAATGGTGATGAGGTAGGGGTTGCCGTTCCTGCTGACGCTGAAAGGCAGCACCTCGTTGTAAAGGTAGCCGTCGTACTGCGCGTGACGATAGGCGCGCCCGCCTGGATGCGCCCAGCTGCAGTACCAGCTTTCAGCGTCCACACTGTCCACACAGTAGACCTGCAGCCAGCCGTTATCAATCTGCTGTCGCAGCGCCCAGATCATGCCCCGGTCTTCCCACTCGTAAAAACGCCCCTGCGAGGTTGGGAAAATCAGGACGCGCGCGCCGGCGTGGCCAAACACCAGCAGTTCCATGTTCCGGTTAAGCGACGGGCTGTACCAACGGTGATACTCACGGTTCATCGTGTGCGTCCCTTTCAGACAATCAGCGGGCGGCCAGCGCCGCCCCAACGGCGGCGGCGGCGTCCAGCGCGCCAGCCCCCTGCCGTCCCGGTTCAATACCGGGCAGCGGGCGCGCTGTCTCCTTGAGAATTGAGCAGATCCGCGCCGGCGTCAGGCGCGGGTTGGCCTCCAGCATCTGCGCCGCCACCGCCGCGACAATCGGCGCGGCGACGGACGTGCCATCAACATACTGATGGCTCGCGTCGATGATCTTGTGCGCGTTGATGCGCGCCTGCAGCATGGCGTAAACGTTGGCGTCCGGCTCCTGCGCGGCGGCGCGCGGCAGGCCCAGGTCCGCATAGGCGCGGCCAAGGATGTGGCGCACCTCAGCCGCATCCTGGATGTGCAGCAGCGAGCCTAACCAGCGCGCCTCGCGGGCCACGCCGGTTTCTGGCATGATCGGCCCGGCGATCCACTCCGCCGGGGCGAGCAGGTCCGGCTTGACGCTGCCGTCCCAGGCTGTGCCATAGTTGCTGCGGTACAGCGTCCAGCGGGCGCGGTCGCGCGTGTTATGGTCGTCCAGCCCGCCAACCGCGATCACCTCGGCGGCGCTGGCGGGCGGCAAAATCACCGGCGCTGCGCGGTTGCCCACCGCCGCGACCACCGTAACGCCCGCTCTGGCCAGCCGGCGCACAGCGCGGTGCAGCGGATGGTCGGGGTCGCTGCTGACAAAGTCGCCCCCGACGGACAGGTTGACCACGCGGATATTAAAGCGGCGGTGCGTGTCGATAATCCAGCGCAGGCCGCGCAGGATATCGCGCTCCTTGACCTGCCCGCGCGGCGTGCTCACTTTTACCAGCACCAACTGCGCGCCAGAGGCAACGCCCCGGTAGCGCCCGCCGGATGTGTGCCCGTCGCCGGCGGCGATCACGCTCGTCATCTGCCCATGCCAGCTCTGCTCGCTCACCGCGAAAGAGTCGGGGGGTTGTTCAATGACGCGGTTGGTGCTGGCGTCCACATGCACCAGCACCCGCCCGGCCAGGTCCGGGTGCGGGTAAAAGCCTGAGTCAACAAACGCGATGACGACGCCGCAGCCGGTATAGGCCGGCAGCGCGCCAACACGCTCTGGCGTGGGCAGCAGCGCCGGCTGGCCAGGCTGATAATACGGGTAGCTGGCGGTGAACATAGACAGCGTGAAAGCCTCCGTGACGGGTGAATCTCGTTTCAATTATAGGGCCGGAACGCAAAAATATGCGTGAACCGCGCCGGTCAGGCGGTGGGCCGGTCTTTAGGCGGCGCTACCGCCAGAAAGTCTTTCGCGAAGCGCGGCGCATACGCCGCCAGCAGCGCCTGCACCCGGCCATAGGCCGGCGACGCGACAATCAACCCGGCGTGCTGCTGCTTATGCAGCCGCCAGACCACCTCAGCGTCGTCATACGCGGAAAGGTCAGGATATTCCTGCCGCGACAGGCACACCAGCAGGCCGCCATAGTCCGTGCGGAACGGCGGCAGTTGGTAGGTTTGCCCGCGGATGTCGGCCACGATCAGCCGCGCCCACTCCGCCCACAGGTTTAACCCGGTCGCCTGCTCGATCAGATCCGCGATATGCGCGCCGCCCACCCGCGCCGCCACCTCCAGGAAGTACAGGCGGCCATCGGCGGCCTTGATGTATTCGGCGTGGGTCACGCCGCGCACCATGCCCAAGGCCCGCAGCACGTCGGCGTTCAGGGCCTGCAGCGCGGCCACATCCGGGCTGCTGCGGTCCACAAGCTGCGTCACAAACACGCCGCCCTCATGGGCCACGTTCATCGGCGGCTGGCCGTACTTCTGCACGCTGTCGAACACAACCTCGCCATCCCACGTCAGCGCGTCCACGTGAAACACATCGCCGGGAACGTAGTGTTCCAGCAGGAAGTGCGACTGTCTGTCGCCCAACTGATCGAGCCAGCGCCAGAGCTGTTCCGCGCTGTCAATCTTCCTGATGCCCATCGCCCCGGCCTCGGTGCGCGGCTTGAGCACCCAGGGCGGCGCGACCTGCTCCATGTAGGCGCGCAGGCGGTCATAGTTGAACACCGGCGCGAACGCCGGCACAGCGATGCCGGCGGCGCTGGTCCGCATCCGCATGGCGAGCTTGTCGCGGAAAAAGCGCGTGGCGCTCTCGCCCATGCCCGGCAGGCGCAGATGCTCGCGCAGCGCCGCCGCCGTCTGCACATCGTATTCGTCCAGCGGCACGATCCGGTCAATCTGCCGCGACCGGCACAGGTAGGCAACGGTGTTCATCACCCAGTCTGCGTTCGTCAGATCAGGCGTCGTCAGAAATTCGTCAATGCTCTCGCGCGGCCAGGGCGCGTCCGCCAGCTTATCCTCCGTCAGCAGCATGACATGGCAGCCCTGCTGCTGCGCTTCCTGCAAGAACGCCTCGCCCTTGAAATAGCTGGAGATACACAGCAGCGTGACCCGATCTGTATCTGACATCTCGTCCCCCCTGTGCACAAAAACAGCGCGCCCGAATGAGCGCGCTATTCTACCCGGCGGCGTTAGAAATGGACACTTTTGCCCGTCAATCGCCAACCTGCGGCTGAATTTCCACCTTGCCGTCGGCGGCCGGGCCGGACGGCTCCTCATAGCGGAACTGGCTCATATAGAGATCGTAGTAGGCGCCCTGCTTTTCCAGCAGCTCGGCGTGCGTGCCGCGCTCCACAATCTCGCCGTCAGCCAGCATCAGCACCTGGTCAGCGTTGCGGATCGTGCTCAGGCGGTGAGCGATCACAAAGCTGGTGCGGCCCTCCAGCAGCCTCTCAAAGGCGCGCTGAATCACGCGCTCAGTGCGCGTGTCCACGCTCGATGTCGCCTCATCGAGGATGAGGACGCGCGGGTTCATCAGCGCCACGCGCGCGATCGCGATCAGTTGGCGCTGCCCCTGGCTCAGGCCGCTGCCGCGCTCGCCCAGCACCGTCTGGTAGCCGTCAGACAGGCGCTCGATGAACGTGTCCGCCGCCACCAGCTTCGCCGCCGCGATAACCTCGTCGTCGGTCGCCTCCAGCCGCCCATAGCGAATGTTGTTCATCACCGTGTCCGAGAACAGGAACGTGTCCTGCAGCACGATGCCGATCTGGCTGCGCAGGCTGGCGAGGGTGACATCGCGCACGTCGTGGCCGTCAATCCGCACCGCGCCGCGCGTGGTGTCGTAGAACCGCGGCAGCAGGTTGATGATGGTCGTCTTGCCCGCGCCGGTCGGCCCGACGATGGCCACTGTCTCGCCGGGGCGGGCCGAGAACGTCACGCCCTTCAGCACCAGCTCGTCCTTGACATACGCCGTCCACACGTCGTCAAACTCAACCCGGCCCTCAATCGGCGGCATCTCAACCGCGCCGGGCTTCTCCACAATGTCCGGCTTCTCGTCCAGCAGCCCGAAGATGCGCTCGCCGCCGGCGATCGCGTTCTGGATGTTCGTCCACAGCACGGCGATCTGCTGAATCGGCTGGTTGAAGCGCTGCACGTACTGCATGAACACGATCACCGTCCCCAGCGAAACGACAGCGCCCACGCCCAGCAGCGGCTCCCCGCGCAGCACCGAGACGCCGCCCACGACTACGGTAGCCCCCAGCGCCACAAAGCCCAGCGCCTCCAGCACCGGGTTCAGCGCGCTTGTAAACGCCGCCGCGCGGATGTTGGCGTCGCGGTTGGCCGCGTTCGTCTGGCGGAAGCTGTCAATGCTCTCGTCCTCGCGGCCGAAAGCCTGGACCTCGCGCGCGCCAGCGATCGACTCTTGCAGGTCAGCGTTCACATTGCCGATCTCACGGCGGCTGCGGCGGAACGCCCGGCGCGCCTGCCCGGAAAAGTAGATCGTTGCCACCAGCATGAACGGCACAACGACCAGCGTTGACAGCGCGTAGATCACGTTTTCCTGAAGCATCCGCACCGCGATCCAGCCGATCAGCAGCGCGCCGCTGAACACGCTCAGCAGCGCGAAGCTGAACACCTGCTGAATGGTGTCGGTGTCGTTGGTAATGCGGCTCATCACGTTGCCGGCCTCATGCTGGGCATAGTACCCCAGTGACAGCCGGTGAAGCTGCCGGAACAGCTCTTTGCGCATGTCGCGCAGCACATTCTGCCCGGTCCAGGCCATCGCGTAGAACGCCAGGCCCTGCATCGCCGCGCCCAGCGCGAACAGCGCCAGCAGAATCAGGACAATTCCACCCAGCCCCTGAACTTTCGCCGCCGTCGCCGCCGCGCCCTTCTCGGCGTCCGGTATCGAGGCGTCCGCGGCGACGCGCGCCTCAATCGCGGCGGCGTCATCGTCGGTGTACCAGCAGCTATCGCTGGTGAAGGTCTGCCCGGCGTTCGGCTGGAACAGGAAGCAGTCCACCGCCTGCCCGATGTACTCCGGCGCCGTCACCTGTGTCCACGTCGAGACAACGATCAGCGCGATCGCAAGCAGCAGGCCGGGCCAGAACCGGCGGAAGTAGCGCCCAAAACGGGCCAGCGTCACGCCCAGATTCTTCGGCTTAGAGGTTTCCTGCTCGAATAAATTGCGATTGCCGCCTATGCCCATCATAGCGCCAGCCCTCCCTCAGCGGCGGCCGTTTCGGCGTCGCCCACAAGCTGCGAATTGTAAATCTCGGCGTAGATCGGGCTGCTTTCCATGAGTTCCGCGTGCGTCCCGACGGCGGCGATTTCACCCTTGTCCAGCACGATAATCTGGTCGGCGTTGAGCACCGTCGTGATGCGCTGGGCGATCACGAAGCTGGTGCGGCCCTTCATCAGGTTGTCCAGTGCGCGCTGAATCTGCGCCTCGGTCACCAGGTCCACGCTGCTGGTGGAATCGTCCAGAATGAGCAGGCGCGGGTTGAGCAGCAGCGCGCGCGCGATGGCGACCCGCTGCTTCTGCCCGCCGGACAGGGTCGAGCCGCGCTCGCCCACCGGCGTGTCGTAACCTTCCGGGAACGCCATGATAAAGTCGTGCGCCGCGGCAGCTTTGGCCGCCGCAATCACTTCCTCCATCGGCGCTTCGGGGCGGCCAAACGCGATATTGTCGCGGATGCTGCCGCTGAACAGGTTCGTTTCCTGAAGCACAATCCCGATCTGGTGGCGCAGGCTGTCGAGCGTTACGTCGCGCACGTCGCGGCCGTCAACGCACACCGCGCCCTCAGTCACATCGTAAAAGCGCGGGATCAGGTTGATGATGGTGGATTTGCCGCTGCCTGTCGCGCCCAGCAGCGCGATCGTCTGGCCGGGCCGGGCCTCAAAGCTGACGTTCCTCAGCACGTAGTCGTGCGCGCCAAAGTAAGCGAAGGACACGTTCTCAAACGTCACGCGCCCCTCGATGGCCGGCAGCTCCTGCGCCCCCGGCTTGTTGGCGACCTCGCTCTGCGCGTCCAGAATCTCAAAGATGCGCGTCGCCGACGCGGACGCCTGGGCCATCAGCGTGATGATGAAGCCAAGCTGCCCGATGGGGAAAAACACGTAGATCAGGTACAGCGTGAACTGCTGGTATTCGCCGATCGTCAGCGTGCCGTTGAAGATTTGCTGGCCGCCAAAGTACAGTATCGCGCCCTGGCCAAGCTGCGCGATCAGAAAGACGATCGGAAACAGGAACGAAAACGTGCGGCTGACGCGCAGGCTCTGGGCGAACAGGTCGTCAGCGGCGCGGTCGAAACCGCGCTGTTCGTGCGGCTCGCGCACGAAAGCCTTCACCACCCTGATGCCGGCCAGGTTCTCCTGAAGAATGGTGTTCAGGCGCGACAGGCGAACCTGCACCTGAACAAACAGCGGCTGGGCAATAGAGCCAAACACGATGAACAGCACCAGCGCGATCGGCAGCACCGGCAGAATCGCCAGCGTCAGCCGCC
>CAZDVL010000001.1:0-70259 GCA_964508745.1 uncultured Anaerolineaceae bacterium | reverse complement strand
ATGTCGTCAAGATGCTGTGCCTGGGCGCGAATCGTGTCGGCTTTGGCACGCTGGCAATGGTCGCCGTCGGCTGCACGATCTGCCGCAAATGTCACGAGGGGACCTGCCATGTGGGCATCACCACGCACATCAAAACGCGCGAGGAAGCCGCGCTCAAAGGGCTGAAGTCGTTCGAGCCGCGCGACTACGAAACCTCCGTTGCAAGCATCTGCAAAGTGTTCGACATGCTGCACGAGGACATCCGCAAGTGGACGGCAAAGCTGGGCTTCACGCGCACACAGGACCTGGTGGGCCGCGCCGACCTGCTTGAACAGCGCGCCATGCACGACCGCGTTGACCTGGACCCGCTCACGTATCGCGTGCCGCCGCTGCAAAAGAGCAAGCTCCAGCCGGGCGTTGGCCGCTACCTCACCCGCCCGCGCAACACGCTCAGCAAGCAGATTACGTCAACCATCATGGAATCGGCCCGCGACGGCGACACCGAAATGACTTACGACGACGAGCGCGTCATGGCAACCGACCGCGCCCTGGGCACACATTTATGCGGCGCGCTCAAACGGCCGGGCTTTCCCAACGGCAGCAGCATTGAGGCGGTGCATCTCTCGTTCAGCAACTCGGCCATCCCCGGCAACGGGCTGGGCGCGTTTCTGGATGAGCCGGTGCACATCGTCGTCGAAGGCGGCGCGCAGGACGGCGTCGCCAAGTGCGCGCGCGGCGGCTCGGTCAGCATCCTCAAAGGCCTCAACCACGACGGCAAACGCCTTGACGGCTCAGTGGGCAAGAGCTTCGCTTACGGCGCGCAGGGCGGGCTGTTTATTGTCCAGGGCAGCGCCGACACCCGCGCCTGCATCCGCCTCAGCGGCGCCGATGTCATCTTCGGCGGCGAGGTCACAGAGCCACTGCAGGACAACCTGGGCGGGCTGGGCGCGCGCGCCAACCTGAAAGGCTATGCTTTTGAGTATATGACCGCCGGGCGCGCGCTGGTACTGGGCGACCCCGGCCCCTGGCTGTGCGCCGGCATGACCGGCGGGGCCATCTACCAGCGCATCCAGCCGGAGATGAACCTGACGGTCGAGGCCATCCGGCGGCGTATCGCCAGCGGCTCAATCGTGGAGCTGTTCTCGCTCAACGAAAACGACGCCGAAAATGTGCGCGAGCTGCTGAGCCGCTATATCACCGCGCTGGAAAATAACAACCAGCCCGAAGCGGTGCAGCACCTCTACAACCTGCTCCATCGCCCGCAGGATCATTTTATTAAGCTGTCACCGCCCCGCCGCTAAAGGGGAATATCGTGCCCAAACAAAACCGCCAGGATAAAATCTGTAACCGCTGGCGGTTTTTTGCGTATAAAGTTACAGCACCGGCTATGACAGCGCGAAAGGAATTCACCCATGTCTGAGTCAGAACCTAAACGCCTCTACCGTTCACGGACCGACCGTCAAGTAGCAGGGGTGTGCAGCGGCCTGGCGGCCTACCTCGGCCTCGATGTATCTATTGTGCGCATCGTCTTCATCATCCTGGCGCTGCTCGGCGGCCCCGGCCTGCTGCTCTATATCATCCTGGCGCTGGTCGTCCCCGAAGAGCCAGCGGCTGACCTCTAAACACAGCCCACCCTATTCCGGCGCAGAGCAGGACGAAACCTGCTCTGCGCTGATTCAGCCCGCATACCCCGCGCTCCGCCCCGGCAGCGTCGCCAGCACCCGCTGAACCTTCAGCGCCAGGTGCAGAATCAGCCGGTTCTCCGGGTCGTCCAGGTCAAGCTCGGTCAGCTCGCTGATGCGCTCCAGGCGGTAAACGAGCGTGTTGCGGTGAATGTCGAGGTCCTGCGCCGCCCTGGCCAGGTTGCCGTTGGCCGCAAAGAAGCCGTTCAGCGTGTGGATCAGGTCGGCCTGCTTGCGCTCGTCATAGTCCACCAGCGGGCCGAGGGTCACGGCGTAAAACCGGCGCAGATGGTCAAGGTTGCGCTCTTTCAGCGCCAGCAGCAGTTGATACAGCTTGAGGTCGCCGTAAAACGTCGCCTGTTCCACAGCGCCCAGTTCAGCCGCAATCCGCATGGCGTCCTTGGCCTCGCGGCAGACCTCGCGCAGTGCCGCCAGCCCGGCCGCCGGGCGGCTGATGCCCGCCGCCACCAGCCCGCTGGGCATGCGGTCGGCGAGCAGCGCCCTCACTTCCTCGATGTCGCGCCGCACGCGCCCAAGCTGCGCGGCGTTCTCCAGCGGGTACAGCGCCACGATCACGTCCACATACAGCCCGGCGGCGCCGTTGATGTGGCGGCGCGCCATATCGTCGCGCACCAGCGGGATCAGCGCCTCCAGCGGCAGGCTGGCGCCGGCGGCCGTCACGGCGCGAAAGGCCGCCACCACACACGGCGTGTCCACATTAAACCCGGTCTGCTGCGCCCGCGCCGCCATCAGGTCGTCGTCCGCCGGCGTCCCGCTCAACCACATCTGCACCCAGTCGCCGCGCGTCTGTTCGACCGCCACCGCGATCGCGCGGCTTTTCGCCATCTCCATCGCGCACACGTCGGCGCCGTAGGTCAGCACCAGCCGGTCGAAATCCTCCAGCGCGCCGTCGCCGGTCACCAGCGACAGATAGCCCGCTATCCGCTTTTCCACCTTCAGCACGGTGGTATAGCCCAGCGGGCTGGCGACGATCGCGCCTTCCGCCGCCGGCGCGTCGTGGCGCAGCCAGCCCTGGAAGGCGGCGTAGGGCAGCCCCTGGGCCAGCGTCCGCCCGCCGGCCCCCTGGCGCGCCATCTGGGCGTGAACCTGCGCGATCAGCGCGCCGGCGTCATCGTGCACCACGATCGAGCGGGCAGTCGCGCGCGCCATCAACCGGAGCAGGCTGTTCAGGTCGCGGTTCTCCGCTGCCAGCCGCGTGAGCTGGCGCTGAATCTCGATGGCGCGCTGCGTGAGCTGGGCCGACTGGTTGACGATCAGCGTGTTGACCGCGCGCTCCACGCTGGTCAGGCCGCTGCCTTCGGGCAGCGCCAGCAGGGTCAGGCCGCGCGCCTGGGCTGCGCTGGCCGCGCCGTCAGGGACATCGCCGCGCACCGCCACCGCCAGCACGCCAACGTCGGCCAGGCTGTTGATCACCTCGTCCAGCGTCAGGCGGCTGTTGTAGGCGCGCAGCAGGTCCATTGAGAGCAGCGCCAGCTCGCCGCCGTAAATTTCGGGAAAAGCGGGCGGCTGCGCGCGCACCGTAATCGCCCATTTGATCGTGGTGTCGGCGGAGCCAGAGAGCAGCGCTGTGCCCAGCGGCAGCGCGAACTGGAGCAGCGCCTGAATGGTCGCGGTGCTGTTGTCCGTCATTGGCAGCATCCTACAATGCTCCCCCATTCTAAGCAGACATATTTACCCACACTATAGCGCTTTCCGCCAGGAGAGGAAGATGTTAACAGGTAGTTTTCGACAAACTGCAGCGGTTAAGCCGCCAAAATAAGAGGCGGGCGCCGCTGTCGCCGCCCGCCTCTTACGCACAGCCTGTTCAGTTGTGACAGTCAGGCGCCGGCCCGCCTGACGCCCACCACCAGCTCATCGCCGTCAATGTCGAACGTTTCAGCGTAGAAGCCGTCGCCGGGCGCGCCCTGCAGCAGCGCCTCGCCCAGCGTCTCGGCGCAGATGTAACCAGCGTGCTGTTCGATGGCCGCCGCCAGTTGGTCGCCGGCGGCGTAGGTGATGACGATTGCGTCGTTGATGTTGAAATCGGCGTCGCGGCGCATTGTCTGCACCCGGCGCACCACCTCGCGCGCCAACCCCTCATTGATCAGCTTCGGCGTCAGCCGCGTGTCCAGCACCGCCACGTAACCCGCTTCCTCGGCCAGCGCGTAACCCTCGGTGACCTCGCGCAGCGCCTTGACCTCGACTTCCTCCGGCGTCACCTCGAACACGTCGCCGTCCACAGCCACCTGGGCGTTTTCGCCGCGCAGCAGCGCCTCAGCGACCGGCCTGACAAACGCCTGCTCGCCCTCGCGCAGCGCGCTTTGCAGCCGCCGAAAATCCTTGCCGTACTTCTTGCCGAGAAGCTGTGGCAGCGGGTTCAGGCTGTAGATCACGCTCACCAGGCTGCGCGCGTCGTCCGCGCGGACAACCCCCACTGCCTTCACGTTCAGCTCGCTCTGGATCAGGTCCGCCAGGCGCTCGATCACCGGCGTCTCGGCGGCGTCGCGCAGCGCGAACTCAGCGCGCGGCAGCGGTTGGCGCACGCGCTGCTTGGCGGTCATGCGCGCCGCCAGCCCCAGGCTGACCAGCCGCTGCACCAGCGCCATATCGGCCAGCGCGCGCTCGTCAATCAGCGCCGGGTCGTGCGCCGGCCAGCGGGTCAGGTGCACGCTCATGGGCGCTTTGGCGTCCATTTCGTACACCAGGTTGTTATAGAGCGCTTCGCTGAGGAAGGGCATGGCCGGCGCGATCAGTTTGGCCACCGTCACCAGGCATTCATACAGCGTGGCATACGCGCCCAGCTTGTCGCTGTCGCTCTCGCTTTTCCAGAAGCGGCGGCGGCTGAGGCGCACATACCAGTTGCTCAGCGCCTCAACGAACACCTGCACCGGGCGGGTCGCGCCGGGCACGTCGTACTCGTCGTAGGCTTTCGTGACATCGCGCACCAGGCGGTGCAGCTCCGCCAGCACCCAGCGGTCCAGCGGATCGCGCTCCGCCACAGGCGGCGGCGGGCTGGCCGGGGTCCACCCATCCAGGTTGGCGTAGGTGACGAAGAAGCTGTAGGTGTTCCACAGCGTGGACCAGAACTTCTTGATGACCTCGCCCACCAGCTCAGCGGAGAAACGGCGCGGCTCGCCGGGCGGGCCGGACGTGTACAGATACCAGCGGAAGGCATCAGCCCCGTGCACGTCCAGCACCGACCAGGGATCAACGATATTCCCTTTGGTCTTGGACATCTTCTGCCCCTCGCCATCAAGAATGTGGCCCAGGCAGATAACGTTCCTGAAGCACACTTCCTCGAACAGCAGCGTGCTGATGGCGTGCAGGCTGTAGAACCAGCCGCGCGTCTGGTCAACAGCTTCACAGATGTAGTCTGCCGGGAACTGTTCCTCAAACAACTGCTGGTTGGCGTAAGGGTAGCCCCACTGCGCCACCGGCATCGCGCCGCTGTCGAACCACACGTCAATCAGCTCCGGCACGCGGCGCATCGTGCCGCCTTTGCCGCTGGGGTTGGGGAAGGTGATCTCGTCCACAAAGGGCCGGTGCAGGTCCAGCCCGGACAGGTCGCGCCCGGCAAGCTGGCTCAGCTCTTCCACGCCGCCCACACACAGCATATCGCCCGTCTGGTCATCCACCCACACCGGCAGCGGCGTGCCCCAGAAGCGCTCGCGCCCCAGCGCCCAGTCCTTGACATCCTCCAGCCAGTTGCCAAAACGCCCATCGCGGATATGTTCCGGCACCCAGTTGATCGTCCTGTTGAGCGCCACTAGCTTATCGCGGTACGCCGTCGTGCGGATAAACCAGCTGTCGCGCGCGAAATACAGCAGCGGCGTGCCACAGCGCCAGCAGAACGGGTAGCTGTGCTCGTAAAGCTCAGCTTTGTAAAGCAGGCCGCGCTGTAACAGGTCGTGGCGGATCTCAGAGTCAGCGTCCTTCACCCACATGCCGCGAAACTCGGTCACGGCGTCAATGAAGGTGCCGTCCGGCGCGACCGTTTGCAGCACCGGCAGGTTATGGGCCTTGCCCACTTCCATGTCGTCAGCGCCGTAGGCCGGCGCGATATGGACGATGCCGGTGCCGTCCTCGGTGCTCACAAAGCTGCCCGGCACCACATAAGCGTAGTTGCGGTCCACGGGCAGGAAGGTGTAAAGCGGGCGATAGTGCTCGCCCAGCAGGGCCTTGCCCTTGAACCGTTTGACCACGCGATACTGATCAGGGTTGACCAGCACGCGGCTGACCAGCTCCTCCGCCAGAATCAGGTTCTCAACACCGTCACCCTGCGGCGCGGGGCCTTCCACCTGCACATAATCCAGGTTCTCGCCCACCGCCAGCGCCACATTGGCCGGCAGCGTCCAGGGAGTCGTCGTCCAGGCGAGGAAATACACGCCCGGCCTGTCGCGCAGCGGGAAACGCACGTACACGCTGGGGTCCCTGACGGTCTCGTAGCCCAGCGACACCTCGTGCGTACTTAACGGCGTGCCGCAGCGGGCGCAGTAGGGCACGACCTTCAGCCCCTTGTAGATCAGGTCCTTGTCCCAAAGCTGCCTGAGAATCCACCAGACGCTCTGGATGTAGTCGTTGGTAAACGTGACATAGGCGTCATCCAGGTCAGCCCAGTAGCCCATCCGCTCGGTGAGCTTTTCCCAGTCGGCAATATAGCGCAGCACGCTGGTTTTGCACTTCTCGTTGAAGGCCGCGATGCCGTAGGCTTCGATCTCGTGCTTGTGGGTGATGCCCAGCTCTTTTTCAACCTCGATCTCGACCGGCAGGCCGTGCGTGTCCCACCCGCTGCGGCGCAGCGAGTAGAAGCCCTGCATCGTTTTATAGCGCGGGAACATGTCCTTGAAGGAGCGCGCCAGCACATGATGGCTGCCAGGGCGCCCGTTGGCAGTGGGCGGCCCTTCGTAAAACACGTAGTTCGGCCCGCCCTTGCGCTCCTCCATCGTGCGTTCAAAGATGCGGTTCAAGCGCCAGAAACTAAGCTGCTCGCGCTCAAGTTTCTGGATATCCACCTTCGGGTTCACTGCCTTGAACATGGTGTCATCTCCACTGTTCATCTGAGGGGCGTAATGTCAACAGAACTTAGCCGGCGTATCCCTTCAGCCTGGCAATGACCCGCGGTGCGAGCGCATGTCTCGACACCACGATAGCACCTCCTGCGCGCGTCGCTTCGCTGCTGTGCTGCTGTGTTGATGAAGGTCGTAATTATTCCCTACGCTGTGCGATTCGGGTAGGGGCAATCAGGGGGGTGTAACAGTCTCTGGCGGCAGCCCGCCCATCCACGACACCTCGCGCTCCAGCGTCAGCCAGGTTGTGTTCGGCTGCGCGCCGGCGGCAATTTCTGCCCGCCAGCGCAGCGCAAAAGCCGAAAACGCCGCGTCGCCCACACAGCGCGCCACGTCAATTTCCAGCACGCCGGGGTCATCGCCGTCGCACCAGCCCGCGCGCACAGCGCAGCTTCCCCCCTGGGCCTGATAAAATGTGACCGTGTCGCACGGCGCCAGGTCCACGCTGTATTCCCACACATCCACGCCGTGCGCCGCGCTGCTGTGCGCGGTCAGCGCGGCGCCGCCAGGCACAGGCGGCTCTGGCGGGGCGGCAATCGCCGCCAGCACCCCCACCGCCTGGGCGCCCACCGTCGCCGCGAACAGCAGCCCGCACACGCCAAACGCCAGCGCCAGCAGCAGCCAGCGCCAGCGGGCGCGCGGCTCAGGGCTGCCAGCGCTGCTCATGCTCGATCATGGTGTAGCCCAGCGTGTTCTCGTCGGCGTTCGTGCTGAAAATGCCCGGCTGGATCGTCACTTTGGTGTACTGCGTGGCGCGAAAACCGGAGCGGTCAAAGTGGCAGATGTATTGGAAGGGAACCACATCGTTGCGCCCTTCCGCCTCTGGATAAGACCCGACGCGCGGGATGCGGGCGCACTCCTGCGGGTCGTCCCCGCTGAACGCGGTCAGCTTCTGCTGGTAGTACTCCGCCACCTCCTCCGGCGAGGCGTCGCTCACGCGGAAGATCAGGCTGCGCGCCGCCGGCCCGCGGGGAATCTCGCCGCGCGCCTCAGCGCCAGGGAACGGCTCAATCTCCAGCGGGGACTGGCGGCTGGACTGGTCAATAAAGAACGTCAGCAGCGCCCCGCCGATGAACAGAATGCCCACCAGCGCGACCGCCAGCGCGACACGAAAGACCGAAATACTGCCGTCACGTCCCATGAAAATCGACATGCTTCACAGCTCCTCAAGGCGTGCTTGCAGCCAGCGAACATCAACGGCCAGCGCCTCCCCGTAGGGCGAAGCGGCGAAGCGCGCCGCGCTCGCCTCCCAATGGGCGATGCCGGCCTGAATCAGGGCCGCGTCAGGCGGATCGCCGCCGTCAAGCCAGTGCAGCAGGCAGGCCCGCAGCAGCTGGCGGTGCGCTTCGTCCACCGCGCCGGCCGCCGCGAGCTGTTCGCGCGCCGCCGCCGCATCCCCCAGCCGATAACAGGCTTCAGCGGCGTCCAGGTGGGCGACCGGCGGCGCGCCAGCCGCGAGCGCGCGCTCGAACACGGCGGCGGCTTCGGCGTAGCGTCCCTGTACCAGCAGTGTACGCCCAAAACCATACAGGGGAAAATTGTGATTTGGCTGTAACGCCAGCGCGTCCTGCAGCGCAGCCGCGCTCTCAGCCAGCGCGCCCCGCTGGCGGTAGGCGTTCCCAAGCAGCGTCAGCGCGCGAAAGTCGGCCTTGTCCGCCTGGCGCAGACCCTCAAGCACCGCGCAGGCGGCCTCAAACTCGCCCGCCAGGTAGTGCCGCTGCGCCTGCGTGTACGGCGTGACCAGCCCGCGCCGCGCCCACAGCACAATCACCTGCGCCGCGATCAGCAGGCCCAGCAGCCCGGCCAGCGCCGGCTCGAACAGGCTGTCCGGCGCCGAGCGCCCCACGACCAGCACCACGATCATCAGCGCCAGCGCCAGCCCCAGCCCCAGTTGGGCGGGCCGATCCCACGCGCGAAACTGCGTCAGCAGCCGCCGCGCGCCGCGCCGCACCACTAGCCCAGGTTCCCGGCGTCGGCGTCGGCCAGCGCCTGCTCGATCGCCGCAATCTCATAGCGCATCGCCTGGCCATACGCCGTGCCCTCTAACGCGCTCAGGGCCGGCTTCCAGGCCACCAGCCCGTCGCGGGCGCTCATCATCTTCGCGTTGGCGCGCACCGCCTCGGCAGCCGCGCCCCGCTTCTGGTAAAGCTGCGTCAGGTGATAGTACACGCGCACGCCGTACATAGACGGCATAGCGTGGGCCGCCGCGCGCTCAAACGACGCCTCAGCCGCTGCCGCGTCGCCGGCAAAAAGCTGGAGGAAGCCCAGCTCAGCCCAGACCGCCGGCTGGTTCGGCGCCAGCTCAGCCGCCTGGTGCAGCGCCGCCGAAGCTTCGTCGTAAGCGGCCTGCATCCGGTAGTTGTTGGCCAGCGTAATGTAAGCGTCGGGGTCGTTGGGAAACAGCCGCACCGAACGGTCAGCCGCGGCCTGGGCCTTGGCAAGCTGGCCGGTATAAGCGTAGGCGCTGGTCAGCAGCATGAGCACCTCTGCCGTTTCCTTGCCCTCGTTGATCGAGCGTTCCAGCAGCGGGATCGCCTCGCGGAAGCGCAGAGATTCGATCAGCCGGTAGGCATCGCCGTAGCCTGACCCCTGCTCGCGCGACTGGCGCGCCAGCAGCCAGCCGATCAGCGCGAACACCAGCATGAACATCACCGACGCCAGACACAGCGCGCCAAGCGCCAACTGAATCACCGGCGACAGCCCCGGCCGGGGCGCGCCGGGCGCGCTCACCAGCTCGACCACCAACCCGCCCACAAACACCAGCAGGCCGGCCACCCCCACGCCCGCCGCCCCGAACAGCGCCAGCCAGTAAACGCGCCGGTTCATCGCGCCGACTCGCCCTGCCCCAGCGCGGCAGCGGTGATCTCGCCGGCGGCCAGGCGGCCCGCCAGCGCGATATCGTCCGCCAGCACCGCGCGCAGCGTCGCCGCCTCCTCATATTCCAGCAGCGACTGCCACTCCTGCAGGCCGCTGCGGTGCCGGACAACCTGCGCCGTCGCATCGGACGCCGCCGACAGATCGCCCAGGCGCGCGTAGGCCCGCGCCAGATACAGGTGAATCAGCAGCCGGTGGCGCGCGTCTGGAACCTTCAACGTCAGCGCCTCGGTCAAATGCCTCACCGCGGCCTCCGCGTCGGCCAGCCGGTCCTCGATCATGCCCAGGTTGTACGCCGCCACCCACTCATGCGGGGCCAGTTCATAGGCTTTCAGGGCGGCGGCGTGCGCCTCGTCAAACCGGCCGGACTGAAGATGCACCTCGGCCAGCCCATTGAACGCCACCGCCGCCTCAGGTGCGATCTCCGCCATCCGCTGATAATCGCGGCGCGCGCGGTCGAGCTTGCCCCACAGCCGGAACACCTCCGCTCGCAAGCGGTAGTAGTCGGGGTTATCCGGGCTGTCCTTAATCAGTTCGTCCAGGCTCGCGACCGCTTCCGCATAGCTGCCGCTGCGCAGATATTTGATCGCCTCCAGGTAGGCTTTCGGCGCGCGCGGGCGGAACAGCATCAGCCCGGCAACCACCCACCCCGCCGCCACACCCGCCAGCGGCAGCGCCAGGTTGGGCAGCACTGTCAGCGCCAGCACCAGCGCGCCAATCGCCGGCCCAAGGATGGAAAACCAGCGCGCCCGTTCCTCGCGCGTCATGCGCCCGCCGACGATCACCGCCGCGCCGGCGAAAAAAATCAGCGCGAGCGCGATCTGCGCGCTGGCGGCCCACTCCGCCTGCGGCGCCAGCGCGCTTAACATCAGGCTCAGCAGGCCGGTGATGCCCAGCAGCAGCAGAAAAGCGCGCACCCGCGCCGGGCCTAAAAACAAGCGGAAACGTTCAATCATGTGCGCCTGGCTCCATCCGCCGCGCATAGCGCGCCAGCGTGATCTCCACCGCGTCAGGCCGCGTGTGGCGCAGCACAGCGCCGTGCGCGTCCAGCCACAGCTCGCCGTCGAACCCCGGCACGCCCGGCCAGCGCCAGCGCTGCGCCGGTATTTCGCGCCCATCCACGCTGACAGCGCCGCTTTCAGCCCACACGGGCAGGCTGGCGGCGGGCACTGCCGCGCCGGAAAAAGGCTGCTCGCCGTCGAACGCCGTGTGCGTCACCAGCACCACGGACGAAGCCCGCCGGACGGCGCAGCGCACGGCCTGCCCGCGGAAGCTCACCGCGTCCGGGCAGGCGCACGCGGGGGCTGGCAGGGCCAGCACGGAGTCCTGGCGCGGCGCGCCGTCCAGGCTGTGGCCAACCTCCACACGCAGGCCGTTCAGCACAAAATCCGCGCGCGCAACCCGGAACGAGTCCCCCGGCCCGCCATACGCTCGCAGGCTGAACCGTTCAACCGCGCCCGCGGGCGTGGCCCACGCCTCGATCAGCAGGCTGCGCCCGTCCACAGCGCGCCGGTCACGGTCCACGCGAAGCAGCAGCGCGCCCCCCGGCTGCCCGTGCACGCTCCAGTGTTCAACTTCGCCGAGGGCGGTATACCGGTACACGCCGCTGGCGACGAAGCTCTCAGCCGGCAGAACGGGGTGCAGGCGGCGCATGGCGCTAGGTGTCCAGCTCAACATAAATGCGCTTGTTGATGCCGCCCTTGCTTTTGTAATCCACAACGCGAATGCGGCCCACTTCGCGCGTGTTGGCGACGTGCGTGCCGCCGTCGGCCTGCAGGTCCAGCCCGACCAGCTCGACAGTTCTGACCTGAGCTATCCCCTCCGGCAGCAGGTTGATTTTGGTGCGGATCAGGTCGGGAATCCGAAAGGCCTCGTCGCGCGGCAGAATGCGCACCACAACATCGTGAGCGGCGGCGGCCTCGGCGTTGACGCGCGCCTCAATTTCGCTCACCAGGTCTTTTTGCAGGCGTTCAAATTCAAAATCCATGCGCCCCTTGAGCGGCTCCATATTGCCGCCGGTCACGCTGGCGCCGTAGTCGCGCCAGACGACGCCGCACAGAATATGCATGGCCGTGTGGGTGCGCATCAACTGGTAGCGCCGCGCCCAGTCGAGCACGCCGCGCACCTCCGCGCCAACAGTCGGCAGGTCTGCGCCGCCGATGATATGCGCGCCGCCGCGCCCCACCTGCGCCACGCTGTATGTCTGTTCACCGCCGATCAGCGCGCCGGTGTCATGCGGCTGGCCGCCGCCGCCCGGATAAAACGCCGACCGGTCCAGATAAACGGCGCGCTGGTCAGCGTCAACCGCCGTCACCAGCGCCGTGAACTCTTTGATATAGCTGTCCGTCTGATACAGCAGCTCGGTCATGCGCCGCCGCCCGGCCCGATGTCCGCCCGCATGCGGATCATAAAGTCGCGCCCGCCGACCTTTCGCCAGAAGGCCAGCGCGTTCGCGTTGCTGGCGGCCACGTGCCATTCAAAATGGCGCAGCCCGCGCTGCCGGAACCACCCGGCCAGCGCCTCAACCAGGGCCAGGCCGATGCCCCGCCCCCGGTATTCTGCCTCGACAAAAATATCGGCCAGAAACCCGCCCGGCTCGTAATCGAACATCTCCGGCATCAGGTCCACCACCACGCCTAACACATACCCCACCACCAGGCCGTCCTGCTCGGCGACCAGCACGCAGGTGTGATGATCCTCCAGCCGGTCAATCAGGCTGCGGCTGTAGCGCGCGGCGCCGTCCGGCGCCGCAGCGGGCATGTCGGGGTCCAGCGCCCGGTGGTACGCCACCAGCTTGGACCACAGGCGGCTGATGGCGGCGGCGTCAGTTTCAGCAGCGAAGCGAATCACAGTTTCACCCACATCACGTTAATCCATTCAGCGGCGCCCAGCGCGCGCCAGAAAGCCTGTTCCACCGGCTGCCGGCGCGGAACCTGCGCGGTCAGCGCGCCAGCGCCCTGCTGCGCGAACCACGCGCGCAGTTCGTTCAGCAGCGCCTGCCCCAGCCCAGACTGGTAGCTGTGCACGCCGACGTGCATCTCGCTGACGACGCCGATGCGCTCTGGCAGCAGCCCTGGCGGGGCGTCCCGCAGCCAGCCGACCGCGTAGCCGACCAGCAGCCCGTCGCGCTCAGCGGCGACCAGCAGGCAGTGAGGGTCGGCCAGCCAGCCAGCGGCGGCGGCCTGCCAGCGCGCCGGCGCATCCGCCGCCAGCGAAAAACGGCGGTCAGACTGCTGCTGGAGCGTCATCCGTTCGTGCCACAGCGCCGCCACGCCCGGCAGATCGTCCGGCTCAACCTTACGAATCGTAACAGCGCCCATTAACCCCCGCCCGAACGGGCACAGCATATCACCGCCAACTGGGTAAATCAAGTAAAATGCAGAGTATGCACAACCACGCCTCTGTGATAGCGAACGGGGATCTGCCGCGCTGGATGCGCCAGGCGCAGCGCGGCTGGGACTGGGGACTCCTGCTGGCGCTGGCGCTGGGCCTGCTGGCGGCCTGGCCGTTTCTGTTACAGCCCGGCCTGCCCCGCACCAACGCCAGCGAAAACCACGCCTTCATGGCGGCGGATTACGCCGCGGCCCTGCAGGAAGGACGGCTGTACCCCCGCTGGTCAGCGTTCGCGCAGCAGGGCTACGGCGCGCCCATCCCCAATTACTACCCACCCGCGCCGGCCTACGCCGCCGCGCTGCTTGAGGTGCTGCTGACCAACGACGCGGTGGTGGCGGTGCGCGTCCTCTATATCGCCTCCTTCTGCCTGGCGAGCGCGGCGCTTTACGGTCTGGTGCGGCGGCACGCCGGCGCGCAGGCGGGGCTTGTCGCCGCGGCGCTGTTCGTTTTCAGCCCCTATTTCGGCCACACCGCGCCGCACATCCTGGGCGACCTGCCCGCCGTCACCGGCCTTGCGCTGCTGGCGGCGCTGCTGTGGCGCGTTGACCATCTGCTGTGGGCCGACAGCGCGCGCGACATCGCGCAGGTGGCGCTGCTGACGGCCGCCCTGGCGCTGACTCACCCACCTCTGGCGGCGGTTGGCACGGGCACGGCCGCGCTGCTCACGCTGCACGCCCTCGCGCGGCGCGGACGCGCCGTCCCCTGGGCGCTGGCGGGCTTAAGCGTCATCATCGGGGCTGGCGTCGCCGCCTTTTACTGGCTGCCGGCGCTGGCCGAGCAGGGCCTGATCACCTGGACGGCCCGTCCCAGGGCCGTTCCGCCGCGCGTGCTGCTCGAAAAGCTGTTCAGCCCGCCGCCCTTCGTTGACCTGGCAGAGCTGGTGCCGCGCGCGCGCCTCACGCTGGGGCCGCTGGCCGCGCTGGCCGCCGTCGTGGGCGCGGCAGCGGGCGCTGTTCTGTGCCGGGTGGCGGGCTTTTACGGCCTGTTCCTGCTGGGCGGGGCCGGCGCGGCGGCGGCCGCCGCGCTGCTGCCCGCGGAAACCTGGCTTGTCGGGCTGGCGGCGCTGTGCGCCGCTGTCAGCGGCAGCGGCGCAGCCTGTTTCGCGCGCCACCTGCCACAGCACACGCAGCGGCTGCTCACGCCCGCGCTGCTGGCCGCCATCGTCGCGGTTTCAGCGCCGGTCTGGCTGGCCCCCCGCTGGCCCGACACGCTGGACGACCTCACGCCCGCCGCCCAGCTCACCTACGAGCAGCAGGGTGCGGGCATCGCTGTGCTGCCGCCGGGCGCGCCCCTGCCCTCGACGCTGCCGGCGGCGCTGCCCGCCCGCACGCCAACCGACATCGCAAACCGCGTTGTGCGCGCCAGCGGCCTGCAGGCCAGCCTTGTTCAGGGCGGCACGCACACCCTGCGCCTGCAGATCAGCACGAACACCGCCCAGCGCATCGGCCTGCTGATGGCCTACTTCCCCGGTTGGCAGGCGTGGAACGAGGCCAGCCCGCTGGCGCTGATGCCTGACCCGCAAACCAACCTGATGCAGATGCAGATTCCCGTGATGAGCGGCGAGGTGCTGCTGACGCTCGGCCCGACGCCGCCGCGCCAGCGCGGCTGGCTGGTCAGCCTGGCCGCGCTGGCCGCGCTGGCCGCACTGACGTGGCTGCGCGCGCGCCGCCGCCGGCCCGACGTTGGCGATGTGCCGCTGCTGCCTGTGCCGGAGGCCCGCCTGCTGCTGCTCACGCTGGCGACCTGCGCCGCGCTCATCCCGCTGTTCGCCGCGCCCTTCTCGCCGCTGACGCTGCACGCCCGCCCCGGACACGGGCTGGACGGGGCTGTCAGCCTGCGCGACCGCACCGACGCCGGCCTGGAGGCGATCGCCTTCAGGCTTGACCAGGACAGCTACCAGCCCGGCGACGCCCTGAACCTCACGCTTTACTGGCGGACGCTGCGCCTGCTCGACGAAAATTATCAGGTGCAGGTCAGCCTGTATGATGTCACGCGCGGCGCGCTGCACTATCAGACAGCCCTGCGCGCGCCCGGCGACTACCCTACCCGCCGCTGGCAGCCCTACCAGTATGTCGCCGACCCATACACGATTCCGCTGGCGCTGGAGCTGCCGCCCGACGATTATCAGCTCACCGTTGAAATCTACGCCTGCCGCCCGGCCTGTGACGCCAGCAGCCGGCTCTCATTCTTTGACAGCGAGGGCCGTCCGCTGGGGCAAACGCTTTACCTGCCTGTTTACCCGCACATTGCCCCCGCGCCCGCCTTGTGATAATGCCGCACCCTCAGTACAATTTCTCCGTCGGTTTCCTGCAGGAGTAAAACATGATGTCCAACACCAGTTCCACCGCCGAACGCATCGGCCAGGCCTGGCTGCACCACCGCGACAAACGCTACAGCGAGGCGCTCGCCGAGTTTGAAGCGATTCTTAAGCAGCACCCGGACGACATCGACGCCAACTACGGCAAGGGCCTGGCGTACAAAGCGCTCGGCCAGACAGAGGCCGCCGCCGCCGCGTTCCGGCGGAGCCTGGAGCTGGTCGAGCAGGCGCGCAAGGAATACGAGCGCACACGCGCGGAACAGCACCCGCACGACAACGTCAAAACGCCCGAAGATGACCGCTTCACCATGCTGATCCGCATGACCACCCAGCGCTTAAACGAAGCAACCGGCGAAGCCAGCTCAGCGGCGCTGGTCTGACCGGATCGCAGCAGCAAGGAGGCGCTGCCGCCCCTCAGCAGGCGCGGCAGCACGACAGACGTATGGATAAACGCGAACGCCTGGAAAAAACGATTGCCGGCGAAGCCGCCGATCGCGTCCCCGCTGCCCTGTGGCGGCACTGGCCAGGGGACGATGAGCGCGCCGCTGACCTGGCGCAGTCTGTGGTTGGCTTTCAGCGCGCCTTCGACTGGGACTTTGTCAAAGTGACGCCGGCCAGCAGCTACAGCGTGGCCGACTACGGCGTGCAGGATCACTGGGAAGGCAACCTGGAGGGCACGCGCGCCTACACGCGCCGGGTGGTGGCGCGCTCGCTTGACTGGACCGAGCTGCGCCCGCTTGACCCGCTGCGCGGCGCGCTGGGCCGCCACCTTGAGGCGCTGAACCTGATCGGCAGCGGCCTGGATGAAACGGTGCCGATCGTCGCCACGATTTTCAGCCCGCTGTCGCTGGCCAAACACATGGCCGGCGCAGACACCCTCATTCGCCATCTGCGCACGCGCCCGGAAAGGCTGCACACCGGCCTGAACATCCTGACCGAAACCACGCTGCGCTACATTGACGCGCTGCGCCGCACCCCCATCGCCGGCATCTTCTACGCCGTGCAGCACGCCAGCTACGATGTGCTGTCGGAGGAAGAGTACCGCGCCTTCGGCCTGCCCTACGACCGCAAGATACTGGGCACGCTGCCAGACAAGTGGTGGTTCAACATGCTGCACCTGCACGGCGACGCGCCGATGTTCAAAGTGGCGAGCGAGCTGCCTGTGCAGTCCATCAACTGGCACGACCGCGAGACAGAGCCGGACCTGGCGCAGGGCAAGTCGCAGTTCGGCGGGGCGGTGTGCGGCGGCCTCTCGCGCTGGCAGCACCTGCACAACGGCACGCCCTCGTCCGTCCGGGAGGCCGCCCGCGACGCCATCCACCAGGCCGGCGGGCGGCGTTTGATCCTCTCCACCGGCTGCGTGATTATGGTGACCACGCCGCTGTCCAACATCCGCGCCGTCCGTGAGGTTGTGGAAAGCAGTGGAACCTGAACGATGCCCGCGCGCGTGATCGCCGGCAGCGCCAGGGGGCGCCGGCTTAAATTAGTCCCTGGCAATTCCACGCGCCCGGTGATGGACCGGGTCAAAGAGGCCTGCTTTAACATCATCGGCAGAGATATTATCGACGCCCGCTTTCTGGACCTGTACGCCGGCACCGGCAGCGTCGGCATCGAAGCGCTGAGCCGGGGCGCGGCGCGCGCCGTGTTTGTCGAACTCGACCGGCTGGCTGTCCAGACCATCCACGAAAACCTTGAGCTGACCGGCCTGAAGGCGCGCGCCGTCGTGCGCCGCGCCGATGTGCTCACGCTGCTGCGCCAGCCGCCCGCTGAAGCGTTCGACTATATTTATGTCGCGCCGCCGCAGTACAAAAATCTGTGGCTGCACACGCTGGCCGCGCTGGACGCGCAGCCGGCCTGGCTGCCGCCGGGCACGGTCGTTATTGTGCAGATTGACCCGTCGGAGCAGCAGCCGGTCGCGCTCCGCCACCTGGGCGCCTACGATGAACGGCGCTATGGCAGCACCCTGCTGTGGTTCTTTCAGGCCCACACAGCGCCGCCAGCCCCCCCTATCGAAAAGAGTTCATAAGCTGTGACCGCGCTGCCACCGTTAGAAATTGTTGTTCACGAGCTGCTCGAAATCTTTGAGGTCAAGGCGCCGCCCGTGCCCATCGAGAACATGCTCCAGCATCCCCGGCCCGATATGTGGTCCGAGGTGAACCCGCGCAACATCTCGCTCGGCTTTCTCAGCGCCAGGGGCCAGTATGCGCCGCGCATGTCGCTGGCGCGGCTGCTGGCGCGTGAGGTAACGCTCAGCGAGTGGGGGTCCCTGCGCCGCGTGCCGGAGATGGTGCAGCAGGACGCGCAGATCCAGACGCTGGCGCGCATGCTCATCATGCCGGCGCACATGGTGCAGGCCCTCAGCGACGGCGCGCGCACGCCAGCCGCGCTCAGCCAGCATTTTGAAGTCCCGGAAGAGGACGCGCGCCTGCGCCTGCTTGACCTGGCGCCCTACCTCTAGCTGCCGCCAAGCAGCCGCCGCGCCAGGCGCAGGGCTTCCTCCGCCGTGTGGACCTCGCCGGCGGCCTGTGCCTCGCGCACCGCGGCCAGCAGCGCGCCCACGTTCGGCCCAGGCGCCAGGCCAAGCATGCGCATCAGCGCCGTGCCGTCCACCAGCGGCGGCGGCTCCACGATCTCCGCATAACGGTTGAAATAGGCGTCCAGCAGCGCGCAGACCCTGTCAATCGCGCTCAGCCATCTGTCCTGATGCAGCGCCGTGCCCGCCGCCGCCAGAAAATCCGCCGCGCTCAACAGGCACATATCCACGCCTGCCGGGCCGGCGTCGCGCCAGAAACGGTGCAGCGCGCGCCGGTCCGTGGGGTCAAGCGCCAGCGCTGCGCCAGCGCCGCGCACAACACGGCTGACGCGCTCGCTTTCCGCGCTGCTCAAGCGCAGCGCGGCCGCCTGTTCAGCGGCCCGCGCGGGCGTGCCGGCGGCCAGCAGCGCCGTCAGCGCCAGCAGCGCTCCGTGTGGACGGTTGTTCGGCCAGGGCGTTTCAAAATGCGCGCGCAGTTGGCTGTGAAACCGGCCCAACTGCATCACCAGCATCCCCGTGCCCAGCGAAGCTGTCAGGTCGTCGGAGTAGTCGGCGCTGGCGACCGCGACAGCGGCCAGGTGTTCGATCGTCGCCAGGGCGCGCCTCCATGAGTCGCCTTCGAAGTCGAGGCCCGGCAGCGCCGGCCCGACAACGCCGACAGCGGCCGCGGCCCGCAGCGCGGCGGCGGCCCGCGGCAGCGCCAGCAGGCGGAACAGCTCGTCGCGCACGCGCTCCGGCGAGACAGACGCCAGGCGCGGCGCGCAGCGGCGCACGTCCTGCACGGTCGCCGGCTCGATGCGCATGCCAAGCTGCGCGCTCAGGCGCACAGCGCGCAGGCAGCGCACCGGGTCATCGTCCAGCGACCGCGGCCCGCAGCGCCGGATCACTTTCGCCCGCGCGTCCTGCTCGCCGCCCAGTGGGTCTATCAGCAGGCCCAGGTCAGCGCGCGCGTCCACCGCCATCGCGTTGATCGTGAAATCGCGGTCGGCCAGGTCAGCATACAGGTCGGGGCCGCGGAAGCGCGCGACATCAACCACCAGCCGCCCGTACTCCGTGTCGAGCAGCGCCCGGCCCACATCGCGCGCGCTGTCCAGCGGGAAGAAAGCCCCGCCCGCCCGGTTCGCGATCCGCCGGGCCAGCGCGGCGCCGCCCGCCGGAACCGCCAGGTCAAGGTCCTTCAGCGGGCGATGCAGCAGCGCGTCGCGCACCGCGCCGCCGACGATAAAGACGGGCGCGGCGCTGCCGGCCAGCGTGGCGCACAGGCGCAGCACCGGGTCCGGCCAGCGCAGCGGACGGTGCGGCTGGCGCGGGGGCAGCTCATCACTCATGTGGCAGGGAATCTAGCCGCACGACGCCGATGAACGGCAGGTTGCGGAATTTTTCATCCAGGTCCAGGCCGTAGCCAAAAACGAACTTGTCCTCGATCTGAAAGCCCGTGTAATCCACCGGAATATCCACCCTCCGGCGCGCGTGCTTGTCCAGCAGCGTACACAGGCGCAGGCTGGCGGGTTTGCGCGCCAGCAGCACGTCAATCACAAAGCGCAGCGTGTGGCCGCTGTCAATAATGTCCTCGACGATCAGCAGGTGGCGGTTCTGCACCTGGGCGGTGAGGTCCATATCAATGCGCACATCGCCGGCAGACTCGCGCGTGCCGCGGCCATAGCTGGAAACCGCCAGGAAATCAATCTCGTGGGGCACGCTGATGTGGCGCATCAGGTCGGTCAGGAACATCACGCCGCCCTTCAGGATGCAGATCAGCACCAGATCGGGGCAGGCAGCATAATCCGCAGAAATCCGGGCGCCCAGCTCGCGGATGCGCGCCTGCAACTGCGCTTCGCTGATCAGCACTTCCTGGAGGTAACGTTCGTAAGCGTAGGCCATCAGTCACACGCGCTTTGCGCCAGCGTCAGTCAAAGATGATTTGCAGAGCAAGCCGCCCCAGAATGATCTCGTCGCCCCGCTTCAGCATACAGAGCTTGTGCGGCTGCAGCCGCTGGCTCCGGCAGAATGTGCCGTTTGAGCTGCCGAGGTCGGTGATATAGAGGTGGTTATCAACGATCTCCAGGCGCGCGTGCTGGCGCGAAACGCCGCGCTCCGCGGCGCCGTAACGCGCCAGGTCAACATCAGGCCGGGCCGCGCTGCGGTGGTCAATCCGCCCCAAAATCACGGACGGCGTGCTGCGCAGCGCGATGCTCTCGGTCATGCCGCGAATAACCAGAATCACCTCCCCCGTCTGCCCGACAAGCGTGTCGTCGCCGGCGGCGGCGCGGTCAACCATGCGCCGCAGCAGGCGGCCGCCGGGCAGGATAACGGTGTCGCTGGTGGCCCCGGCCAGATCGGCTTCTTCCAGCGGGCCGGTTTCTTCCATGTCCGAATTATGGTTCATCTGGCGCGGTTTTCATAGTAAACTACCAGGACAATGTCGTGATTATAGCACTGACCTGCGCTGGGCAACCATTTCGCATATGATAACACAAGAGTCGCAGATTACGATTTCACAGCCGCGTGACACGATCCGCGTCACAATGGACGACGGCCTGGTGCTTGAGGGGCCGGTGGGCACAGACATCGAGGCGTTTCTGTCAGCCGCCGCCCAGGCCGCCCCGGAGCGCTACCCCCACCCCGTTATGGGCGGCGTGCTGGACGGCCGCCTGCGCGAGCTGTCGTACCGAATCGTGGGCGACGCGGCGCTGGCGCCGGTGTCGCTCGCCAGCAGCGACGGTGGGCGCATTTACCGGCGCTCGCTGGTGCTGCTGCTGGCCATCGCCATTGACGAGCTGTGGCCCGGCCGCAAAGTCGCCGTCAGCTACGCCGTCCCTGACGGCGGGTTTTACTGCAAAATGCTCGACAGCAGCCCACTGACCAAAGAGGATATGGCGGCGCTGTACCTGCACATGCGCGCCATCGTGCAGGACAACGTCCCCATCGCCAAGCGCATTGTGCCGCTGGAACAGGCGGTGGCGCTGTTCGAAGCGCGCGGCGACACAGACAAGGTTCGCCTGCTGGAACAGCGCACGCGCGGCGACCTGACGATCTACACGCTGCGCGGGCGCGACGATTATTACTATGGCTACATGGTCCCCACCACCGGCAGCCTTCAGTATTTCCGCCTGCTGGCCGCGCCGCCCGGCTTTATTCTCCAGTACCCGCGCCAGGAAAACCCGACTCACCTCAGCGACATGCTGCCCTACGACAAGCTGACCCACGTCTTCCGCGAGGCTGACGACTGGCTGCGGCGGATGAACGTCGAGGACGTGGGCCGCTTCAACCGTGTGGTGCGCGAGAACCGCGTCCATGAACTCATTCTGGTGGCGGAAGCGCTGCACGAACAGCGCGTCGCTTTCATCGCCCGCGAAATCTGCGACAAGCACAAACGCCAGAACACGCGCCTGGTTCTGATCGCCGGGCCGTCGTCGTCGGGCAAGACAACCTTCTCGAAGCGGCTGGCCATTCAACTGCTGGCGCACGGCCTGCGCCCGTTTACAATCGAGCTGGACAACTATTTCGTTGACCGCGACCTGACGCCAAAGGACGAGAACGGCGATTACGATTTCGAATCGCTGAGGGCGGTCAACCTGGAGCTGTTCAACCAGAACCTGCTGGAGCTGGTGTCCGGCAGGCCGACCACGCTGCCGCGCTTTAACTTTATCAGCGGGAAAAGTGAAACCGGCAGCAGCGTGCAGCTTGAGCACAACCAGATTATTATCGTCGAGGGCATTCACGGCCTGAACCCGGCGCTGGTGGCCGATATTCCGCCAGAAATCGTGCACCGGGTTTACGTGTCGGCCCTCACGCAGCTCAACATTGACGCCCACAACCGCGTGCCCACAACCGACGTGCGCCTGCTGCGCCGCATCGTGCGCGACGCGCGCCTGCGCGGTTACACCGTCACCGACACGCTGCTGCGCTGGCAGAGCGTGCGCCGGGGGGAAAAACAGAACATCTTCCCCTTCCAGGAAAACGCCGACTCGATGTTCAATTCGGCGCTGGTGTACGAGCTGGCGGCCCTACGCCCGCTGGTGGAGCCGCTGCTGCTTCAGACGCGGCCGAACACGCCCACGTACATCGAAGCCAACCGCCTGCTGTCGTTTCTGAACTGGGTCCAGCCCTTTACGCCTGAACAGCACGCCATGATCCCCGACACCTCGCTGCTGCGCGAGTTCATTGGCGGCTCCACCCTGGCCGACTATCACCCCTGACGCCCGGCGCGGCGGGGTGCTTGACACAGCTCGCGGAATGTGTAATGCTGAATGCAACTGGTCAGACCACTTAGCGGCGGGCGCAGAACGCCGCCGCATGGAGCAGCCCGCATGCAGCGACCTGTCGCCCACCGCCCGGTGGACCACGCCGAACAGACGATTGTCACTGCCATTCTCGAAGGCCGCTTCCCGCCCGGCTCCATCCTGCCCGCCGAGCGCGAGCTGGCGGCCCTGCTGGGGGTCACGCGGCCCACGCTGCGCGAGGCCCTGCGCCGCCTGGAGCGTGACGGCTGGCTGGTCGTGCACCAGGGCAAATCCACCGCCGTCACCGACTTCTGGACTGAGGGCGGCATGAACGTGCTCAGCGGCATCGTGCGCTACAGCCAGCACCTGCCGCCGGACTTTGTGCCCAACCTGCTGCAGGTGCGCCTCGACCTCGCGCCGACGTACACCCGGCTGGCGGTCGAACGCGCGCCAGCGCGGGCGCTGGACGCGCTGGCCGGGCACGACCGCCTGGCCGAGTCGCCTGCCGCCTTCGCCGCGTTCGACTGGACGCTGCAAAAAACGCTGGCCGTCGCCGCCGGCAACCCGATCTACGCCCTGATTCTGAACAGTTTCGCCAGCTTCTATCACCAGCTCGCCGTGCTTTACTTCAGCCACGCCGAAAGCCGGGCCTCGTCGCGCGCCTATTACACAACGCTGGCCGCCGCCGCCCGCCAGGGCGACAGCGCCGCCGCCGAGGAAGCTACGCGCGCCGTCATGCGCGAAAGTATGCGGCTGTGGCAGCGGGCCGGCAGCCCTGTGGAGGCGGTGTGATGCGCCGCTGGAACGGGTGGGGCGACACCACGATAACCTACCCGCTGCCCGCCAGCGCGGCGGCCTTCCTCGCGCAGCGCCTGGGGCCGGGCAGCCCGCCGCGCGACGCCGCGCTGGGGCAGGTGGCGGCGGCGGTCCCGGCGTCGCGGCTGCCCGATCACCCGCTGCTGACCGCCGACCCGGAAGACCGCGTGCGCCACGCGCGCGGCCAAAGCCTGCCGGACTGGATCGCGCTGCGCGCCGGGCGCCCCGGCGCTTTCCCCGACGGCGTCGCCTATCCCCAGTCGCCGGACGATGTGCGCGCGCTGCTGCGCCTCGCCCGCGAGACAGGCGCGCGCGTGATCCCCTACGGCGGGGGGACCAGCGTCGTCGGCCACATCAACCCGCCGTCCGGCGGCCAGCCTGTGCTGACCATCGACCTGAGCAGGATGAACCGCCTGCACAACCTGGACGAAACCAGCCTGCTCGCAACGTTCGGCGCGGGCATCACCGGCCCCGACCTGGAAGCGCACCTGCGGGCGCGCGGCTATACGCTGGGCCACTTCCCCCAGTCGTTCGAGTACTCGACGCTGGGCGGCTGGGTCGCCGCCCGCTCCAGCGGCCAGCAGTCGCTGCATTACGGGCGCATCGAGGACCTGTTCGCCGGCGGAACGCTCGAAACCCCGGCAGGCACGCTGGCGCTGCCGGCCTTCCCGGCCTCGGCCGCCGGCCCGGACCTGCGCCAGCTTGTGCTGGGTTCAGAGGGGCGGCTGGGCGTGCTGACGGCGGCCACGGTGCGCGTGTCCCCCCTGCCCCGCAGCGACGTTTTCCGGGCCATGTTCTTCCCGGATTTCGAGCGCGGCCTGGAGGCGGTCCGCCAGATGGTGCAGAGCCGTCTGCCGCTCTCGCTGCTGCGCCTGAGCACCGCCCGCGAAACGGAAACAACCCTGCGGCTGGCCGGCCACGCGCGCGCGGTCGCGGCGCTGGAGCGCCTGCTCACGATGCGCGGCGTCAGCGCCGAAAGGTGTATGCTGCTGCTGGCGGCCACCGGCAGCGGCGGACAGGTGCGGCGGGCTTTGCGCGCGGCACAGTCATTGGGACGGCGGCAGGGAGGCGTGGTGGTCGCCGGCGGTTACCTCGGCCAGCAGTGGCGGCAGTCGCGCTTTCGCACGCCCTACCTGCGCAACACGCTGTGGGACGCCGGCTACGCGGTGGACACGCTCGAAACCGCCGTCGCCTGGGAGCGCGTCCCGGCGGCGCTGGCCGGCATCGAGCAGGCCATCGGCGCGGCGGCCGACGAGTGCGCGGCGCGCGTGCACGTGTTCACGCACGTTTCGCACGTGTACCGGCACGGCGCCAGCGTCTACACCACGCTGATATTTCCGCTGGCCGCCGACAGCGGCGCGTCGCTGGCGCTGTGGGCGGCCCTTAAGGGCGCGGCCAGCGCGGCGATCGTGCGGCACGGCGGCACGATCAGCCATCAGCACGGCGTCGGCACTGACCACCTGCCCTACCTGGAGGCCGAAAAAGGCGCGCTGGGAATGGGCGCGCTGCGGGCGCTGGCGGCGCAGTTCGACCCGGCCGGGACGATGAACCCCGGCAAGCTGTTCAGGGAGTCGTAAACCATGTGGGAGCGCGGCTGGCGCGACGCGATCTGGTCGCAAATGGGCCAGCAGTGGGATCTTGTTATCATCGGCGGCGGCATCACCGGCGCGGGCATCCTGCGCGAGGCTGCGCGGGCCGGCTGGTCGGCCCTGCTGGTCGAACAGCGCGATTTCGCCTGGGGCACATCCAGCCGGTCGTCAAAGCTGGTTCACGGCGGGCTGCGCTACCTGGCGACCGGGCAGGTGCGCATGACCTGGACCTCAGTGCGCGAGCGCGAGCAGCTTCTCGACAGCGCGCCCGGCCTGGTCGAGCCGCTCGGCTTCCTCATGGTGACGGCGCGCGGCAGCAAGCCCGGCAGCTTCACCTATAACGCCGGCCTCTCGCTCTACGACCTGATGGCCGGCCAGTGGACGCACCGCCGCTACCGCGCCGAAGATTTCCAACTGCTGGCTCCGCATATCCGCCGCGAGGGGCTGGAGGGCGGCTTCCGCTACATTGACGCCCAGACGGACGACGCGCGGCTGGTGCTGCGGCTTCTGCGCGAGGCCGCCGCCGACGGCGGGCGCGCGCTCAATTACGCCCGCGCCGACACGCTCATCGTCGAGGATGGGCAGGTCCAGGGCGTGCGCATCGCTGACGCCTGTCAGGGCGCGCGCAGCGCCGACGTGCGGGCGCGCGTGGTGATCAACGCGACGGGCGCCTGGGCTGACCACCTGCGCCAGCAGGTCGGCGCGCCGGCGCGCATCCGCCCGCTGCGCGGCAGCCATCTGATCCTGCCGGCGTGGCGCCTGCCGGTCGCGCAGGCTGTCGCCTTCCCGCACCCGTTCGACGGGCGGCCCGTGTTCGCGCTGCCCTGGGAAGATGTCACGCTGGTGGGCACAACCGACCTCGATCACGACGATCCGCTGAACGCCGAGCCGCGCATCAGCCCCGGCGAGGTGGCCTATCTCATGGCGGCCATCGCGCACCAGTTCCCGGCCCGCCCGGTCGCGCTCGACGATATTATCGCCACCTTCGCCGGCGTGCGGCCTGTCATCGGCACGGGCAAGGACGACCCCTCGCGCGAATCGCGCGAGCACGTGATCTGGCAGGAAAACGGCCTGCTCACCGTGACCGGCGGCAAGCTGACCACCTTCCGCGCCACCGCGCTCCAGGTGCTGCGCGAGGCGCACGCGCGCGTCCCCGAAGCCGCGCTTCCCGACGAAGACGCGCCCGCGTTCGCAGACGCGCCGGCGCCGCCGCCCGACAGCCGTCTGAGCCAGGCCGCGCGCCGCCGCCTGCTGGGGCGCTATGGCGCTGACGCGCCAGCGCTGATCGCAGCGGCACAGCCCGGCGAGCTGGCGGCGCTAGCCGACACGCAAACGCTGTGGGCGGAGCTGCGCTGGGCGGCCCGCGCGGAGGGCGTCTGTCACCTGGACGACCTGCTGCTGCGCCGTGTGCGCCTGGGGCTGGTGCAGCCTGAGGGCGGCGCGGCCCTGCTGCCGCGCGTGCGCGCGATCTGCCAGCCGGAGCTTGGCTGGGACGACGCGCGCTGGGAGGCGGAAGAGGCGGCCTACCGCGCGCTGTGGCGCGCGCACTACAGCCTGCCCCCTTACAGCCTGATCCCGGACTGGCACGCGCTGCTGCGCGACGCCGCGCCAGCGCGCCCCGCGCCGCGCCGGAAACGCCTGCTGGTTGTGCTGGCGCTGGCGGGGGCCGTGATGCTGCTGGCGGCGCTGCTGCGCCGGCGGCGGCTGCGCCTGGCTCACGACGGGGGCTGAGCGTCCGTTTCGCGCGCCGTGCCCGCCGTCTCAACCGGCCGGACAGCGCGGCTCACCCCCACCCGACCCGCCACCTGCACGACCAGTATGCCAACCGCCGCCAGCAGCAGGCCCAGCGCGCCCTGCGCCGTGATCGTTTCGCCCAGGAACAGCCACGCCAGCAGCGCGATCTGCACCAGCATCGTGTTGTTAATCACGCTGGACTCCACCGCGCTTAACGTGCGCAGCGTGGCGTTCCACAGCGTGAACGCCAGCGCGGTGTGCACCACCGCCAGCCAGACAATCAGCGCCCAGGCCGGCAGGCTCAGCGCCGGCAGCCCCTCAACCAGCAGGCCGCCCCCCAGCAGCAGCGCCGACCCGCTGCCCATGCTGATCGTCGTCACTACCAGCGGCGCAATCGCCCCGTCGCGGTTGACGTAGCGCCCCAGCACGCTGCTGAAGCCGTTGGCGAACACGCCCACCAGCCCGACGACCAGCCCGAAAACTTCTCGCGTCGGGAACGACACCGGCCAGAAGTAGATCAGCGCGCCCAACAGGAACAGGCCAATGCCCATGAGCTGGCGCCGCGAGGGGCGCTCGTGCAGCAGCGCAGCGCCCAGGCCCAGCACGATGACCGGCGTGAAGTTCAGCAGCAGGCTGAGCGTGACCGCCGGCAGCGACGTGAGCGCCACAAACTGCGTGCCCTGCGTCAGCGTGTAGAACGTGAAGCCCAGCGCCAGCAGCAGCCCCCACTGCCGCCGCGTCAGCCGCCTGACGGCGGCGCGGCTCTGCGCTGAGCGCGCCGCCAGCGCCGCCAGGCACAGAAAGGCGACAAAATAGCGCAGCCCGGCGAACGTAACCGGCGGAATGTCCGCCAGCCCCATCTTGATCAGCACCCACGACGCCGACCAGATCAGCGTGACCAGCAGCGCCTGCAAAATCGCGGTTAAACGCGCCGAGAACATCAACCCTCCAGGTGGTGATGCGCTTGAAGGCTGCGCACGCTGAGCGGCTTCTGCCGCAGCGCGCGGATGCCCTGCACCGTGGCCATCGCCGCGCTCAGCGTCGTGACAATCGGCACGCCGTACTGGTGCGCCGCCGCCCGGATCAGGCTGCCGTCATAGTGCGCCTGCCCGCCGCGCGGCGTGTTGATGATCAGGGCCGCCTCGCCCGCGCGGACGGCGTCCACGATATGCGGCGAGCCGTCGCTCACCTTGTTGACCGTCTGCACCGGCAGCCCCACCAGCGCCAGCATCTGCGCCGTGCCGTGCGTCGCCGCCAGCGTGAAGCCCAGGTTGTGCAGGTCGCGCGCGATCTTGACCATCGCGCCCTTGTCATAATCGTTGACGCTGATGATGACCGCCCCTTCCTGCGGCAGCGGCGAGCCGGCGGCGGTCTGCGCTTTGGCGAAGGCGTGGCCGAAGCTGGCCGCGTGGCCCATCACCTCGCCGGTGGAGCGCATCTCTGGCCCCAGGCGCGCGTCCACGCCGGGAAATTTCTGCCAGGGCAGCACAGCTTCCTTGACGAAAAAGCCCTCGACATGCGGTTCCTCGGTGAAGCCGATCTCGGCCAGCGTGCGCCCGGCGGCGATCTGCACCGCGTAGCGCGCCAGCGGGCGGCCGACCGCCTTGCTCACAAACGGGACGGTGCGGCTGGCGCGCGGGTTGACCTCCAGCACGTAGACCACATCGTCCTTGATGGCGAACTGGATGTTGAACAGGCCCTTGACGCCCAGCGCCAGCCCGATGCGCCGCGTGTATTCGCGGATAATCTCAATGTGATACTCGCTGATCTTGTAGGGCGGCAGCACACACGCCGAGTCGCCGCTGTGGACGCCCGCTTCCTCGATGTGCTGCATGATGCCGCCGATGGTGACGTGCTCGCCGTCGCACAGCGCGTCCACGTCCACCTCAAAGGCGTCGTCCAGAAACTGGTCAATCAGCACCGGATGGCCCGTCCACTCGACGTTGGTGTCCAGCCACTTCGCGAGCATCTCGTCGTCGAAGATGATCGCCATGCCGCGCCCGCCCAGGACATAGCTGGGGCGCACCAGCACCGGATAGCCGATGCGGCGCGCCGTTTCGAGGGCGGCGGCGCGCGTCAGGGCTGTCGCGCCGTTCGGCTGGTTGATGCTGAGGCGGCGCATCAGCGCGCCGAAGCGCTCGCGGTCCTCGGCCAGGTCAATCGTTTCGACCGGCGTGCCCCAGATCGGCGCGCCCGCCTGCGCCAGCGCCGCCGCGATATTGAGCGGCGTCTGCCCGCCGAACTGCACCAGCACGCCGTCGGGCCGCTCCTTTTCGATGATATTCAGCACATCCTCGACGGTCAGCGGCTCAAAGTACAGCCGGTCCGCCGTGTCATAATCTGTGCTCACCGTCTCCGGGTTGCAGTTGACCATGATCGACTCATAGCCCATCTCTTTGAGGGCGAAACAGGCGTGCACGCAGCAGTAGTCGAACTCAATCCCCTGGCCGATGCGGTTCGGCCCCCCGCCCAGCACGATGACCTTGGGCCGGCTGCCCGGCTGCGCCTCATCGTCGTCCTCATAGGTAGAGTACAGATAGGGCGTGTGCGCCTCGAACTCCGCCGCGCAGGTGTCCACGCGGTAGTAGTTGGGCGCGACGCCCAGCGCCAGCCGCCGCTGGCGCACAGCCCCCTCACTCACGCCGGTGAGCTGGGCGATGTGCGCGTCGCTGAAGCCGTAACGCTTCAGCTTGAGAAAGTCGGCCCGGTCCAGGCGGTCCAGCGTCAGCTTCCTGCTGATGATGGTCTGCTGGATGCGCATGGTGTCCGCCATCTGGCGCACAAACCAGGGGTCAAAGTGCGTGTTGGTCACAATCTCCGCCAGCGGCACGTCGTTGAACATGGCCGCCGCCACCTGAAACAGGCGCTGCGCCGTCGGCACCCCCAGCGCCTCCGGCGGCACGTCCTGCATCCTGGCCCCGAAGCCGGTCACGCCGATGTCGAGGGCGCGCACGCCCTTTTGTAGCGCCTCCGGGAAGGTGCGCCCGATCGCCATCACCTCGCCGACGGCCTTCATCTGCGGCCCCAGCACGGTGTCCACGCCGATAAATTTCTCGAAATTCCAGCGCGGAATCTTGACCACCACATAGTCCAACGACGGCTCGAAGCTGGCCGGCGTCACGCGCGTGATGTCGTTGGGAATCTCATCCAGGCGCAGCCCCACCGCCAGCAGCGCCGCGATTTTGGCGATCGGGAAGCCGGTGGCCTTGCTCGCCAGCGCGGACGACCGCGACACGCGCGGGTTCATCTCGATCACATACACGTCGCCGTCGTCCGGGTTGATGGCGAACTGCACGTTAGCGCCGCCCGTCGCCAGGCCCACCCGGTCAAGCACCGCGCGCGCCATGTCGCGCAGGCGCTGCAATTCCTTGTCGGTCAGTGTCTGCGCCGGCGCGACGGTGATGCTGTCGCCGGTGTGCACGCCCATCGGGTCCAGGTTCTCAATCGAACACACGACGACAAAATTGTCGCTGCTGTCATGCATGACCTCCAGCTCATATTCCTTCCAGCCCAGCAGGCTCATGTCAATGAGCACCTGCTTCACCGGGCTGAGCTTGAGGCCGCGCTCGGCAATCACGCGCAGCTCGTCGGGCGTGTAGGCCACGCCGCCGCCGCTGCCGCCCAGCGTGAACGACGGCCGCACCAGCACCGGGTAGCCCAGCCTGTCGGCGGCCGCGAGCGCGGCGTCAACGCCACCGACCACCTCGCTCGGCGGGGACTTCAGGCCGATCTCGGTCATGGCGTCCTTGAATAACTGGCGGTCCTCGGCCAGCTCAATGCTGGTCACCGACGCGCCAATCAGCTCCACGCCGTATTTTTCCAGCATCCCCTGGTCGCGCAGCGCCAGCGCCAGGTTGAGCGCCGTCTGCCCGCCGACCGTCGGCAAAATCGCGTCCGGCTTCTCCGCCTCGATGATGCGCGCGCAGATTTCCGGCGTCAGCGGCTCGACGTAGGTGGCGTCGGCAAATTCGGGGTCGGTCATGATGGTGGCCGGGTTGGAGTTCACCAGCACGATGCGGTAGCCCAGGCCGCGCAGCGCCTTGCACGCCTGCACGCCGCTGTAATCGAACTCGCACCCCTGGCCGATCACAATCGGCCCGGAGCCTAGCACCATGATGGTGTGAATGTCTGTGCGTTGGGGCATACAGCCTCACCAGTTCCTGCCTCAGTCGCTATCCGCAAATGTCATGTGTTGTGCACGCGCCCGACAAACGCATCAAACAGGTAGAGCGAGTCGTGCGGGCCGGGCGCGGCCTCCGGGTGGTACTGCACGCTGAAGACGCCTAAGCCCTCATGGCGCAGCCCTTCGACCGTGTTGTCGTTCAGGTTCACATGCGTGATCTGCGCGCCGCCCAGGTCGCTGTCGGGCAGCACCGCGAAGCCGTGATTGTGGCTGCTGATCTCGACCACGCCGGTGAGCAGGTTCTTGACCGGCTGGTTGCCGCCGCGGTGGCCGAAGCGCATCTTCTCGGTTTTCCCGCCCAGCGCCAGCCCGATAATCTGATGCCCCAGGCAGACGCCAAACAGCGGCGTGCGGCCCAGCAGCGCGCGCACGTTTTCGATCGCGTAAGTGACCGCCGCCGGGTCGCCCGGCCCGTTGCTGAGAAACACGCCATCAGGATTCATCGCCAGCACCTCAGCGGCGGGCGTGTGCGCCGGAACGACGACCACGCGCAGCCCCCGGTCGGTCAGCAGCCGCAGGATGTTGCGCTTGATGCCAAAGTCGTAAGCCACGACCAGCGGCCCGGCCGGGTCGTAGTGATGGCTGCGATACCACTGCGGGTCGCTGCGCTCGGTCCAGTTATACGGCTCGTCGCACGTCACGTCGTCCACCAGGTTGGCCCCGGCCGCGTCCGGCGACCGCCGCGCCAGCTCTACCAGCGCCGCCGTGTCCTCCGCGGCCGCGCCGTGCGCGATCACGGCGCGCATCGCGCCCCGCGTGCGGATGTGCCGCACCAGCGCGCGCGTCGCCACATCCGTCAGGCCGATCACGCCCTGCGCCTTGAGGTAATCGTCCAGCGTGCCGCGCTCGCGCCAACTGCTCACCACCGGGCTGAGCGCCCGCACCACAAAGCCGGACACCCACGCGCGGTCCGATTCAACATCCTCCAGGTTGACACCAGTGTTGCCCACGTGCGGGACGGTCATCGTCACGATCTGGCCGAAGTACGATGGGTCGGTCAGGATTTCCTGATAGCCGGTCATGGAGGTGTTGAACACCGCCTCACCCGCCCGGATGCCCTGGACGCCGAAGCCGGTCCCCGTGAAAACGCGCCCATCTTCCAATGCGATTGCGCCGCGCATCATCCCCCTCGCTACGTGCGATACTTGCCGTTGATGGTCACGTACTCGTGGCTCAGGTCACAGGTCCAGATGAGCGCCGCGCCGCTGCCCAGGCCGCAGTCCAGCGTGACATCCACCTCGGCAGCGCTGATGATCGCCGTCGCCAGCGCCTCGCTGTACGCCAGCGGCACGCCCGCGCGGAACAACAGCACCGACTCTCTGCTGTCCCCCGCGCCAGACGCCATCGTCAGGCTGGCGCGCGCCGGGTCAAAGGGAACGCCCGCCCGCCCCGCCGCCGCAACGATGCGCCCCCAGTTGGCGTCGCCGCCGTAGAACGCCGTCTTGACCAGCGCCGAAGTCGCGATTGTGGTGGCGATCTGCCGCGCGGAGTCGTCGTCCGCCGCGCCGTTCACCGCCAGCGCGATGAACTTGGTCACGCCCTCGCCGTCGCGCACAATGGCCTGCGCCAGGTAGGTGCACAGCGCCGTCAGCGCCTGCCCGAACGTGTCCAGCGCCGGCGTCACGCCGCTGGCCCCGTTCGCCAGCAGCAGCACCGTGTCGTTCGGACTCATGTCGCCGTCCACAACAATCCGGTTGTAGCTGGCGTCGGCGGCGGCAGCCAGCGCCGCCTGCGCCTGCGCCGGCGTGAGCGCCGCATCGGTGACGATCACACCGAGCATCGTCGCCATGTTCGGCGCGATCATCCCCGCGCCTTTGGTGATGCCCGCGATCTGATAGCTGCCCCCCGCGTCGCGCACCGTGACCGACGCCAGTTTCGGGCGCGTGTCGGTCGTCATAATGGCCCGCGCCGCTTCCGCCCAATCGCCAGGCGCGGCGGCGGCGGCATCCGCCCCGGCGCGAATTTTATCCATCGGAAGCTGCGTGCCGATCACGCCGGTGGAAAGCACCAGCACCTGATCCTCAGCACAGCCGAGCCGCTGCGCGGTGTAACGCGCCGTCGCCCGCGCGTTGTCCAGGCCCTGGTCACCGGTGCAGGCGTTGGCGCTGCCGGTGTTGATAATCACCGCGCGCACCGCGGCGGCGCTCTCGCGCAGCCGCTCGGCGCTCAGCAGCACCGGTGCGGATTTCAGCCGGTTGGTCGTGAACACGCCAGCGCCCGCGCACGGCGCGTCGCTGACGATCAGCGCCAGGTCGGGCCGGCCGTCCTTCTTCAGGCCGCAGTGCACGCCGGACGCTTTAAAACCGCTGACGGACTCAATCGAGGGCGCGACGTTAACCATGAGCGAGGCCCTCTAACATCGCCGTCAGGTGGCCGACGAGGGTGTCCACGTGCTGCTTCTCGATGACCAGCGGCGGGATAAAGCGCAGCACCTTCTCGCCGGCGTTGACCAGCAGCAGGCCGCGCTGGTAGCCCTCGGCCACCAGCGGCGCGACATCAACGGCAAGCTCCAGGCCCACCATCAGGCCGCGCCCGCGCACGTCCACAATCAGCGGGCTGTTGATCTCCGCCAGGCGCTCCTGCAGATAGCTGCCGGTTTCGGCCACGTGCGCCAGAAATTCGGGCTGGCTGACCCGCGCCAGCACCACCTGCGCCGCGCTCGTCACCAGCGGGCCGCCGCCGAAAGTCGAGCCGTGGTCGCCGGGGTGCAGATGGTCGGCCACCGCCTGCGTGACCAGAATCGCGCCCACCGGCAGCCCGCCCGCCAGCGGCTTGGCGATCGTCATAATGTCTGGCGCGACGCCGCTGGCCTCGTGCGCCCACAGCGTGCCGGTGCGCCCCATGCCGCACTGAATCTCGTCAAAGATCAGGGCGGCGCTGTGCCGGTCGCACAGCGCGCGCAGCGCCCCCAGGAAAGCGGGCGTCGCCGGGTTGATGCCGCCCTCGCCCTGCACCGGCTCGACAATGACCGCCGCTGTGCGGTCGCTGATAGCCCGCGCCGCCGCCTCAGCGTCGTTGAACGGCGCGACGACCACGCCCGGCAGCAGCGGCGCGAACGGCTTCTGGTACTTTTCCTTCGGCGTCAGGGAAACCGTCGCGATTGTCCGCCCGTGAAACGCGCCGCTGAAGCACACGATCTCGGTCTTGTCCGGCTCGCCGGCGTCGTAGGCCAGCTTGCGCGCGAACTTAATCGCCCCTTCGTTGGCCTCCGCGCCGCTGTTGCAGAAAAACACCCGGTCCGCAAACGACTTTTCCACCAGCATGGCGGCCAGCTCAGCCTGCGGCGCTGTGTTGTACAGGTTGCTCACATGGATAAGCTGGCCGGCGGCCTGCTGGACGGCGCGCGTCAGGGCCGGGTCGCCGTACCCCAGCGCGTTAACGGCGATGCCGGCGACAAAGTCGAGATACGCGCGCCCCTCCGTGTCGTACAGGTGTACGCCCTCGCCGCGCGTCAGCACGAACGGCGGGCGGCGGTAGGTCTGCATCAGGTAATGCTGTTCGAGGTCCAATAGCTGCGCGGTGCGCTCAGTGGTGCTCATCGGTGCTTTCTCCGGTCGTGTGTGCGGCGCGGGTGAAGACAGTGCCGCTGTGCCGCTGCAAACCTGCCAGGTTGGTGATCACCGCCTGCGGCACGCCCATTTCCAGGACGTGCAGCGCGGTCTGAACTTTGGGAATCATCCCGCCGAAAATCGTGCCGTCGGCGATCAACGCGCGCGCGCGCGCCGCATCCAGCGCACCGATCACGTTTCCGTCAATCATAACCCCTTCAACATTCGTCAGAAACACGACTCTGGCCGCGCCCAGCGCCGCCGCCACCGCCCCGGCGGCGTGGTCGGCGTTGACATTGTAGGCGCTGTCCGGCCCCAGGCAGATCGGCGCGATCACCGGCGTCACGCCCTCGGCCAGCCAGCCGCGCAGGACCTCCGCGCGCACCGCTGTGACCATCCCGGTGAAGCCCATGTCAGTGTGCGGATGCGGCATTTTCTCCGCGCGGATAAGCCCCCGGTCCACGCCGCTGACGCCCAGCGCGTCCAACCCACCCGCCAGCAGATGGCGCACGACGCGCGTGTTCACCGCGCCGCACAGCACCATTTCGACCGCCGCCAGCGACGCGGCGTCGGTCACGCGGACGCCGTCGAGGTAGCGCGGCTCAATCCCCAGCGCCTGCTGCAGCGCCGAAATCTCTTTGCCGCCGCCGTGCACCACCACCGCCGGCGCGCCCAGCGCGCCCAGCGCGGGCGCCAGCCCCGCCAGGAACCCGGCGTCGTCAATCTCGTTGCCGCCCACCTTGACAACTACCGGCAGCGCCGCCGCGCCGGTCACAGCAGGCCTTCCGTTTCAGCGAGGCCGAACATCAGGTTAAAACACTGCACCGCCTGCCCCGACGCACCTTTGCGCAGGTTGTCGGTCACACTGGTAATGTGCAGGTAGCGCGGCGTGACCGGCGTCAGGCTGATGGCGGCGCGGTTGGTGCGCACCACGTGCCGCAGCGTGGCCTGCTGCCCCAGCGGCAGCACGCTCACCAGCGGCTCGTCACAGTAGGCTTCCTCATAGAGCGCCTGCGCCTGTTCGCTGGAGAAAGCGCCGTCCAGCGTCACGTAGATGCTCGCCATCAGGCCGCGATCCACCGGCAGCAGGTGCGGCGTGAAAATCAGCGTGCCCGCCCTGCCGAGCCGGGCCATCTCCTGTTCGATCTCGCCCACGTGCCGGTGAGCGCGGCCCGGATTATATGGCGAGAAGTTGCCGAACACCTCGACAAAGTGTGTGTTGGGCTTTGGCTCTCGCCCGGCGCCAGACACGCCCGATTTCGCGTCCACGATCACCGGCGCTTCAGGCTCCAGCGCGCCCGCCTTCAGCAGCGGGAACAGGCCCAGCAGCGTCGTCGTCGGGTAGCAGCCGGGCGCGGCGACCAGGTTCGCGCCGCGCAGCCGCTCGCGGTTGATCTCCGGCAGGCCGTAGGGAACCGGCAGCAGCTCCGGGTTAGGGTGCACCACGCCGTACCAGCGCTGGTAGTCCTCTGGCGTGTTCAGGCGCAGGTCCGCCGACAGGTCAATCACCCTTGCGCCGTGCGCCAGCGCGCGCGCGGCCACCGGCGCCGACACCCTGTGCGGCAGCGCCAGAAACACCGCGTCAACCGCCGTCAGGTCGGCGGCGTCAGCGGCGGTGTAACGCAGCGCCGTGCCAGGGACCGGCCGGCCGGCAAACGTGCCTGACGTGGCAAAAACAAGGTCAACCTGGCGGTGGCCCGCCAGAATCTCAACCAGATCAAGGCCGGCGTAACCGGCCGCGCCAAACACCCCCACGCGCACTGGCTGCATCGCTTCGTCCCCTTTCCTGTCCACAAAAAACCCCTGACCGCTTGGCGTGAGATCAGGGGTTCGCTCGTTCGCTGCGTTTCGTGTGTTATGCCGTCGCGGCCTGCCAGCACAAAACGCCCACCTCGACCTCACTGGTCTGTGGGCGACGACGGCTGCGACGCGGCATCCTTACCGCTGTAGAACTGTTCGACATCTCAATCAGGTACACCCCGCACCTTAATGGCAGGTAGTGTAAAGCGTTCACAGCGCTGTGTCAATCAGCGGCGGAAATCTTGTACACTTTTGCGCGGCGTTTGTGCAGTCTGTCTAACCCGGCCCTGAAAATCGCGGCCCTGGCGCGGGCGGCCGCCGCCCGCCTGACCCTTGTCCAGAATCGTTTACGTTTACTTGACGCACCTGCCCCCCGGCGGTAGGATGCAGGTGCGCACATGGAGCGTGACCCGATCATGATCGAAGCGCACAACCTGACCAAACGTTACGGCCTGTACCCGGCCGTTGAGGACCTCTCGTTCGCCGCCAGCCCCGGCGAGGTTGTCGGCCTGCTGGGGCCAAATGGCGCCGGCAAAACCACCACCATCCGCATGCTCACCGGCTTCATGCTTCCCACCAGCGGCACAGCGACCATCGCCGGTTTCGATGTTAGCGCCGACTCGCTCGAAGTCCGGCGGCGCGTTGGCTACCTGCCGGAGCGCGTGCCCGTTTACCCCGACATGACCGTGCGCGGCTACGTCACCTTCTGGGCTGAGATGCGCGGCGTGCGCCGCCCCCGCGCCCAGGTAGAAAGCGTGCTGGAGCGCGTTCAGCTTGCCGACCGCCGCGACAGCCTGATCCGCCACCTGTCGAAAGGCATGCGGCAGCGCCTGGGGCTGGCGCAGGCCCTGGTGCACAACCCAGCAGTCATCATCCTTGACGAGCCAACAATCGGCATTGACCCGCAGCAGGTGATCGAGGTGCGCCAGCTTGTGCGCCAGCTTGGCGCCGACCACACGGTGCTGTTCAGCACACACATCCTGTCCGAAGCGGAGCAGATCTGCGACCGCGTGCTGATTATTCACCAGGGCCGCATCGTCGCCCAGGGCGCGCCCGCCACGCTGCGCCAGCAGCTTCAGCCCGGCGCGCACCTGTACGTCGCCATCACATGCGCGCCAGGCGTGCGGGCGCGCGACCTGCTGGCGGGCGTGCCCGGCGTCGAGTTGGTCCAGCCGCAGGGCGAAGGCTACACGCTGCGCATCCAGCCCGGCGCTGACGCCCGCGCCGATGTCGCCCAGGCGGCGGCACAGGCCGGCTGCCGCCTGCTGGAGCTGCGCCCGGTCGCGATGACGCTGGAAGACATCTTCCTCGATGTCGTGGGAAAGGCGCGCCAGGAATAATGCGCGCCGTCTGGATCGTTTTCCGCCGCGAAACGGGGCAGTACTTCGCCACCCCGCTGTATTACCTGCTCATGGCCGGCTTCCTGCTGCTGACGGCGCTGGTGTTCAACAACGACCTGGTCATCAGCATCAGCTTTCGCCCGGCGTCGCCCGCCGTCGTCCCCGCGTTCCTGTCGTTCACGCTGGTGTTTCTGGCCCCGCTGCTCACGATGCGCCTGCTGGCGGAGGAAAGCCGCGAGGGCACGCTGGAGCTGCTGCTCACCGCGCCCGTGCGCGACGCTGACATCGTGCTGGGCAAATTTCTGGGCGCGTGGTTTTTCTACACGCTGCTGCTGGCGCTGACAGCGGTTTACCTGGCGATCCTGGTCGCCATCAGCCAGCCGGACCTGGGCCACGCGGCCAGCGCCTACATCGGCATCTGGCTGTACGGCGGCGCGGCGCTGGCCGTCGGGCTGCTGTTCTCGGCGCTCACCGAAAACCAGATTGTCGCCGCCTTCCTCAGCACGGCGGCGCTGCTGATTCTGTACCTGGGCGGCCTGGCCGGGCAGATCGTCGCCAACGTGGAGCTGGCCCGCCTGATCAACATGCTCACGCTTCAGGGCCACTTCACAACCTCGTTTGCCTACGGGCTGGTGCGCGCTGAGGACGCGGCCTTCTACGCCGGCCTGATCGTGATCGCGCTGTTTATTACCATCCGCGCGGTCGAATCGCACAGGTGGCGCGGATGAACGGCGACCCGATCATCATTCGGCGCGGCCAGCTTGGGCGCTGGGCTGGCTATCTCGGCGGCGTGGGGCTGCTGCTGGGCGTGGTTGGCTGGCTGTGGCAGGGCGCGTTCACGCCCATGATCGGGGCGCTGCTGGCCGCCGGCGCGCTCGGCCTCGCCGCCTGGGGCCTGTTAACCCCAGGCGAATTGACGGATTTTGTCAGCGGGCGGCGGACGCGCCACGCCACCGCCTCGGTGTTTTCCGCGCTGCTGCTGGTCGGCATCGTGGCGCTGCTCTACACCCTGCTGGAGCGCGCCGCGCTCACGCTCGACATGACCGAAGGGCGGCGCTTCACCCTCAGCCGGCAGACGCAGGACGTGCTCCAGGGCGTTGACCAGGCCATCCGCATCACCGGCTTCTACGGCTCCGACGCCGTGCAGATGCGCGAAATTGACGACCAGATCATCCGCCTCTACGAAGCCGCCAGCGACGGGCGCATCTCCCGCCAGTACATTAACCCGGACGAAGAGCCGGCCCTGGCCCAGCGCTTCGGCGTCACGAACAACGGCGCGCTGTACCTGTCGTACCTGAACCCGGACGGCTCGGTGAATTTCAGCACGCTGGCGCGCATCCCACGCCAGACGAACGGCGCGCAGGAACGCGAGATCACCCAGGCCATCGCCCGCCTGCTCAACGCCGGGACGTTTAAGGTCTATTTCGAGACCAGCCTGGGCACGCTGGACCCGCTGGACACGTCGCAGCAGGGCCTGTCGGCCGTTCACCTGGGGATGCAGGAAAGCGGCCTCACCACCGCGGCGCTGGACCTGGCGGCGCTGGCCGCCGCCGGCAGCCCCATCCCGGACGACGCGGCCGCCATCATCATCGCCCGGCCAACCGTCGAGCCGGGGCCGGCGGAGCTGGCGCTGCTCGACGCTTACCTGAAGCAGGGCGGCGCGCTGCTCATCCTGGCCGACATCCAGTTCAGCAGCGACCCGGTGCTGGGGGCCAACAGCCTGCTGAACGATTATCTGTGGTCGGCTTACGGCCTGCGCGTGGAGGATGCGGTAATCGTCGATTACACCTCCAGCATCCGCACGCCGCTCGATGTCATCGGCGCCGCCGTCGCCACCGGCGTAGACATCGCCGCCCGGCTGGACCCCGAAGAAGCCCCTACCCTGTTCCGGCTGGCGCGCAGCCTCGACATCAACAGCGACAGCCCGCCGGTCAACAGCGGCTTCATTATTATGTCGTCGCCCAACAGCTACGGCGAAACCGACCTGTCCACGCTGGCGGAAACCGGCGCCTACGAGCCAGACCCGGCCAGCGACCGGCCCGGACCGCAGGTGATCGCCGGGTGGGCCTGGGATCAGACCACCGGCGCGAAGATTCTGCTCATCGGCGACAGCGACTTTGTCACCAACGGCTATATCAGCGGCAGCCTGGGCAACGCAATCCTGTTCACCGACGGCCTCTCCTGGCTGACCGGCCTCAGCGACCAGATCGGGTTCTCGACGCAGGGGTTTACAACCGCGCTGCCGCTGATCTACGTGACGACGCAGCAGCTTGACCTGATCGCGCTGGTCACGGCGGTCCTGATGCCGGGCGCGGCGCTGCTCGTCGGGCTGGCCGTCTGGCGTCGCCGGGCGGCGCGGCGATGAAACGCAGGCGCGCCCTCCCGCTGCTGCCGGCGCTGCTGGCGGTTTTTGCCGCGCTGGTCGCGCTCGTGCTGCTGCAAGGCGGCCAACCGCCGCCGGCCCCGCCCGACACGCCGACAGCCACCGCCACCCTGGCGGTGTCGCCAGTCCCCACCGGCACGCTGCTGCGCGTCTTTCCTGAACTCGCCGTGCGCGACATTCAGGCGATCCGCCTGGAAGACGCTGCCGCCGGGCAGTCGCTCACGCTCAGCCGCGGGCCGGACGGCCAGTGGGCCGCGCCGGACGCCGCCGGCACGCTCAACGCAGAGGCCGCCAGCGCCATCGCGCGCACGTTCGCGCTGCTGCCCTACGGGCGGAGCGTCAATCTCGCGCCGGACACCGACCTCAGCGCGTATGGATTCACAGAGACGCCGCGTCTATTGTTTCAGATCGTCTTAACCGACGGCAGCGGCCACGCGATCGCAGTCGGCAGCCTCACGCCCGACGGCAGCGCCTATTTCGCGCTGGTGGATGAGCGCGATGAAATCTACCTGCTGGAGCGCGGCCCGGTAGATTTTTTGGATGGCTATATCCAATCGCCGCCGCTTGCTTGACAAACAAACCGAATACCGTTACTGTAGACAGTTGCCTCTGAAAAAGGGCGCTTCGGTAACGACTTCACTAGATTAATTCGTCAACCACGCAGTTTTGAGTCATACTATTCCCGGTTGATTGATAGCGGCAGTTCGGTTTTTGAATGCCTTGCTGATAGATGCGATAGCAAGGCTTTACGTGTCTAATTGGTGTGTGCAGATCAATCATGCTGATGGTTCAAGAACAGAATCACGAAGCGCTGCGGACGCAGCTCATCGAAAAGGCCCGCAAACAGGGCACGATCACCTACGACGACATCCTGCTGGTTATCCCGGATGCCGAGCGCAATATTGCGCTGCTTGACGACATCATGGAAGAAATGCTCGACGCCGGCATCGAGGTGGTGCCAGCGCGCGAGCCGTCCGAGCCGGACGAGATCAACCTCGACGACGCGGCCGAGGGCCTGCCAGAGGACCTCAACGAAGACCTGGTCGTCCTCGACGACGACGACGAGGAGAGCCAGGACGACGAGGACGACTGGCTGCCCGACGCCAACGACCTGACAGAGGACCTGGGCTACCAGCAGGCCATCGACACCGACGACGTGGTCGGCCTCTACCTCAAGGAGGCCGGGCGCGTCCCGCTGCTGACCGCTGAGCAGGAAGTCGAGCTGGCCCAGCGCATGGAAGCGGCCGTCTTCGCGCGCAAAACGCTTGAGAAATACGGCGACAGCCTGCCGTTCGACGAAGCCTACGACCTGCGCGAAACGATCATGGACGGCGACGCGGCCCAGGAACACCTCATCCGCGCCAACGCCCGCCTGGTGATCAGCGTGGCGAAGAAGTATATCGGGCGCGGCGTGCCGTTCCTGGACCTGATTCAGGAAGGCAACATCGGCCTGATCCGCGCCACCAACAAGTTCGAATACCAGCGCGGGCACAAGTTCAGCACCTACGCCACCTGGTGGATTCGCCAGGCGGTCAGCCGCGCCGTGGCCGACCAGGGGCGCACCATTCGCGTGCCCGTCCACATGGGCGACCAGCTCAACCGGATGCGCCGCATTCAGCTTCAGCTTACGCAGGAGCTGGGGCGCGACCCCACGATTGACGAGCTGGCGCTGGGCATGGAAACCACGCCGGACAAGATCGAGGACCTGATGGAAATTTCCCGGCGCCCGGTGAGCCTGGAGACGCCGATTGACGAAGAAGGCGACTCCACATTCGGCGACTTTGTCGAGGACGTTTCCAGCCCGGCGCCCGCCGAGGAAGTGGCGACACACCTGCTGCACGAGCAGCTTACACAGGCGCTCAACCGGCTGCCCGCGCGCGAAGCGCAGATACTGCGCCTGCGCTACGGGCTGGAGGATGGGCGCGTCTACACGCTGGAGGAAGTCGGCCAGACGATCGGCGTCACGCGCGAGCGGGTGCGCCAGCTTGAGGCGCAGGCGCTCAACCGGCTGCGCCAGTCCTCAGCCCATGTGATTCTGCGCGACTATCTGTACGAGGAGTAAGAACCGTGCAGGCCAAGGGTTCACGGGGTCCCTGGCTGTGGCCGCTGGCGCTCGCCGCTGTCGGCCTGGTCCTGCTGCTGGACAACTTCCTGCTGCTGGAAGGCTTCAACCCCGCCCGGCTCTGGCCGCTGCTGCTGGTCGTCATTGGGGCGCAGATTCTGCTCCGCGGCGACCTGCTGCCCGACGCTGACAGCAAAACCTTCGGCGTGACGCGCGGCAGCGTCGAAGCCGCGACGCTCGACATCAGCGCCGGGCCAATTGACGTGCAGGCGCGCGCGCTCCAGCGCGAAGGCCGCCTGATCGCCGGCCAGTACGCCGGGCAGTCGCGCCCGCACATGAGCGTCAACGGCACGCGCGCCTACGTCAGAATGGACCGCAGCGCCGTCCCCTGGCTTTCGTTCGCCGACTGGGAAATGGGCCTGGCGCGCGACCTGCCCTGGCAGATTTTCGTCAGCACGCACTTCGGCCAGGTCAATTTTGATCTGTCGGGCCTGATCGTCGAGGAAGCCGTGATCGGCACAGGGCTGGGCGACATCCGCCTCGTCTGCCCGCAGGAATCCCTGGGGCCGCTGCGCCTGCGCTCTGCCTTTGGCGCCGTCCAGGTGATCACGCCGCACGGCTGCCGCGCCGTCGTTCACGCCAGGCGCAGCCGCTTCTTCAGGGTCAGCGCCGACCCCAACCGCTACGCAGAAGTTGAACCGGGCGTGTTCGTGGCGCATGGCGCCGACGACAGCGCGCCGCTCGTTGAAGTGTTCGCCCAGAGCACATTTGGCGACGCTTATCTGGCGTGAACAATGTCCACCGTGATCAGCTTCGTCATCCGTGACGCCCTCGCCGCCGACATCCAGCCCTGCCTCGCGCTCGACCACACCTACGAGACCGACCGCGTCTGGCAGATGACGGCCACAGAGGACAGCAGCCAGCGCCAGGTCGTGTTCAAAACCGAGCGCCTGCCGCGCACCATGGAGGCGACCTGCCAGCCCCACGCCGACCGCCTGCGCCTTTCGCTGGCCGGCGATCACTGTTTCCTGGTCGCGGCCCGCCGCGAGGCGGCTGAGGTGCTCGGCTATCTGGCGATGCGCAGCGACCCCTCGTATGGCCTGGCGCATGTCCACGACCTGATCGTCTCGCGCCCATACCGCCACCACCGCATCGGCACGCGGCTGCTCAACGTGGCGCGCCAGTGGGCGGGCGAGCGCGGCCTCAAACAGCTCAACATCGAGCTGCAAACCAAGAATCACCCCGCCATAACGTTCTGCCAGCAGGCCGGTTTTAAGTTCTGTGGCTTCAACGACCACTACTATCCTAACCGGGACATAGCGATCTTTTTCTGCCAGACGCTGCGCTAACCAGGGGGAGGGCCGCGCGGTGGAAGTGGAAAACCTGCTCAAGACGTTTCTCGACCTTTCGAACGAAACCCTGACCGCCGCGACCGTGATCGTCACCGCCTCGCTGCTGCTGTACAACCTGACGCGCAACCTGCGCGACCACGTGGCGCGCACCTCAAGCATCGTGCTGGCGTGCGTCACCATCACCTATATCAGCGATGTCTTTGCGTCGTTACAGCCCAGCCCCGGCGTCTTTGAGGCGGTGCTGCGCCTCCAGTGGATCGGCATCGCGCTGATGCCCGCGGGCATGTTCCACCTGTCAGATGCGCTGCTGGCGACCACCGGGCTGCCCTCTCGCGGGCGGCGGCGGCGCGTGTCGCGCACCTTGTACGCCATCGGCGCGACGTTCATCGTCGCGGCGGCGTTCACCAACATCCTCGTCCAGCCAGCGCGCAACGGGCTGGACGTTGGCCTGCGCGCTGGCCCGCTGTTTCCGGTTTACCTGCTGTATTTTGTGCTGGCGGTCGGCACCGCGCTGGTGAACGTCCAGCGGGCGCGCCAGCGCTGCCTCACGCGCGACACGCGCCGGCGCATGGCGTACCTGCAGTTCGCCCTGATCACGCCGGCGCTGGGCATCTTTCCGTTCTCGGTGCTGTTCCTGCCGGGGCAGGAATTCACGCTGGTTGGCCTGCTGCTGGTCAACGTCGCCAACATCGTCGTCATCCTGATGCTGCTGTTTCTGGCCTATCCGCTCTCGTTCTTCGGCTCGCGCGTGCCCGATCGCGTCGTGAAAACCGAGCTGCTGCGGTTCGTGCTGCGCGGCCCGGCGACCGGCCTGCTCGCCCTGGCAGTCATCATCTTCACAACGCCCGCCACCCGCATCCTTGGGCTGCCCGGCCAGAGCTTCATGCCCTTCGCGGTCGTGGCCGTCGTGCTTCTGTGGCAGTGGAGCGTCCACCTGGCGCTGCCCTGGCTGGAAAAACGGCTGATCTATCCCGATGAGGATGACGAACGCCTCAGCCAGATTCAGGACCTCAGCGAGCAGATTCTCACCCGCAGCGACCTGATTCAACTGCTCGAGGCGATCCTGGCCGCGAGCTGCGACTACCTCCAGGTCAACACCGCCTTCATCGTGGCGTTCACCGAAGGCGCGCCAGAGCTGACGGCGGCGGTCGGGCCGGCGCGCCCCAGCGAAACCCTGCTGGCCGGCGAAGCAGACGCGCTCATCCGCCTGTTCGAAAAAGGCGTTGACGGCGTCCAGAACAGCGACAGCCTGACGCTGCTGCCCTGGCATACCTTCTGGTTGGTCCCGTTATATACCCGGCGGCGCCCAGCAGACGAAGCGGCCGACACCGGCATCGGCTTCCTGGCCGTGCAGGCCCGCGCGGCGCAGCCCGACCTCAACCCGGATGAGCGGCGCGCGCTGCGCACGTTCGCCCGCCGCGCCGCCCGCACGCTCGACGACCTCGCGCTGCAAACCGAGATCTACGCGGCGCTGGAGGGGCTGCTGCCGCAGATCAACATCACGCGCAGCCGCGCCGCCGAAGTCGAATATCGCACGGGCCGCGCCGGCGGCGCGCGCAGCGACCCGCGCACGGCCGACACCAACGGCGAGAACGACCTGTTCAGCGAGCGCGAGCTGTTCGTGGAGCAGGTGCGCGCCGCCCTGCGCCACTACTGGGGCGGCCCCGGCCTGACACACAGCCGGCTGCTGGAACTCGGCATCGTCCACAGCGCCCTGCCCGACAACGACAACAACGCCGTGCGCGCCCTGCGCGCCGTCATGGCCGCCGCCATCGAGAGCCAGCGCCCCGAAGGGGAGCGCAAGCTGCTCAGCCCCGAATGGACCATCTACAACATCCTGCACATGCGGTTTGTCGAACGGCTGAAAGTGCGCGAAGCGGCCGCCCGCCTGGCGCTGAGCGAACCCGATCTGTTTCGCAAGCAGCGTGTCGCCATTGACGCCGTAGCTGATACAATCATGGACATGGAACGCGCTCAGGCACAGACCTGACCCCCCTTCCCCCTGGATTCCGCATTAAGCCCGCCGGGTTTGACAGCGCAAAATCAGGATTTTATAATTTTGGATAGACCAGGGTTTATTAACCAGGCAGGCGACATGCGTTAGAGTGTGCAGCATATCTTAGAGGGAAGGTATGATATCCATGAGTTTGCAGCGGCAGGAAGATATTGCCCCACCGCCACTGGAAGAAGGCTACTGGAAAGCGTTACTTCAAGAGGGGGAGTACGCCGAACCTGTAGCAGTGCAGCAGGTTGACAGTGAGGTGCAGGCCCGCGCCAGCAGTGAAGATTACAGCGGCATCGCTGACAGCTTTCCACCCTACACGGAACACGCCGGCAGGAATGACTGTAACTGGGACGAGCTGGAGCGTGTTATGGCGGCGGATGAAGTCGTCCCGCTGCCCGTGATTGGCTATAACCGGGGCGGGCTGCTGGTTGAATGGCGCAGCCTGCGCGGCTTTGTCCCGGCCAGCCAGCTTGTTGATTTTCCGTCTACGCCCAACACGCTGGTGCGCCGCGGCGCGCTGACGCGCTACGTCGGCCAAACGCTGAATCTGCGCATTATCGAGCTGAATCCCGACCAGAACCGGCTGATTCTCTCCGAACGCGCGGCGCGCGTGGAGGCCGGCGAGCGCGCGCACATCCTGTCGCACCTTGCCCCTGGCGACTGCGCCCACGGCAACATCACGAACCTGTGCGATTTTGGCGCTTTCGTTGATCTGGGCGGGCTTGAGGGGCTGATCCACATCAGCGAGCTGAGTTGGGGGCGCGTCGGCCATCCGGCAGACATGCTCAAACGGGGGCAGCAGGTCAAAGTCCATGTGCTGAACGTGGACCGCGAGAACGGCCGCATCGCGCTCAGCCTCAAGCGGCTGTACCCGGACCCCTGGGAAACCGTGGGCGAGCGCTACCGCATCGGCGAAATGGTGGTCGGGACGATCACCAACGTGGTTGACTTCGGGGCCTTTGCCTGCATTGAGGAGGGGCTTGAGGGGCTGATCCATGTGTCCGAGCTGGCCGAAGGGCACTTCCTGCACCCGCGCAACGTCGTCACCGAAGGCCAGCATATCCGCGCGCGCATCCTCAGTATCGACAGCCACGCGCGCCGCCTGGGCCTGAGCCTGCGCCTGACCCCCTGAACGCGCTTCCCCGCCTACAGCACAGCCGCGCCTGGCACAGGTGCGGCCTTTTTGTCGCGCCAATGTCCAGTATAATCAACCTGGAGCGTTAGCAAGGGAGTGAGCCGCTGCGTGGCTTCAAGAAAGACAGGCAAAACAGCCCCCCACACGCCGCCAGAGAAACCGGCGCCGCCCACCGACCCGTTTCAGGGCCGCTATACGGTAAAACCAGAGTTCTGGGATCGCATCCTGGACAGCATCCCGCCCTGGGGCGATGAGATCGCCGCCGTTGTGCTGATCGTGTTCGGCATCGTCTCGTTTCTGTCGCTGTTCGATGTCTCGTCCGACGCCACCATCTCGCGGGCCTGGTCAGCCGCTCTGACCAGCCTGTTCGGCTATGGCAGCCTGGTGGTGGCCGGCGGCATCCTGGCGCTGGGCGTGCTGATCCTGCTGCCCAAGGCGGGGGTCAAAGTGCACCTGCCCGCCCACCGCGTTCTGGCGCTGGAAATCGGCTTCCTGGCGCTGCTGGCGCTGCTGCACCTGGTGTCTGGCGACACCGAATGGCGGGCCGTGGCCCGCGCCGGCGTCGGGGGCGGCATCGTCGGCTGGGGCCTCAGCATGGTCGTCGGCGGCCTGCTCAGCTCAGCGTTCGCCTTTTTCATGTATGGTGTGCTGTTCGTGCTGTGTGCGCTGGCGGTCATTGGCGTCCGCCGCCGCCACCTGCTGCGCCTGCTGACGGCCGCCAGCCAGCGGCTGCGCGCGCTCGGCCAAAGCCTGCTGAACATCCCTGAGCCGCCGCGCCCAGCGGCGGCCGCGCCCGCCCCGCCCGCCGCCGCGCCCCGGCCAGACCAGCGCCGCGTGAACATCATCCACATCCGGCCAGACCCCCGGCATCTGCCGCCCTCACAGCGGCCCGGCCCGCGCACAGAGGCCGCGCCGCCCGCCGCCCGCGGCGAAGCTCCGGCGGCCCTCCACGAAATCACCGACCGGCCGCCGGTCGAACACATCATCCCGGAATTTAACGCCATCGGCACGCTCAGGAAAAAGCAGCGCAAGGACGATCCGCAGATGGTGGAGCGCCCCGACGGCCGTCTGAAACGCTATTTCAGCGTCGAAAGCATGGCGGAACCGAAACAGGGTGTCCGCCGCGAACAGCCGCTGCCCCAGCTTGATCTGCTGCGCGATGTCAACACTAACCCGCCCGACGAGCTTGAGATCAACACCAATGTGGTGCTGATCGAAAACACGCTGCTGGAATTTGACATTGACGTGGATGTGGTTGACGTGCAGATCGGCCCGACGGTGACGCGCTACGCGGTGCAGCCCTTCAAGGAAAAGGTTTCCGAAGAAGGCGAATCAGTTTTCAACCGCACGCGCGTCAGGAAGATCGCGTCGCTTTCCAGCGACCTGGCGCTGTCGCTGGCGGCCAAACGCCTGCGGCTGGAGACGCCCGTTCCCGGCCAGAACTATATCGGCATCGAAGTGCCCAACCGCAACCCGCAGCTCGTCACGCTGCGCGCCATCTTCGAAAGCCGCGCCTATCACAACCTGGCGCAGAAGAAAAAATCGCCCCTGCTGATCCCCCTGGGGCGCGACGTGGCCGGCGTCCCGGTTGCAGCCGACATCGGCCAGATGCCGCACCTGCTGATCGCGGGCACAACCGGTTCGGGCAAGTCGGTGGCGATCGCCGCCGTCGCCACCGCCCTCATCATGAACAACACGCCCGACACCCTCAAGCTGATTATGCTCGACCCGAAGATGGTCGAACTCAGCCGCTTCAACGGGCTGCCGCACCTGATTGGCCCGGTCGAAACCGACCAGGAGCGCATTATCGGTGTGCTGCGCTGGTGCACGCGCGAGATGGACCGGCGTTACAAACTGCTTGAGGAACATGCCGCGCGCAACATTGACACCTACAACGCCCGGCTGGGCCGCCGGCAGCAAAGCGAGCGCCTGCCCTACATTGTGATTCTGGTGGATGAAATCGGCGACCTGATGCTGAGCCAGCCGGACGAAACCGAAAAAACCATCACGCGGCTGGCGCAGATGGCGCGCGCGGTCGGCATGCACCTGATCGTCGCCACACAGCGCCCCAGCGTGGACGTGATCACCGGCCTCATCAAGGCCAACTTCCCGACCCGCATGTCCTTCGCCGTCGCCACCGGCGTCGACTCGCGCGTTATTCTGGACACCGGCGGCGCGGAAAACCTGCTGGGCAACGGCGACATGCTGTTTCTGGCCAACGACGCCGCCGGCCCGCGCCGCATTCAGGGCTGTTTCGTCTCCGACGACGAGGTGCGGGCGGTCCTCACCCACTGGAAGACCTGGCACAAGGAACAGATCGCCGGGGGCAGCATGGCCGCGCCGTCGATGATCGGCCCCTGGGAGCGCGGCGTCACGCGGCGCGAAATCCTGTCGGAAACCGACCCGATGCTGGAAGAAGCGATTGAGCTGGTGATTCAGGAAGGGGAAGCGTCGGCCTCGCTCATTCAGCGCAAAATGGGCCTGGGCTACCCGCGGGCCGCCCGCCTGATTGACCTGATGTACGAGCTTCGCGTCATCGGGCCGCCCGAAGCCGGCGGCCGCAGCCGCCGCGTGCTCATCAAGCCCGGCGAGGACCCCTTCAAAATGGAGATCGACAAGCGCACCGGCAGCGGCTAACCCGCCTGTTCGATGCACTCCGGCGTGTCGTTGCGCGGGTTGTTGACGAACGTTGACACCGCGTAGGCCGCCATCTGGCCGGGGTCGTAAGGCCGCAGCAGCGGCAGCAGCGCCGCCGCCGGCTGTTCGTCCGGCAGCAGCCAGGCAGCATAGTCCTCAGGCGGCAGAATCACCGGCATGCGGCTGTGGATCGGCTCCATAAAGCTGTTCGGGGATGTGGTGAGGATGGTGCAGGTGCGCAGCTCGTCGCCTTCGGGGCTGAACCAGACCTCCCACAGCCCGGCGAAGGCAAACGGCCGCCGGTCGCGCAGGTGAATAAACAGCGGCGTCTTGCCCCGGTCGGTCTTCTGCCACTCGAAAAAACCGTCCGCCGGGATCAGGCAGCGCCGCCGCTTGAACGCCGCGCGAAAAGCGGGTTTCTCGGCGGCGGTCTCCGCGCGGGCGTTGATCAGGCTGGCGCCGATGCCCGCGTCCTTGGCCCAGAAGGGGATCAGGCCCCAGCGGAACAGGGCGAGCGTCTGCGGCGCGTCGTTGGCGATGACCGCCACCGGCTGCGACGGCGCAATGTTGAACCGCGCTGGCAGCGCCTGCGGAATATCCGTCAGGTTGAACGCCAACTGCAGGGCGTCAACATCCGAAATCAGCACAAACCGTCCGCACACTTCAGCATCCCCTTGAACGCGCCTAGTCCTTCGGTTTGCCCGCCTCGGCGATCTGCCGGATCAGGCCCAGCCCGGACAGCAGCATGGCGATCAGCGTTACCGTCGGGATCGCCGGCGGCCTGCCGGCGTTGCGGTGCGCGCTCTCGTCGGCTGCGCGCGCGTAAAGATAAGACGCCAGCAGGCCGAACAGCGCGCCGCCGATCACGCCCATGCCGTAGGTCCGGGCTTTCCAACTGTCAGCGGCTTCGGGCAGGTTAAGCTCACTCTGTGCCTTGTTCATCCTTGCCTTCTCCATCAGTCGCGGTAGGTCGCGGGTCTTCAAAAATATCCAGCACACGCAGCGCAGCGCCCAACCGCGCCCCATAGACGACCGTGCGCTGGTTAACTGTCGCGGCAGCCGAATCTGCCAGCCCGGCGAGCTTCCCGCTGCGTGCCTGCAGGCCGCGCAGCGGCGGCGCGGCGCGGTCGTGCAGCCGGCCCGCGCCAAAGGCCGCCACCAGCAGCAGGATCGTCAGCGGCAGCAGACAGATCACCGCCGGGCACAGCATAAACACGGTCAGCATGAAATCAGAGACAATGCCCACCTGCAGGCGCTGCGGCAACCACAGCACAACGCCGACCAGCAGCGCGATTAACGCCGCGCCCGCCAGCACCGGCAGGACAATCTGCCGCCGTGTCTGGCGCGCATGGCTGGCGGCGGAGGCCGGCTTTGGCTGTGTCTGTCGCGCGCGCATGGCCCTTCCCTGCAAGCTGCTGGCCCTGGTCTGAATACGCTGTTCAGGCGGAAACTGCCGGCCGCGCGGCGGCCGGCTGCCAGCCCTGTGTGCTAGGATGATTGTACCTTACATATGTCCTTACTGGTAGCGATATAATGTGCGGCATGAGCAGCCAGCACCAGCCCACCCAACAGCGCCTTGCGATCCGTTTCGGCAAGTCCGGCCCTTTGAAATACACCAGCAGCCTGGACCTGGCGAAAATCTGGGAGCGCGTGCTGCGCCGCGCCGACATCCCCATTCAGTATTCGCACGGCTTTAACACCCGCCCGCGCATGGCGCTGGCGTCCGCTCTGCCGCTGGGCATCACCAGCGAGTGCGAGCTGCTCGATGTGTCGCTGCGCGCGCCCACCGCGCCGGGCACGTTAGCTGGCCGGCTGGCGGCGGTCAGCCCGGAAGGGCTGCGCGTTTACGCCATCCACGAAATGCCGCTCGGCGCGCCGGCGCTTCAACCGCTGGTGCGCAGCGCCGAATACCAGATTCGCTTCAGCGACGGCGCCGCACCCGACGAGCTGCGCGCCCGCGTCGCCGCGCTGCTCGGCGCCGAGGCGCTCGTGCAGCACAGCGAGCACAAAGGCCGGGCGCGTTCAGCCGACCTGCGCCCGCTGATCTACGAACTCACGGTGGACGAGCGCGGCGCCCTGCTGGCACACATCGCCGCTGGCGAGCGCGGCAACCTGCGCGTCAGGGATCTGCTGGCTGAGCTGGGCGTCCACGAGCAGCCGCACAGCGTGCACCGGCTGCGCCTGCACCTGGAAACAACGCCCTGGTGCGCCGGTCTGCCGTAAAATCTATACAAATTTCGCACAATCGCCCGTAACGCTTCCGGGCATTAAGCGGTAATCGAGATGCGGCAATCTTGATGAACAATCGCCAATGGCGCATATATAATAGTCTCAACATGAATTTCACGGTTCCGCATCCGCCCACAGTTAACGCTGTGCTGACCTCATCTGCTGTGCTTGCTGGTCGCTGGAGGCTCTTCTCATGACCCCTGAACAACGGCGCGCCGTCAACGCCATTCTGACCGGACTTATTCTGATCTCGCTCATCGTCACCTATGTCGCGCCAGCGGCCTCTTATGTCGCGCGCGCGCAGGAAACCACCGCTGAGCCGCCGCCCCCGGCTGAGGAGACGGCCAGCCCGACCGCGCCGCCTGCCGAAACCGCCGCGCCAGAAACCACCGCCGAGCCAACCGCGCCGCCCGTCGAAACCGCCGCGCCGGAGGCCACCGAGACCGCCGCGCCGCCGGCCAGCCCCACCCCGCTGGCGACGCTGGCGCCCGACGCGGTGCTGTTCCAGGACAATTTTGAGGACGGCGACGCCGCCGGCTGGACGCTCACCGCTGGCTGGCAGGTCCTGCTGGATGGCGCCAGCCGCGTCCTGAGCGCCGTCGGGCCAGCGCAGGGCGCGGCCGTCAACAACCTCTACTGGGAGCATCTGCTGCTGGCGGCGCGCGCGCGCGTCGAGCCGGGCGCCAGCGTGAGCCTGGCGCTGCGCGCCGGCGCTGAACAGTACACCGTCACGCTTGACGCCAGCGGCCAGGCCAGCCTGTATCGCGGCAGCGCGCTGCTGGCGCAGGGGCCGCAGCCCGCGCCGCTGGCTGAGGGCGAGCAGCCGCAGGCCGTCTGGCGCACGCTCAACGTGCACCTGCTGGGCGACACGCTCACCGTCGGCCTGGACGGCGTTGTACAGTTCACCTACCAGGACCCGCTGCCGCTGCCCGCCGGCGCGCTGGCGTTCATCACCGGCGCAGACAGCAGCGCGGCGGTCGCGCTGGATGATGTGGTGATTCACCGGCTGGAGCTGCCCACCGAAACGCCCACGCCCATCCCACCCGCGACGGAAACCGCGCCTGCCCCCACCGAAACGGCGCTGCCAGAGCTGACGGCGGAGCCTGAGGCCACCGAAGAACCCGCGCCCGAAGCCACCGACGAGCCGATAACCGAGCCGGAGGCGACGGAAGAAGCGACTGTTGAGCCGGAAAGCACCGACGAACCCGGCGCGCTGGCGCCGGTCCTGGCCGCCGATTTTGAAGGCGAGCTGGCCGGCTGGAGTGTCACTGACGGCGCGAGCGTCGTCGAAACCGCCGCCGACAACCGGGCGCTGCTGCTCAACCCCGGCAGCGCGCTGGCGCCGGCGGAAATCGTCCACCTGGCGGATTTCACCCTGAACGCGCGCTTCAGCCTGGCTGACGCCGGCAGCAGCCTGCAAATCGCCTTCCGCAGCGCCGACGCCGGCGGGTATGTGCTGCGGCTGGAAGCCGCGCAGGTGGCGCTGTACCGCGCCGCCGCCGGCGGTGAGCAGACGCCGCTCGCCGCCGTCCCGGCCAGCTTCGCGCCGGGCGCGTGGCACACGCTGGCGCTGAACGCCGCCGGCGGCACGTTCAGCGCGCTGCTGGACGGCGTCGAGGCGCTGACCTTCAGCGATGAAACGCCGTTGATCAGCGGCCAGCTCGCGTTCAGCGCGGGCGGCGCCGCCGCGTCCCTGCTGGACGACATCGCCGTCTACGACCTGACCCCGGCTGAGCTGCTGCCCACCGCCACGCCCGCGCCGCTGGGCCTGACCGAAGCCAACGCCGCCAAACTGCACAGCGCCATCTACGAGGTACTGGAGCTGTACCTGAGCGGCGAGACAGAGGCCGCGCTCGCGCTGGCCACAAACTATGGCATGCCCGCGCTCGACGACGCGCTGCGCGTAAATGTTGTCGTCTACGCCGCCCCTGATCTTGAGCTGGCGGCGCTGGCCGCGCTGGTCGAGCAGGTCGGCGGCATCGTCGATTTCACCGGGGACAAGTCCGTAGAGGCCCGCGTGCCGCTGACGGCCATTCAGGCGCTGGTCAACACGGAGCAGGTGGCGGCCGTGGTGCTGCCGCCCCGCGCCGTCTCGACATCCAGCGCGGCCAGCAGCGCCGGCGCGCCGGTGCTGGTCTCCGGCGCGGGCACCACCGTGCCGCACAGCCTCGACATCCTGGGCGCCAACGACTGGCACACGCCGCCCGTGATTAACGGCGCGCCGGCCTGGGCCGCCGTCACCGGCGGCAGCGTGCCCATCGCCGTCATTGACACCAATTTCACCGGCCTGAACCTGCTGCCCGTCGCTGAACGTTCCTGCCTGATCAGCGCGGCGGCGGTCGGGCCGTCCATCAGTCACGGCGCGCGTGTGGTCGAAACCATCTGCGACATCGCCCCCACCAGCCGCGTGGCGACCTTCCCCGCCACAACGGCCGCCCAGCTCACCGCCGCCATTAACACGGCGCGCGCGGCTGGCTACCGCATCATCCTGATCACGCTTGACCTGGGCGTGAGCGCCGGCCCCGGCGACGGCACCGACGGCAACACCAGCTACAGCGCCGCCGCCCCCGCCACCCCGCACGACGCCATCCGCGCCGCGCGCGAGGCCGGCGTGCTGGTCATCGCCAGCGCCGGCAACAACAACCTGGACCGCTACGCCAGCTTTGACTGGGCCGGCCCAACGATGGCGTTCACGGTCACGGCGCAGGCGGGTGACACCGTTTCGCTGAGCTGGAACGACTGGGACAGCGCCCCGAACGGCGGCGCTGTTCGCGAGAATTTCCAGTTGGAGCTGACGGACGGCGCGGCCACGCTGCCCGCCGCCAGCCGGGTGCCGCTGACGGCCAACCCCGGCGTGCAGGTCACGATCCCTGGCAGCTACACGGCCCCCACCGTTTTCACGGCGACCATTACCAGGCTTGGCGGCGACTCCGCCAGCGACTATCTCCAGTTCCAGACCAGCGGCACGATTACCGCCTATCCGACCGGCGTGAGCGCCAACACCACGCGCACGCTGGGCCGCCCCGGCGACTCGACTTTCGCGCTGACCGTCGGCGCGGCCTGCTCGGCGCTGCCTGGCCGCGCCAGTGAGGGCCAGAGCAACCCCTACCCCATTATGCCCAGCAGCTCGCGCGGGCCGCTGTATGCCGCTGGCGGCAGCAGCGGCGCCGGCCCGGCGGACGTGTTCAAGCCCAATCTGGTCGGCCCGTCGCACATCGCAGTTTATGGCGACTCGTCGTCCGACCCCGCCCAGGGCCTCAGCGCCTGCGCCGATGCATCTGGCAGCAGCATGGAACCGTCACCGCCCAACGGCTTCAACGGCACGTCCGCCGCCGCCGCGCACATCGCCGGCATGGCCGCGCTGCTCGTCGCCAACACCAACGCCGACATGGCCGCCTTCGACAGCGGCGTGGGCGCGGCAAATGCGCTCCAGAATTATTTGCAGGGCCACGCCATTGACCGCGACGGCAACGGCTTCGACCAGACCTACGGCGCCGGCCTGCCGGTGCTGGGCCAGCCCAATTATGTCCGGCCCGCGCTGCCCGGCGCCGCCCTCAGCGACGGCTTCGGCGGCAGGACGCTGTACGTGTCCTCGCAGACCGGCAGCCTGACGCCCGCGCCCGACAATTTCAGCCAGCCCTACCTGCACCCGCAGCACGCCATCGCCGCCGCCCTCGCGGGCGACCGCGTGGTGCTGCTGCCCGGCGAATACGTCACGCCGATTCTGGTCAACAAGCAGAACATCCAGATCGTCAGCTACAGCGACCTGATGCCCGGCGCTGGCGCCAGCACCATCATTACCAACAACAGCTACGGCGGCATCGCCGGCCTTGTGTTCACCGACAACGTCACCGGCACAACGGTCGGCGGCTTCCAGTTTCGCGGCACGCGCCCGCGCGGCGGCACCGCCGGCGATCTGTTCCCGGCCGTGCGCGCCGCCGCCTTCGCCTATGCCACCGGCGGCACGCTGCGCAGCAGCACGTTTATGTATTACCTGCCCGTGCCGCTGGAAATAGACAGCAGCGCCGGCGCCACCGTGTCCGGCTCGCTGTTTGAAGGCAACGGCAGCGACAGCAGCAGCACATCCGCCATCAAACTCACAGACAGCAGCGGCGCGCTGCTGGAAAACAACACCTTCCGCGCGAATACCACGCGCCTTCAGGCGACCGATCCGGCAACGTTCGCAGCGATCACGTTTGACCGCAGCGGCGGCACGATCGCGCGCAGCCTGTTCACCGGCAATTCCGGCGAAGGCCTGGTGCAGGTGCTTAACGACAGCCTGGCCCAGGGCACCGTCAACATGTTCAGCAACATCCTGCTGAACAACGCCACCAAAGGCCCGCTCGTTCACCTGGACCCCGGCCCCAGTTTCCGCTTCACGCACAACACGGTCGTCGGCCACGTGCTCGACGCCGCTTACACCACCAACGGCTTTCTGGGGATGCTTGTGCGCGGGCGCCCAGGCGGCGCAGTGACCGGCGCTAACCAGTGGGATATCCACAACAACATCTTCTTTAGCAACAACTTCTCCAACCTGGCCGACGACCCGACAACCGACTCGGCCTGCCAGGCCAGCCTCCCGGATGGCTCGCCTAACGGCGTACCGGACAGCGGCGCGACCAACAACTGGATTTCCGCCACCGGCACCGGCGGCGACTGTGGCCCGGCGCTGGGCACGGCGGGCAACAACAACGTGACGACGGTCAACCCGGCCCCCGGCTACCCTGCCGCCGACCCGAACACGGCCAAGTTCGTCGGCCCGCGCCTGGGCCTGGCGATCACCGACCCGCTCTATTACCAACTGCTCCAGCCCACCGCCGCCAACCCGAACCCCGGCGCAGACGGCGGCAATGGCAGCGTGCTCACGTCGGCGCTGGATTTCCGGGGCCGGCAGCGCGTATTTAACGGCGTGCCGGACATCGGCGCCTATGAGCTGCTTCTGCTCAACGCCACGCCGATCACCAACGAGGCGCGCCAGGAAGACACCTTCGGCCAGCCCGGCGACGTTCAGCCAGTGGGCACGGTCAACGGCGCGTTCCTGATTGACCCGCGCGCACGCGACGGGCGCGCCGGCGGCGTCGAGGGCGGCTTCGAGCCGTACACCTTCAGCATCGTCTCGCCCCTGCCGGAAAACTTCAGCACCGACCCCACCGATTTCTGCGGCGGCCAGGGCCTGAAGGTGGGCCGGAACCCGGCCGCTCCGTCGGACCTGAAACAGTACATCTACTACTGCCCGCCAAGGCATTTCTACACCGCGCCCGCCGCGCAGGTCGTCATCACCTACGAGGCGCGGGACACCTCCGGGGCGGCCGTGCAGAACACGATCACAGTGAACATCGCCCCGACACAGGACACACGCCTCACCCAGCCGGCAGGCGGCGCGCCCTGGACCACCTACCGGCTCATCACCGAGCCAGAGACCGACTTTCGGCTGCGGCTGCGCCCCTATGTCCAGTTCAACAACTTCAGCTTCTCCGAAGCCGGCAGCGACACCGGCACGCCCGCGCGCGGCGTTCAGGCGGACTACCCGTTCAGCTACGGCAGCGTGACCGTCTGGCCGGCGAACGACAGCACCGCGGGCCGCGAGGTCACGTTTGAGCCGAATTACAACCCCAACCTGCTGGGCGCTAACCCCGCCGCCTACATTGAGAGCCGCATCACCGCCGCCGGGCCGGACGGCATCATCACGCTGACGCCGGCGGCCAACGAGCGCGGCTTCATGGTCTTTGAGTATCAGGCGACCGACTCGTTCGCCGGGCCGGGCGGCCCCGGCACAGTGACCAGCCGGGTGCGCCTGGAGCTTGTCGGCAGCATCCCGGATCGCGGTCTGCACGACGACACCAGCTTCGCCTTCAGCTACGGCAACCTCAACCCGGCCAAGCCCGGCAGTTGGACGGCGTCGGCCAGCGAGCCGAACATCAACAACACGCTGCACACCACAACGGCGCTGGACGATGTGGCCACGTTCAACTTCGTGGGCGAAGGCTTCACGCTCTACATGCAGGCATACCCCGTCGGCGGCTTCTGGGACCTGCGCATCAACGGCAGCGACCTCACGTGGGACCCGCCGCTGCCCAACGGCGAGCGCCGGGGCCGCGCGCTGACCAGCGGCGTCCAGACAGAGGGCTTTACCTGCACCACGCGCGCCATCTTCCTGCGTGACGTGACCCAGGGCAAAGACCGCCTGACCAACTACGGCGTCGCGCCCTACACCGTTTCCTGCCGCGACCTGCGCGACGGCGAAGCGCACACGGTTGAGATCATCAACCGGCAGCTCTACCGCTGGCTGCGCGTGGACGCCTTCTCCATCCTGTTCGAATCTGACCCGCTGCTGCCCGGCGTCCACGACGTGAACGAGCCGGAGGTGCGGCAGTTGTTCGCGGGAAGCTGGCAGCAGCTCACGGACGTGCGCGCCTCCAGCAGCATCGCCATGTCCACCTCCACCGCCGCCGCCAACGACCTGGAGTTCTCGTTCAAAGGAACCGGCTTCGCCATCGGCACAACGCTGGAGGGCGCTTACGATTACGTGACGCGCACGTTCAAGGGCGCGGTCTACGATCTGTGCGTCCGGGCGTCCAGCAGCGCCGCCAACGCCTGGGTGTGCCAGGAATTTCGCAACGGCGACGGCGCGGTCTACCTGCCCACCTTCGGCGCTTTCCGGCCCTTCTACGGCTTCGCCAACGGCCTCAACGATGTGCACGAAGCGCGCCTGATCATCAAGGAAATCCCCACTGGCGCGCGCCTGGTGGTCGACTCGATCACGGTCTTTGACCAGCAGCCCACCGCAACGCTGCCCACCGGCGTCACCGAAAACGACATCATCGGGCCGATCGTCTTTGGCAACGGGCGCGACGATAGCTGGACGTTCAACACGGTGGACGCGCGCGCCTCTAACCGCAGCCTGCACACCGTCGCCTGGGGCATCATCAACGCCGGGCCGTTCGTCAGCTTCCAGCTTCCGGCCACCGCCGACCGCTTCGAGTGGTCGCGGGTGGCGATCCCAACCATTGATACGCAGCAGGCGCTGATCTGTGTGGACCGCGCCAGCGGCGGGCCTGCCGGCGTGCAGAGCGATTACTGTGTGCTGCATAACCTGCGCACCGCCCCCAACCCGCTGGTGATCAGGGAGAGCGACTTCGCGGCGGGCTGGGTGGCAGCCGGCGCGCACACAGTCGAGATCTTCAGCCTGGTCAACAGCCCGTTCAACTTCGACAAGGTGACCGTGTTCGACAGCAGCCTGCCGCTGGCCGCCGGCTACTATGAGGAATTCAGCCTGCTGCCCAGCAGCCCGACCTCGGCCTATCGCTACAACGGCGTCTGGACCGACCTGAAATGGCCGCTCGCCGGCTATGCGTCCGGGCTGGCGGCCCGGCAGACCACCGAGGCCGGCGCCAACGTGATCTTCGAGATGAACGGCACCGGCTTCGCCGCCTACTTCACAACTGATTACCTGGCCGGCAGCGCCGAAATCTGCTGGCTGGCCGGCCTTGATCACACTGAGAGCGCGGTGCGCAGCACCGGAACCTGCCGCACCTATAACAACTATCTGCCGTATACGCTCTACAAAGCGCCGCGCACCGTCATCGGCCTCAGCGCCGCGCCGGCTGACTTCACCGTGGTCATCTCCAACGTGCCGAACAGCCCGGCGCAGACCACCATGAAGTTCGACGCGCTTGAGATTTTCAACCACACGCTCCCGACGCTGCGGCTGGACCAGCCGGGCCAGCGCTACGAAACCAGCTTCAAACAGTTCACGGCTGACCCGACCACGACGCCTTTCTACTACTTTGGCACCGGCTGGAGCACCGTCGAAGGCCCCTGGGTCACGTATTCGGGCAAGAACTACGACATGAGTTTGTACCGTCAGGGCGCGGGCTTCGCCTTCCGCACCTCTGGCGTGGACCTGGTGCGCATCGTGCGCCCGGCGGTTTACGGCTGGGCCACGATGGAAATCTGCGCCAGCGGCGTTGATTTCGACGCGGCTGTGCCCGGCCAGAACTGCCTCCAGGTCCTCGGCCAGCAGAACCCGGTGCTCGTGCGCCTGCCCGACACCAGCGAGCGCATCGTCACGGTGACGCTGGTTAACGCCAGCGTGCTGTTCCTGGACGCGGTGGATGTCTACAACACCGGCAGCCCGCTGCCCGTCGGCCAGCACGAGGACGACAACCCGCTGCTCCAGTTCGACAGCCGCTGGTCGCCGCTCGCCTCTGGCCTCTACACGGCCATTCACGGCATGCGCACCACCGTTGACAACGCCGACATGCTGTTCTACATGAACGGCGCCTACGTCGAAATCGGCGCGTTCCTCAGCCCTTACAACCAGCTCGACATCTGCAGCAAGGACGGCCAGTTCGACCGCGCCGACTACGCCGCCAACCCTGGCACGTGGGCCTGCGAAACCTGGCCCCCGGCCAGCACAATCTCGTATGCGCGGCAGCTTTACGGGCGCGCATTCCCCAGCATGGGGGTGCGCTCAGTCCTGGTGCGGCACAACGCCTACAATCCGCCCTACGCCAGCGCCGTCATTGACTATGTTACGATCTACAACAGCCTCGACCCGCTGGTTGAGGGCACCTACGAAGAAACGCACCCCAAGCTGCGCGCCGGCCTGATGCTGGCGAACAACACGCCCCAGGGCACGATCCCTGTCTGGACCGCAGCCACGCCCAACTGGGCCACGCTGCCCAGCCCGGTGTTCAGCGGCGGCAGCCTGGTGCAGACCTCGACCGCCGGGGACTACCTGGTGTTCGACTTCAACGGAACCGGCTTCGAGATCGGCTCAACGACCGATATCTACGGCAGCGAGCTGGAAGTCTGCTACGCCAGCGGCACGATCAGCGCCAACTTTGGCGGCGCTGCCTTCGACCCGGCGCTGTTCGACGCCGCCGGCCCGCGCTGTTACATCTACCAGAACGAGACCGCCGCGCCCAACTACACCACTGCACGCACGGTCAACGCGCTGACGGCGGGCAGCTACACCGTCCGCGCGCGGCACCTGGACACGAACGGCTCAGCCGTCTACCCGACGCTGCCGGCGCGCACCTGGAACATCCCGCGCCTGCGCGTGGACTACGTGAGTATCTACAACAGCCCCCTGCCCCCGGCGGTGGCCAGCGGCAGCTTCAACGACAGCGCCACCGACGGCGGCAGCCCCTATCTGCAGGTCGCGCCCGCCAGCCGCTGGCGGCAGATCACCGACTGGCGCGCCCTGACCTACGCGAACCAGTCGTTCACCGGCATCACTGACAACTTTGGCAACGTCACAAACCGCTACGTCGGCCCGGTCGCCACGCTGCGCGTGAGCGTCACCGACCCCGGCGCCACCGTGATCCTCGACACCGGCAACCCGTCCTACCTCAACAGCGACCAACTGCTGGTATGCGTGGATCAGGTGGCTGGTGACGGCACAGTCACCACCGACAACGGGACCTGCCGCGTGCTGACCACCATGCGCACGATGCGCTACCAGACGCTGCAGATCGGCCACAGCGGGCCGGGCGCAGACTACCGCCTGACGTTCCGCACACTCACGCCGGGCTTCTTCAACATCGCCGGTTTCCAGGTGATCCCCGGCAGCACGCTGACGGCAGGTGTCCACGAAGAATTCCTGATGACGGGCACAGGCATCAAGACCTACAACAGCCCGGCGTTCAGCCTGTTCACCGTCGCCAACAACGCCAACAGCGAGGACTGGAAAACCATCACGCTGGCGCCGTACACGGGCGGGCGCGCCCTCAGCACCGAGTTCAGGAAAGACACGCCGCCGCCCGCCAGCCCCGCCACGCCGAACATCGGCGGCAGCCTGAGCTTCAGCTTCACCGGCACAGGCATCTCGATTGGCACCCTGCTTGACCGCTGGGGCAGCGAGATGCGCGTCTGCTACCAGATGGCCGGCTGGCCGGCTGAGGTGTGCGAAACCTTCCAGAACGAGTACGTGGGCGTCAGCTACTACACCAGCCGCACGATCGCCGGCCTGGAGCGCGGCACCTACACCGTGCGCATCGAAAACAGCGACGACGGCGAATCGGTCGTTGTCCCCACGCTGCCGCGCAACACACAGATCTTCCCGGCCCGGCTGGTCATTGACTACGTTCAGGTCATTGACGCCGGCGCCGCCCTGCCGCCGCTGGTCCCGCCCGGCGTCTACAACGACACCGCCGCCGCCAGCGACAGCCGGCCGTACCTGCAAACGGCCCCGGCCAACCGCTGGAGCACGTTCAGCGGCGCAGCGGCCTATGCGTACACCGGCCAGAGCTACACGGCGGTTGTCAACGACCTCCGGCAGTACTCGCCGCTCTACGGCGGCGCAGCCGCAGCCCTGCACGTGACGGTGCCGGCGGTGGGCAGCACGACGGTCACGCTGAACACCGGCTACCAGTCCGCCGCCAACAGCCGCGAGCTGCAGGCCTGTTACCGCCGCACCGACGCGCCCAACACGCAGTTCGCCTGCGAGCTGGTCACGCCGGGCATGTGGACATCGCGCCAGCAGAACGTCACGCTGACGAACGGCGTCAACGTCACAGCGCCAGGCAACTACCTGATCGTTTTCCGCACGCTGACGCCCGGCCTTTTCCTGGTGGACGGCTTTGAAGTGCGGACGATCAACACGCTGGTGCTGGGCGCGGGCCTCTATGAAAACACGCAGATGAGCGCCAACCCCGGCGCGCCGCTTCAGCTTACAGGGGCCTGGACCACGCTCAACAGCCCGGTCTACAGCGGCGGCAGCGTCGCCCAGACCGAACTGCCGTCGGCCCAGACAACCGGCGGCGGCAGCCTGGAGTTCACGTTCGAGGGCACGGGCTTCGCCGTCAGCACGGTCGTGGACATCTTCGGCAGCGAGATGCGCGTCTGCTACGCGCCCGACGCCAGCTTCGACGGCACCTGGGACGGCACCGGCGAGTACTGCTACGACTATCAGAACGAGATACCGGCGCCCAACTACTACACGCTGCGCACTGTCGGCGGCCTGGCGCCGGGCGTCTACCGCGCCTATGTCGCCAACCTGAACGACGGCAGGTCGGAGCTGACCAAGCACATCCCCGGCTTCGCCCGCTACCCCTTCTACCCGGCGCGCCTGCGCGTGGACTATGTCCAGGTGTTCAACACAGCGCTGCCGCCGGTCGTGCCGCCCGGCAGCTACAACGATGACGCCGCCGGCAGCGCGCCTTACCTCCAGTTCACGCCGTCCAACCGCTGGGCGCGTGTCACGGGCGCGCCCGCTTACTACTACTACAACCAGAGCTACCGCGGCATTGGCGACCCGCTCGGCCGCATCTCGCCGCTCTACCCCGGCTCCGCGCTGACGCTGCAGGTGCAGGTCCCGGCCCAGTCTGCCGGCGGCCTGACCACCATCGTGCTCGACACCGGCAACCCGACCTACAGCAACAGCGCGCAGATTCTGGCCTGTGCCTACGACGCCACAACCGGCGCGCGCGACAAATGCGAGGTCATCACGACGGCGCAGGCGTCACGCTTCCAGGTCTTCAGCCTGACCAACAGCGGCGGCGCGCCTGTCAACCGCACCGTCACCTTCTCGACGCTGACGACCGGCCTGTTCAACGTGGCGGGCTTCCAGGTGATCGCCGGCCGCACGCTCACCGAGGGCGTGTACGACGACTACCTGTTCAACGCCGCCGACGGCTCGCTCATTCAGCAGACCGGCGCCTGGCAGCAGGGCTTCGCGGTTCCCATCAGCAAGCACCCCTGGGCGGTGGGCGGCGGCCAGCAGCGCACGCAGGACCCCAACGCGGCGCTGAAGTTCGAGTTCGAAGGCACCGGTTTCTCGATCGGCACGATGCAGTGGCTCTACGGCCTGGACTTCCAGGTGTGCTACGAGCCGTGGACCGGCAGCGCCTGGGGCGCGCCGACCTGCCAGAACGGCAGCAACGACTCGCTGGGGGCGCTGCACTTCCAGTATGGCCAGTCCTACTACGGCCTGCCTTACGGGCGCTACCGGGTGGAGGTCAAGCTCAAACCGGCGGCGCAGCAGTCCGACGGCGCGATCTCGGTGTGGGAGTGGCTGTACGTGGACGCGATCGCAATCATGGGCGATGTCGCGACGGTGGACAACGGCGCAGGCGGGCGCGCGCCCAACGCGCCGCTGACCCCCGGCATGTACGACGACGCCGAGCTGCTCACCAGCGCCGCCGCCAGCTTCGGCCCGGCGGGCACCTGGGGCGCCCCGCCGTATGTGTACTACGGGCCGCCCTACGGCCCGTGGAACAAGACGGAACAGTTCACCATCCGCGCTGGCTCGACCCTCAGCCTGTACATCAGGGGCAACGGCCTGACGCTGTACCAGCAGTTCAACTACGCCAACAGCAGCGACGTGCGCGTCTGTCTGGCGGAGAGCGGCAGCGAAATGCAGTGTTCCAACTTCAGCCAGTACGGCCCGTACAAATACTTCTCGCCCATCGCGTTCTACGGCCTGGGCCAGAACCAGAACCACCACATCATCCTGGAAAACCGCACGCCTGGCCTGCGCTTCAACGTGGACGCCATCCAGGTTATCCCGTAGCGCAGCCGGCAGGCGTTTTCCCCGGCAAGCCCATCAACAGCGCGGCCCGCTCGAAACTGAGCGGGCCGTTTTGCGGCCGGCCGTGCTACAATAGCCGCGCCTTATTTGTGTCTGAACGGACAGCACAGCAATGAACCCTGAGCTTGACTTCGCACAGCCGGTAGCCGCCGCGCTCGCCGCTGGGCAGCCGGTCGTGGCGCTGGAATCAACCCTGATCACGCACGGCCTGCCCTACCCGATCAACCTCGAAACGGCGCTGGCGATGGAGGAGGCCGTTCGCGCCGGCGGGGCTGTTCCCGCCACCATCGCGGTGCTGCGGGGCCGCGTCACCGTCGGCCTGGCGCAGGCCGAGATCGAGCGTCTGGCGCAGCGGCCCGCCGGCAGCGTGCGCAAGTGCAGCCGGCGCGACCTGCCGATCGCCGTCGGCCTGGGCGAGGACGCCGCGACCACTGTCGCCGGCACAATGATCGTGGCGCACATGGCCGGGGTGCGCGTGTTCGCGACAGGCGGCATCGGCGGCGTGCATCGCGGCCAGCCGTTCGACGTGTCCGCTGACTTAATCGAACTGGGCCGCACGCCCGTGGCCGTGGTCTGCTCCGGCGCGAAGTCCATCCTTGACCTGCCGCTGACGGTTGAGGTGCTGGAAACGCAGGGGGTGCCCATCATCGGGCTGCAAACAGACACGCTGCCGGCGTTCTACAGCCGCAGCAGCGGCCTGCCGGTGGATGTCCGCGTTGAAACGCCCGCCGCCGCCGCGCAGATCATCGCCGCCGCCCGGCAGTTAGGGGCGCAGCACGGGCTGCTGGTCGCGGTGCCAGTGCCCGCCGCCGACGAACTGCCGGCCAGCGTCGCCGAGGCCGCCATCGAACAGGCGACGGCCGAGGCCGCCGCGCGGGGCGTGCACGGCAAAGAAATCACGCCGTTTGTGCTGGGCCGCGTGCTGGAGCTGACCGAGGGCAAATCGCGGCGCGCCAACACCGCGCTGCTGATCAACAACGCGCGCGCCGCCGGGCTGATCGCAGCGGCGCTGCACGCCCAATGAACCCCCAGAACGCCGCCGCGCCGGGCCTGGTTGGCATCGGCTCAATTTTCATTGACGACATCGTGCTGCCGGACGGCCAGACGCACATGGCGCAGCTTGGCGGCGGCGTCACCCACGCGCTGATGGGCGCGGCGGCCTGGGACGAGCGCCCCGGCATCGTGGCGCTGGTCGGGCACGGCCTGCCGCCGGACACCGCCGCGCGCCTGGAACGCCATTTCGACACGCGCGGCCTGGTCGCGGTTGACTATCCACAGGCGCGCGCCTGGCAAATCTTCGAGGCGGATGGCACGCGCCGCGAACTCTACCGCTCCGACCCCATCATGCCCTACATCGCCGGCGCGCGGCCCGACCACCTGCCGCCGGTTTATCGCCACGCGCGCGGGTACTATCTGCTCCAGGGGTTTGAAGGCGTCGCCGCCTGGCGGCCCATCCTCAACGGCTACATCCTGTGGGAGCCGCTGCAGCAGGTTATGATCGCCGGCAGCCACAGGCGCCTCGCGCAAACGCTGCGGCAGACAGGCGTTGATCTGGTGTCGCCGAACCTGAGCGAGGCGCGCGCGGTGTACGGCAGGCTGTCGCCAGAGGCGCTGGTGCAGGCGCTGCTGGCGGACGGCGCGCAGGCGGTCGCGCTGCGCATGGGGGCGGATGGCTCGCTGGCCGCCCAGCGCGACGGCGCGGTATTCCATATCCCCGCCGCGCCAGCGGCGCGCGTCACCGACCAGACCGGGGCGGGAAATGCCTATTGTGGGGGGCTGCTCGCGGGAATTGTGAAGGGCAGATCGTTTGAGGAAGCGGCGGCGATGGGGGCGGTGGCGGCGTCGTTCTGCATCGAACGCATCGGCGCGCTTGACCCGGATCAGGTGACGCCAGCCGAGCGCGACCGCCGCTTAGCGGCCGTACGCGGCGTCACTTAGCCGCCGGGGCCGATGGGCCGCGCCGGATGCTGAGCTGCGTGTGGCGCGTCACAATATGCAGCGTCAGGTCATCAGGGGTGTAAAACGCTCGCTGACAGTACGGGCAGCGGACTTCTGCCTGTGGCTTGTTCTGCCCTTCGCCGCCCGTCGGGACCCCCAAAACTGCGCGCACGCCCTGTTCCCTTTCCCGTCAGCAACCTGTTTCACAAAGTCTTATGCACAGTATAACAGCACTCGCCGCGCGGGAGTGTTGGGGTCTCACTAAAAATATGTGAAAATTATCAGCGCAGCGCTGAACGCCCGCGCAGCCACTCGCGCACGGCGGCGATCAGCTCGGCGCCTGCAGCAGCACATCCACCGATTGCAGCATGGCGGCAGCTCGTTCGATGTCATCCGTCAGGCTGCGGCTGGCGCGCAGCACGCGGCCATCGCCGCTGGCGCACAATGCCTGCTCCACGTTCGGGCTGTCGGCCAGGCGGTCGAACCACTCCCACTCCATCGGCAGCACCCTTTCATGCGCGCGGCTGTGAGGACGCGGGCGTATCCCACTGATACAGTATAAGGTCCTGTTCCAGCGTTGGCGCGCCAAAATGGTGCAGCAGCGCCAGCACCTGGGCGCGGTGGTCGGTGCCGTGATTCACCACATGCGCCAGAATCTGCCAGACAAGGGTGGCTTTCCTGCCGCCGCGGTGCGGCATGTCGAACTGGCACACAACCTGAAGCGCCGCATCATCCACCGCGCTGCCGTAGGCGCGCATCCGCCCTTCAACGGCGTCCCAGTAAGCGCGAACCGCCGCGCGCGTCGGAAAATCGGCCGCGTCCGGGCGCGCTGGCAGCGGCTCGTCGCGCACCCGCGCCAGCCAGCGCTCGTCCACGCCCATGACGTGCACCATCTGATTGCGCACGGAACGCAGCGAGTAGTCGGTTTCCTCAACAAACTGCTCATCGCTCAGGTGGTCAATGCAGGCCCACACGCGCTGGTGCATGTCGTAGTTATACTGCAGCAGGAAACGGATGTAATCGGCGTTCATGCGTTTTTATCCTCCCGCACACACTGGCTTTCCGGGCCAGCGCCGGACGGAACATCAATAAGCATAGCACCATTCAGAGCGCTCAGGATAAACGAAATGCAGGCGCTGCCGCGCCGGTCACGGCGATCAAACCTGCGGCCATCGCTGATACTCGTTATAATGCGCACATTGCGCACTTCCATCTGCAAGCTGATCGCGAGGAGCGGCCTCGATGCGCCCCGAACAGATCGAAAGCACGCTGGAGCGTGTCCTGCTGCGCGTCGAGCGGCCCGGCCGCTATGTGGGCGGCGAATACAACAGCGTGGTCAAGAGCTGGGACGCCGTCGCTGTGCGCGCGGCCCTGGCCTTCCCCGACATCTACGACCTGGGCATGTCCAACCTGGGCATTATGCTGCTCTATGACCAGCTTAACCAGCAGCCGGACATGCTGGCGGAGCGCGTCTTTGCCCCCTGGGCCGACATGGAAGCCGTCATGCGCACCGAGGGCATTCCGCTGTACACGCTGGAAACCAAACGCCGCGTCCGCGACTTCGACCTGTTGGGCATCAGCCTGCCCTACGAACAGTTGTACACCAACGTGTTGAACATGCTGGACCTGGCCGGCATGCCGGTGACCAGCGCGCAGCGGGACGAATCTTACCCGCTGGTGATCGCCGGCGGCCACGCCTGCTACAACCCTGAGCCAATGTCGGCCTTCATTGACGCCTTTGTGATCGGCGAGGGTGAGGAAATCATCGTTGAGATTGCGCGCCTGGTGCGCCTGGTGCGCGGCCTGCCGCGCCTGGAGCAGCTCCGGGCGCTGGCCCGCGTCCAGGGCGTTTACGTCCCGCGCTTTTACGACGCCGCCTATCACCCCGACGGCACTGTCGCCAGCGTCACGCCGAACACGGCCGAAGCGCCGCAGCGCGTGCTCAAGCGCATCGTGCCGGTGCTGCCGCCGCCGTTCACGAAGTTCCTGGTGCCCAACATTGACACCGTTCACAACCGCGCCCCCATTGAGATTATGCGCGGCTGCACGCGCGGCTGCCGCTTCTGCCACGCCGGGATGGTGACGCGCCCGGTGCGCGAGCGGCCGGTGCAGGAAGTGGTGGAAGCCGTCGGCGCTGTGCTGCGCAGCACCGGCTTCGAAGAAGTGAGCCTGCTCAGCCTGTCGTCGTCGGACTACGGCGACGTGCACGAACTGGTGCGGGCTGTGCGCGCGGCCTACGGCGGCTCCGGCCTGAGCATCAGCCTGCCCAGCCTGCGCATCGAAAGCGCCAGCGCCGACCTGCTCGACAGCCTGGGCGACACGCGCCGCAGCGGCTTCACCTTCGCGCCGGAGGCCGCCACCGAGAAAATGCGCGGCATCATCAACAAATCGGTCCCCGACGCGCAGGTGCTGGAAACCGCCCGCGCCGTCTACGCGCGCGGCTGGCGCACGATCAAGTTCTACTTCATGATCGGCCACCCGGCCGAAACCATCGAGGACGTGTGGGCCATCATTGACCTGTGCAAAGCGGTGCTGCGCGAAGGCCAGAAACTTCTGGGCGGCAAGGCGAACGTCAACGTTGGCGTCAGCACCTTCATCCCCAAACCGCACACGCCGTTCCAGTGGGTCGCCCAGGCCACCCCGGAGGACGTGCGCAAAAAGCAGAACCTGCTCAAGGATCAGCTTCGCGGCCGCGGGCTGCACCTGCGCTGGAACGACGTTCAGGAAAGCGAGTTTGAGGGCTTCCTCAGCCGGGGCGACCGCCGCCTGAGCCAGGTGATCGAGCGCGCCTGGCGGATGGGCTGCCGCTTCGATGCCTGGCAGGATTACCACCGCCACGATCTGTGGCTCCAGGCGTTCGCCGACGCCGGCCTCGACCCCTGGTTTTATACCCACCGCCAGCGCAGCCCCGACGAGGTGTTCCCCTGGGATCACATTGACGCGGCCGTTCGCAAGCAGTTCCTGCTCGACGACTATCGCCTGAGCCTGCGCGGTGAAACGCGCGCGGACTGCCGCGACCGGTGTTTTGCCTGCGGCGTCCTGCCCAAATTCGCCGCGGCGCGCGCGCAAACCGAAGCCAGCGCCTGGGAATGCCCGCCCGTGACGCCCGTTCGCGGGCGGCGGCAGGCCGGGCGCGCGCCGAATGTCACGCTGATGCCTTAGCCGGTGTCTGGTATAATCCGCGCCAGACCGCAAGCAGTGAGGCGATATGCGCATTCACGTCGAAGGTGGGCAGCCGCTTAATGGCATCTACCAGCCCGCCGGCAACCCTAACGCAGCGATGGCGCTGCTGGCAGCCGCGCTGCTGACCGAACATCCGGTCACGCTGCGCAATGTGCCGGTGACCGTCAGCACGCGCGCCGTTATCGCCCTGGCGGAACGGCTGGGCGCGCAGATCGCGTGCGGCGACGAAGGCGCCCTGACGATCCGGACGGGCCAACTGACGGGCCGCGTGCTCACCGAGGCGGATACGTCCACCTCAATCGGCCCGATCCTGTTCCTGGCCCCGCTGCTGGTGCGCCGCCAGCACGTCCGCCTTGAGTTCGACTTTCCGCTTAACCGCGTCCGCACGCACCTTGAGGCGCTGCGCGACCTGGGCCTGGACGTTGTGACCGCCAGCGGCGCGGTCGAGTGCCGCGCGGCGCAGTGGGATTACCGCAGCATCATTCTGGCGCAGGCCAGCGTGACCGCGACCGCCGTCGTGCTCATGCTGGCGGCTGCGCTGGGCAAGGAAACCATCGTCAGCAACGCCGCCTGCGAGCCGCATATCCGCGAGCTGGCGCTCCTGCTGGAGAGCATGGGCGCGCACATCGAGGGCATCGGCTCCAACGTCCTGCGCGTGCTCAGCCCGCCGGAGCTGAACGGGGCTGAGGCAACGGTTGGCCCCAACCATATCGAGGCCGCCAGCGTGGCGGGCGTCGCCGCCCTTTCGGGCGGGCGCGTCCAGATCGAAGGCACGCGGCTGGACGACCTGCGCATGATTGACCGCATCTACCGGCGGCTTGGCATTCAGCTCGACACCGACGAGAACGTGGTCTTTGTGCCCAAACACCACCAGCTCGCCGTTTCTAACCGCGAAGAGGACGTTGACGCCTCTATCGAAACGGCGATCTGGCCCGGCTTCCCGTCGGACCTGGTGGCGCTGGCCACCGTGATCGCCACACAGGCGCGGGGCACCTCGCTGATTCACGAAAAACTGTTCAACAACCGCCTGCTGTTCGTGGACCGCCTCAAAGCGATGGGCGCGCAGATCGTCCTGTGCGATCCGCACCGGGCGATCGTCGTCGGCCCTACCCCGCTGTACGCCATCTACATGGACTCGCCCGATGTGCGCGCCGGGCTGGGCATGCTGGCGGCGGCGCTGGTCGCCAGCGGCACGTCAGTGATTGACAACGCGCAGGCGCTGGAACACAATTTCGGCGGCGTGATCCCACGCCTTAAAGCGCTTGGCGCGCGTATCGAGGTCGAATGATCGTTCATGTCAGCGGCCTGCCAACGGCCTGCGCCGTCACCGGCGACGGCCCCCCCGTGCTGCTGCTGCACGGCTGGGGGGCCAGCATGCAGCTCGTCGAGCCGCTGGCGCAGCGCCTGGCTCCGCTGGGCTACCGCGTTTACAGCCTGGACCTGCCCGGCTTCGGCGCCACGCCGCCGCCGCCAGATGCCTGGTCCGTTCATGACTATGCGAATTTCGTGCTGGCGTTTCTGAATCAGCACGCGCTTGAACGGGTGCTGCTGTTCGGCCATTCGTTCGGCGGGCGGCTGGGCCTGGTGCTGGGCGCGCAGGACCCCGCGCGGGTCGTCAAGATGGCGCTCGCCAACAGCGCGGGCGTGCGCGCCCAGCCCTCCCGCGCCGGCCGGCTGCGCCTGTCGGCCTATCGCGCGGCGCTGCGCACGCTGCGCGCGCTGC